>JADLBD010000268.1 GCA_020847975.1 Bryobacterales bacterium | reverse complement strand
GCGCGGTATTGCGTGGGACCACCACCATGTCTCCCGGCGCGATGGTGAAGTCGCGCGCGCCGGTTACGCCGGTTCCGCGAATCTCGCCAAGCGGTTCTTCCTTGCCGCCGATGAGCGTACCGTCGAGTTTCGCCCGCGCAGTCCCCAATCGCACGAAATACAGGTCGTCACACGTCTGATGGACTTCCCAGGGGCCGTGCGCGGCGTTGTAGATCACATGGTTGATCAGCACCGCTCCGGCGGAATGAAGTGTTACGTTCTTAGCGGCGGTGGCCAGCGTCGCGTCAATCGCTGCTTTGGTAGCGACATCGGGCATGGGATGCGGTTCGGGAGCGGCTCCGATGCCGATGCGCATCCGGCGGGTGGCGGGGAAAACGCGGACGGCCACAAATTCAAAACGGCCCGCGGTTGGGTGGATCAGATATTCCGTGCCGCGCGGCACGTTGACCACATCGCCGGCGTTCACCTCGTGGCGCCGGCCAGAGAGGGAGATATTGGCGGAACCGCGTCTCACGAACCAGAACTCGCCGGCGTCCTGGCTGGCGGCCCGCGCGTCCGCACCGGAGATGACGCGAAATTGCACGGCGTAGTTGGTCTTGGCGAGAACATCGGCCGATTTCGAAGTCTGCGCGAAGATTTTGTCGATCCCGGCGCTCTTCACCACATCGCGGAGTTCGCCGGGCAACGGGCACACGCTCAGTAGCAGAATCGCGGTGAACCGCATGTTCCAAGCCTCCTGTGCAAACCGGATCAGTATACACTGCCGGGCATCGTTCGATTGCGGCGTTCGCGGCCGGGCGGCGGTTGCGCTTGGTATCATTTTGGTACGCATGGCAAGTTGTCTATTTTCTGCCACAAAACCGGCTGAGCAGGGGGAAATCTAACAGGATGACCACGCGCATCCTTGTTCTCGCGCTGACGTTTCTTACGCTGCCGGCACAGTCCCAAACCGCCCCTGCCGAGGATCCGGATTTCGCCGCCTCTGTCAGGCAGTGGACCACCAGGCCCGAGTTCCTCTCTCCTCTCGTCGACCATCTCCCCAAGATCGCCAACGTGCCAACACCGAAGGACATCCTTGGTTACCACATCGGAACTCCACAGAAACTCACTTACTACGCGGACATACTCAAGTACTATCGCGCGCTGGCCGCCGCCTCGCCGCGCGTGAAAATCCTCGAGACCGGCAAGACCGACGAAGGCCGTGATTGCGTCGTCATCGCGATCGCCTCGGAAGAGGCCATCAAGAGTCTGGACAAATATCGCGACGCCCTCGCCAAACTGGCCGACCCCAGAGCCCTCGCCGACGCTCAGGCCAAGGAACTCATCGCTTCCGCCAAGCCGGTCTACCATTTGATGGGCGGCCTCCACAGCTCGGAAACAGGACCTTCGGAAATGCTCATGGAACTCGCCTACCGGCTGGTAGCCGAGGATTCCGATCTCATCCGGCGCGTCCGCGACAACATCATCGTCACCATCACTCCGGTCGCCGATCCCGACGGCCGCGACCGTTACCTGGACTGGTATTACGCCTACAAGATCAACGAAAAGACCGAAGACGACCGCCTCCCGGGACCGCCCTTCTGGGGTAAGTACGTGTATCACGACAATAACCGTGATATCAATTACTCCCAGGTCACCATGCGGAACCTGCTCGCCTGGTATCTGCAATGGCATCCGCCCATCATGCACGATCTTCATGAGTCGGTGCCTTTCCTTTACACATTCAGCGGGCAATCCCCGCAAAACCCCACCCTTGATCCCATCCTTTATTCCGAACTGCCCTGGTTTGCCAACTACGAACTCACCACCATGGCCCGTTTCGGCATGCCCGGTGTCTGGACGCATGCGTTCGTGGACATGTGGTCCCCCGGCTACCTCGGCTTCATGTCGTCCAACCACAATGGCATGCTGCGCATGTATGAGACCTTCGGCAACGGCGGCGGCAACACGATGAAGCGCAAGGTGACGGCCGACCGGCGTGGCGGAGGGAATGATGTCACGAAGCGCGAATGGTATCGGCCGATGCCGCCCTACCCGGAGGTCGAGTGGTCCATGCGCAACAATACCAACTACAGTGAAACGGCGGTCCTCGCGGCTCTCCAACTCACCTCGAACTTCCCCAAGGTCGTCCTCGAAAATTTCTATCAGAAGAGCCGGAATTCCATCGAGTCCGGCCGCACCCAGGCTCCCTTCGGATACGTGATTCCCGGAGGCCAGAAGGATATGAACCGGGTCGCGCTGCTCGTGAATCTGCTGCGGCGCCAGGGCATCGAAGTGGGCCGCGCCACCGCCGGCTTTCAGGTGAAGGAAGGAAGCTTCCCCGAAGGTTCGTTTGTCATCAAGCGCGACCAGCCTTACGGCCGCCTGGCGAAGATCCTCCTCGAAAAACAGTCCTTCCCCGACGCCAGCCTCCGCACCTACGACGACACAGGCTGGACGATGGGGCTGATGATCAACGTGCCGGTCAAAGAGATCGAGGACAAGGCGGTGCTGGCTGTCGCCGTCCAACCCGTCGAGAAGTTCGAATGGAAGGGCGTTCTCAGCGGCTTTCCCGCGCGCTCGGCGTACGTCATCCCGGACTACGGCGCGAACGCCCTCATTACGCTGCGCTGCCGTTTGCGCGACCTCAAGTTTGAAGCCGCGGAGAAAGCCTTTGCCGCCGCGGGAGTGGAATACCCCGCCGGTTCGCTGCTGATTCCCGTCCAGGGTCCGAACGAGAACCTTCACCAGCGAATCAAACTCGCCGTGGAAGAACTCGGCCTTCCGGCCAGTTCTCTGGAAACCGTGCCCGAGGTTCCGCGGCACGAAGTGGAGATGCCGCGGCTTGCCGTCTTCAGCACCTGGGGAAGCACGCAGGATGTGGGCTGGGTGCGCTACGCGCTCGATCAGTTCGAAGTCCCCTACGATCTCATCTACAAGGAGCGCATCAGGAGCGGCAATCTGCGCGCGGCCTACGACGTGATCCTCATGCCGAGCCAGGGCCGCGGCAATGGAAAGAGCATCGTCTATGACGTAGATGCACGAGGCAAGATCCTCGCCTACAAGAAGACGGAGAAGTTCACGAACCTCGGCATGTACGGCGAATCGGACGATATCAGCGGCGGCATGGGAATCGCGGGCGTCGCGGAACTCGAGAAGTTCCTCAACGCCGGCGGCGTTCTCATCACGCTGGGCGAGGCAAGCTGGCTCCCGGCCGATTTCGGTCTCGCTGCCCGCGTGGATGCCGCTCGCCCCTCCCCGGCTTTCTATGCTCCCGGCCCCATCGTGAATGCCGATATCGAGCAGCCCACCCATCCGCTGTTCTACGGCTACACCGGCAGGACAATCCCGGTGCGCTACGCCAACGGTCCTCTGCTCACCGTGCCCGATCTGGATAAGAAGGAAGTGCTGCTGCGCTTTCCGGGAACCGCGGATTCCGTTCTCAGCGGTCTGATGAAAGGCGTTGCGGAAACCCGGAATAAGGCCGCCGTTGTCGACGTCCCCGCGGGCGCCGGGCGCATCCTGATGTTCGCCACCAATCCCTGCTATCGCTGGCAGAACCACGGCGAGTTCAACATGCTCTTCAACGCCATCCTCCATTTCAACGATCTGCGATAACCGCATGGAGGCGAATTGGACCATCATCGCCGATGACCTCACGGGTGCGGGCGACGCCGGAGCCCCGTTCGCGGCGCGCGGCTATTCCACCTGCATCTGGCTTCACGGGCACGCGCCGGCCGTTCTTTCTGGTTTTGACATTCCCGTTTTTGAAACTTCCAGCCGCCACCTCGATCCTGCCGAAGCCTACGCCCGCGTCAAAACTGCACTCACTTTCGCCGCGGGCCGCCGTATCTTCAAGAAACTGGACTCGACGCTGAAAGGCAACATCCTCGCCGAACTCGAGGCCGTCAGAGACGCCCTTCCCTCCGCCCGCATCATCCTTGCGCCGGCTCACCCTATGATGGGCAGGACCATCCGCAAGGGAGCGCTGTTCGTTCACGGAGAAGACACCGGCCAGCGGCTGCCGCAAGCGGAATGGCTCGAGTGCCTGGATGAACTCCCCGCAACCATTGAGGATGGCGCTGTCTACGCGGGTTCGGGCGCGCTGGCGCAGAAGATTGCAGCGTCCTTGCCGCCCAAGCCCGATTCGTCCTTCCGGCCGTGCCATTCGCAGGTGGCCGTGATTGCGGGGTCTCGCAACCCCGCTACGCTCGCACAAGTCGAGTTGCTGCGCGCACAGAACCTCGCGGGCGTTTCGATTTTCGAAATCGAACGGGACTCTCTCTACTCGGCGGCTGTTCAGAGTTTCTTGTCTTCTTTGCCCCGTTCCGCCCTTCTGATTGCGGGCGGCGATACAGCGCGCGCCATCGCTGCCCATTTGGGCGCGGACGGCATCCGGCTTGCCGGCGAAGAGATTCCCGGCATTCCGTGGGGCGTCTGGATCGGCGGCGCATTCGATGCGCTGCCCATCGCCACAAAATCAGGCGGGTTTGGTCAGATAGATGTGTTGGCCGGCGCAGTCCGGCTGTTAAGAGGAGAATCGATTTGAAACCAACGGTGGCCCTCACCATGGGAGATCCGGCCGGAATCGGCCCCGAAATCGTCCTGAAGGCGCTGGCCGATGAGAGCCTTCGGGCGCTGGCCAATTGGATCGTCGTCGGCGACCGCAAGCCGCTCGAAATGATCAATCCCGCAGGTCTCCACACGCTCGCAGCCGAACCTGGAATCGCGTGGCAGGATCCCGGCGCGCTCGAGGGCGCCAAGGACTTCGCCTTTGGCGGCCTCGATGCCCGTTGCGGCAAAGCCGGCCTCGAATATGTTCGCCTGGCCACCCTTCTTTGCCTCGAGGGCAAGGCTCAGGCCATGGTCACCGCGCCGCTGAACAAGGAAGCCGTGGCCATGTCCGGCATCCCTTTCACCGGGCACACGGAATTCATCGCGGAACTGTGCGGCAGCAGCGAATCCCGCATGCTGCTGGTCAACGATCACCTCCGCGTCGCCCATGTGACAACGCACGTTTCTCTGCGCCGCGCCTGCGACCTGCAATCCGAGCGCATCCTCCGCACCATTGAACTCGCCACCGGCGCCGTACGCCTGATCGGATACGCCGATCCGCGCGTCGCCGTCTGCGGCCTCAACCCGCACGCCGGAGAGCATGGTTTGTTCGGAACTGAAGATGAGCAGTTCATCGTGCCCGCCGTCGAGCAGGCGAAGGCCAAGGGGATCCGCTGTGAGGGACCCATTCCAGGAGACACCGTATTCCTCAAGGCGGCCCGCGGCGGCTACGATCTGGTGATCGCCATGTATCACGACCAGGGGCACATTCCGATCAAGCTCCTGGATTTCGAACATACCATCAATGTTTCGATTGGAATTCCCATCATCCGGACATCGGTCGACCATGGAACCGCATTTGATATCGCGGGGAAAGGCATCGCCGATGCGGGAAGTATGAAAGCGGCGATGCGTCTGGCAGCGCGAATGGGAAGCAACAGATTGTCACATATGTAAACTTGTTTCACTCGTAAATTTACTCTGACGCCTGCTCCATTCCCGTCCGATTAGGACAATATGGCAGTAGCTGTGCATTTACTCATTCTCCTGTTCCTCACATCCACTCCAGCCGTTGCGCAGATCACGGGCGAGGTTCGCGGCACGCTCACAGATCCCGCCGGAGCCGCCGTTGCCCAGGCCAAAGTGACCCTCTCGAACAGCGAAACCGGGGAAACTCGGATCTTCAAGACCGATCCGGAAGGCCGCTATGCGTTCCCGCTACTGAAAGTCGGCGACTATCAGATAACTGTGGAAGCGCCGGGATTCCGCCGCCTGGCCGCATCCGCCACCGTGCGCAGCGCGGAAGTGACCGTGGTCAACCTGAAACTCGAATTAGGACAGGTGACCGAGCAACTCACCGTTACAGACGCCGCGAGCCCGCTCGACATGCAGAGCGCCCAGCGGCAGGAGTCGTTCGCCGGCAAAGAGGTGCAGGATATCCCCGTCGTCCGGGACCCGAACGCCATCGCGCTCCTGCTGCCGGGTATCGTACCGGCGCCGGCGAGTTTCAATTCCGGGAGTTTCATCAGCAACGGCAACCGTGCCCGGGCGAACAACATCACCATTGACAACATTACCGCCACGGACATCTCCACCGCCGGCACGGGATCGACGAACAACGGGCCGTTGAACTTCTCCTCGCTCAAAGAAGTGAAGGTGATTACGAACAACTTCAGCGCGGAGTTCGGGAGAAACTCGGGCGCCCAGGTGCAATACATCACCCGGTCCGGCGCCAACCAGTTGCACGGAGAGGTTTATGAGTACTTCCAGAACAGCGCTCTCAACGCGCGCGACTGGTTTGACCGCAGCGGTTCGCCGAGTGTCAACCGTTTCAATGAATTCGGCGGCGTCCTGGGAGGGCCCGTCATTCGCAACAAAACCCACTTCTTTCTTTCCGCCGAAGTTGTGCCGGTGCGAGGTCTTGGCGATACGCGTATTGCTTCCGTGCCGGCAGCGGCCATGATCGCGAAAGTGACCGACCCGACATCGAAGAAACTGCTCGAAAAGTACAAACTTCCCGCGCCGGAAACGGAAACAGCCGCGGGAGGGACAGTCAGCCAGAGTGCGCCAAACGCCGCCGATTTCCACCAGTATTCGGTCCGCATCGATCATCAGCTATCCGCGCGCGACAGCCTCTACGCCCGCTTCGGAACCGCGGGTCTCGACGCCACGGCGCCCTCCATCACCTTCGTCGGAACCAACCTGAACAACTTCGGCTTGAACTCGACCAATAGCGTGTACAGCGCAAATCTCAACGAGACGCACGTGTTCTCCTCAACCGTCATCAGCGAGTTCCGCGCCGGTTTCGGACGTACTACTCCGGTTTTTGGCCTCCTTACGGATGTCCCCATCGGCCCGCGAATCAACTTCGCCAATGGAGAGGTTTCGAACTTCGGGCAGGCGGACAACGCCCCACAAGGGCGCATCCAGAACACGTGGCAGGCAGGAGATACGGTCACCTGGACCAAGGGCGCTCACAACGTGAAGATGGGCGGGGATTACTACCGCTATCAGCTCAACAGCTTCTTCGATTCCCAAGCCCGCGGCACGTACACGTTCCTCAATTGGGACGATTTTGCCGGCGGGCGGCCGAGCGCCTTTTCCCAACGGTTCGGAAGCACGTTCCGAGGCCACCGCACGTGGCTCGCCGGAGCCTTCCTTCAGGATGATTACCGTGTGACGCCGCATCTTACGTTGAACCTCGGCTTCCGGATGGAGATGTACGGTCCGGTGAAGGAAGTGAACAACCTGGTCTCCAACCTCGACCTCAACTGCCGCGACAGCCTGGGCGCGGCGGGCAGCGGGCCGCTCGGATGCTTCACCGCGGGCGGCAGCGCCATCCATGCCAACGTCTATCCGCAGCCGAGGATAGGCTTCGCCTACAATCCGCGCGGCGGCAAACTCGTCATCCGCGGCGGGTACGGATTGGTCTCCGATTTCAATTATCTGAACCCCATCACGAGCCAGCGTTCCCTGCCCCCATTCAACTCCGCGGCAAGCCTTAACGGAGCGGCGAGTTTCACCGGCGCAAACAGTTGGGCCAGTCTCGTGGCAGGCACGGCTGCCGTGCAGCAGCAGGCAAGAACGATGGTGGGCGTCATCCGGAATGACGTGCTGAACTACGGCAACATCGTTCCCGTCCTCGACCCGAACCTGAAAAATCCGCAAGTCCATCAATGGAGCTTCGGCATGGAACGGGAGTTGCCTCGACACTTCGTGCTGAAGGCAGCCTATGTGGGAACAAAAGGCAATTTCCTGCAGCGTCTGCGGCCGCTGAACCTGAACGCCAATCGGCCTGCCGCCGCTGCCAGTTTCAACGACGAGACTTCCCGCGCGGCCGAATTCCGGGCCTCCTATGCCGCTTTGAGCGGTACCGCAACGCGCTCCAGCGGCCGCAAGGACCCGCGTTTCAACTCAGTGAACTACTACGACAACTCGGCCAATTCCAACTACCACGCTCTTGAAGTATCGGCTTCCCGCCCGTTTCGCGGCGGCCTCTCGCTGCATGTGGCCTACACGTGGGCCAAGTCCATCGATGACGTCTCCGACGCCCTGACTGCCATTCCCAATGACAGCACGCAACTCCAGAACCCCTACAACGCGCGCGACAACCGGGGCGTTTCCGGCTTCGATTTGCCGCATCGCCTTGTCGTGGCTCACGTCTGGGAACTCCCCTGGGGAAAGACGCTGTCCAACCGCGTGCTGGCTCGCGCGCTAAGCGGATGGGGTATGTCCGGCGTCTCGACCTGGCGGGCCGGATTCCCCGTCAGCTTCGAGGCTGGACCGCGGCTGGGAGTGCCGAATATATCCGTGGTCGATACAGCAGGCTTCATCCGTCCGAACGCATCCGGCGCATTCGCCTTCCATCCGTTCCCGGCGGGCAGCCCGGCCGTGATTGCGGGTTATGCCTCGATACTCGGGCTCAGCCAACCGCTTCTTGGAAATTTTGGAACCCTCGGCCGCAACACTCATCGCCTCAACGGCCTCTCCAACTTTGACTGGAACGTCTACAAGACGATGCCAATCACGGAGCGTATCGCCCTGCGACTCCGCTGCGAGATCTACAACGTCTTCAACCAGCACTCCTTCCTCACCGTGGACCGCAACATCAGCAGCCCGTCGTTCGGCCAGTACAACTCCCTGGCGCAATCGCAGCGTGCGTTTCAATTGGGAGGCGTCATTCAGTTCTGATAAGCCGGCCACTCGTCAGGCCGCGTTCAGCTCACCGCGGCCGATTCCTGGCGCTCGTGAATCTCCTGTAAGGTCCAAACGCGGATCGGATCGCGGCGGCGCGAGGCAATGGCCTCGGCGGCAGCTTTGGCTCCGCTCATGGTGGTGATGCAGGGGACGCGATACATAAGGGCGATGCGGCGAATGGCCTTCTCGTCGCTGAAGGAATGCCCGCCCGTAGTGGTATAGATGACCAGGCGGAGCGAGCCGCCTTTCAGCAGGTCCACCGCGTTCGGGCGGCCTTCATTGACTTTGAACACCGTCTTCACCTTCAGCCCCGCGGCTTGCAGGGCGGCGGCGGTGCCTCGAGTGGCGGCAAGCGTGAAGCCGAATTCGGCGAACTTGCGGCCGAGTTCCACCGCGTCGGCCTTGTGGCGCTCATTGACGCTGAGGAACACACACCCGGAATCCGGCAATGGCGTCCCGGCGCTCAGTTGCGCCTTGGCAAAGGCTTCGCCGAAATTGACGCCCACACCCATCACTTCACCGGTGGAGCGCATCTCCGGTCCCAGGGCAGGGTCGACACCGGGAAATTTATTGAAGGGAAAGACCGGGGACTTGACGAACGACATCGGAACTGGAAGCACTCCGCTGGTGAGTCCTCCCGTCAGGTGAGCAAGGTCCTTGAGCCGCTTACCGAGCATGAGGCCGACGGCAATCTTCGGCAGCGGGACACCCGTCGCCTTGGAAACGTAGGGCACGGTGCGCGAGGCGCGTGGGTTCACTTCCAGAACGTAGACCGTGCCGTCCTTGATGGCATACTGCACATTCATGAGGCCCACCACCTGGAGAGCGCGGGCCAGTTGGACGGAGTAGCGTTCAATCGCCTCCTTCACACTGGCGGACAGGGAAGCCGGCGGCAAGACACAGGAACTGTCGCCCGAATGGACGCCGGCTTCCTCGATGTGCTCCATGATGCCCGCGATCAGCACGTCGCGGCCGTCGGAAAGGCAATCGACGTCCACTTCGATGGCGTCCTCGAGGAAGCGGTCAATCAGAACCGGGCGCTCCTGCGAAAAAACCACCGCTTCGCGCATGTAGCGGCGAACGGTCTCTTCATCGTAGGCAATGACCATGGCGCGTCCGCCGAGCACGTAACTGGGGCGGACGAGAACGGGGTACCCAAGGCGCCGGGCCACTTCGATGGCTTCCTGCTCGCTGGTGGCGGTTCCGTTGGGCGGCGAGGGAATTCCAAGGTCGTCCAGGAGTTTGCCGAACAGCTTCCGGTCTTCCGCGAGGTCGATGTTGGCAGGGTCCGTGCCGATGATGGGAACTCCGGCGCGCTTCAGCGGAAGCGCGAGATTCAGCGGAGTCTGGCCTCCGAACTGCACGATGACGCCATCGGGCTTTTCAGTGTCATAGATGTTCAGCACCTCTTCGAGCGTGAGAGGCTCGAAGTACAGGCGGTCGCTGGTGTCGTAGTCCGTGGAAACCGTTTCCGGGTTGCAGTTCACCATGATGGACTCATGGGCGAACTCGCGGAGCGCATAACTGGCGTGGCAGCAGCAGTAATCGAATTCGATGCCCTGTCCGATGCGATTGGGTCCGCTGCCGAGGATCATCACTTTCTTGCGCGTCGAGGGTTCGGCTTCGCATTCGGATTCGTAGCTCGAATACAGATAAGGGGTGAAGCTCTCGAACTCGGCGGCGCAGGTGTCCACGCGGTTGAACACGGCGGGCACGCCGAGCGCCTTGCGCTTGCGGCGGACATCGAGAGGGCTCGCGTTCCACATGCGTCCCATTCGGGAATCCGAGATGCCGTCGCGTTTGGCCTTGATGAAAGTAGCCTGATCGGCGGTCTCGAGAGTCTTTGTAGCGAGTTCCTTTTCGAGGGCGATGACTTCGGCGATCTGGGTAAGGAACCACGGATCGATGGCCGTCATCTCGTGGATCTGTTCCACCGTATAGCCCTTCTCCATGGCAAAGCGGATGTAGCCGAGGCGGTCCGGAGTCGCAGTGATCAGGCGCTGGGGGATCAGGTCCTCGTCGAATACTTCCGCCGAGGCAGACTTGCCGGTCTCGAGGCTGCGGATGCCTTTCCCCAGCGCTTGCTTGAAGGTGCGTCCGATAGCCATCACCTCGCCCACGGACTTCATCTGAGTGCCCAGCACCGGCTCCGAGCCGGGGAACTTCTCGAACTGCCACTTGGGGATCTTCACCACGACATAGTCGATGGTCGGCTCAAAGCAGGCGGGAGTCTTGCGTGTGATGTCGTTGTTGATCTCGTCGAGTCGGTAACCCACGGCGAGCTTCGCCGCGATCTTGGCAATGGGGAATCCGGTGGCCTTGGAGGCAAGCGCGGAGCTTCGGGAAACGCGCGGGTTCATCTCGACAATCACCATGCGGCCCGTCTTCGGATCGATGGCGAACTGAACGTTCGATCCGCCGGTGTCGACGCCGATTTCACGCAGACAGCTCAGGGCGCCGTCGCGCATCATCTGGTATTCGCGGTCACTGAGCGTCTGGGCTGGAGCGATAGTAATGGAATCTCCGGTGTGGACGCCCATGGGATCGAAGTTTTCAATCGAGCAGATGATGATGGCGTTGTCAGCAAGGTCGCGCATCACCTCGAGTTCGTACTCCTTCCACCCAAGGACACTCTCTTCGATGAGGACTTCGTGGACAGGGGAAAGGTCGATGCCGCGCTCGAGAACATCAACAAGCTCCTCCCGGTTGTAGGCGATTCCGCCGCCTGTGCCCCCCAGCGTGAAACTGGGCCGCAGGATCATCGGGTAGCCGATCCTCGCGGCAAAGGCGAGACCGTCCTCGACGGTTTTCACAAGTTTGGAGCGCGGCGTTTCGAGGCCGATGGAGCGCATCGCGTCCTTGAACAGGAGGCGGTCTTCGGCTTTCTTGATGGCGTCGATCTTGGCGCCGATCAGCTCGACGTTGTACTTATCGAGAATGCCCGCTTCGGCAAGAGCAACAGAGAGGTTGAGTCCGGTCTGGCCGCCGACAGTCGAGAGCAGCGCATCGGGGCGCTCCTTGCGGATGACCTCGGCGGCGTATTCGACGCTCAAAGGCTCGACGTAGGTGCGGTCGGCAAGGTTGGGATCCGTCATGATGGTGGCCGGATTGGAGTTGATCAGCACCACCTCATAGCCGTCGGCGCGGAGCGCCTTGCACGCCTGAGCGCCGGAGTAATCAAATTCGCAGGCCTGTCCGATCACAATCGGCCCCGAGCCCACGATCAGTATGCGGTGGATGTCGTTTCTTCTAGGCATCCTGACTACCTCTTGTGCGCGCGCATGAGTTGAACGAACTCGTCAAACAGATAGTGCGAGTCGTGCGGCCCCGGCGCAGCTTCGGGGTGATATTGCACGCAGAATACGGGGTGTTCCCGGTGGCGCAGTCCTTCCACGGTGTGGTCATTCAGATTGATATGCGTGAGCTCGACGGTGCTCGCCGGCAGCGAATCGGCGTCTACGGCAAAGCCGTGATTCTGTGAGGTGATCTCCACTCGATTCGTACGGTAGTTCAGCACCGGATGGTTAGCCCCCCGATGGCCGAACTTGAGCTTGAACGTTTTTCCGCCCATGGCCAGTCCCAGGAGTTGATGGCCCAGGCAGATTCCAAAAATCGGCACGCGGCCGATCAGATTGCGCACTTGCGCGGTCTGGTATTCGAGCGGTTCCGGGTCGCCGGGCCCGTTGGAAAGAAAGACGCCATCCGGGTTTAGCGAGAGAACGTCTTCGGCCGAGGTCCCGGCCGGGACCACCGTGACCCGGCAGCCGGAATGAGTCAGCCGGCGCAGTATGTTGCGCTTGATCCCGTAGTCATAAGCGACGACACGGAACTCCACCGGGGCGGCGGCGCCGACTTTGTCGCTCGGCGAGCAAGGCTCCACGCCCTGGCTCCATTCATACCGCTCCGGCGTGCTGACCTTTGTCGCAAGATCCAGGCCGGTCATGGACGGAGACTGCCGGGCGCGCTCCACCAGTTCGGCGGCGTCCGCATCCCCCATGCCAATGACGCCGCGTAGGACGCCGCCTATGCGCAGTTTGCGAACCAACTTGCGGGTGTCGATTTCCGCAATCACCGGGATTCCGTGCTTTTCCAGAAATTCATTAGCCGACTCCTCGCTACGCCAGTTGCTGGCGATGGGAGAGAATTCCCGGACGATCAGGCCTTCGATACACGGACTGCCGGACTCGCAATCAATGAGCGTGGCGCCATAGTTCCCGATTTGGGGATTGGTGAGGCAAACGATCTGCCCGGTGTAAGACGGGTCGGTGAAAACTTCCTGATATCCGGTAATAGCGGTATTGAAGACGACTTCGCCAAACCGCTGCCGGCGCGCACCAAAGCTGCGGCCCTTGAAGACGGTTCCGTCCTCCAGGGCGAGCAAGGCATGATTCAAGGTGGATGCTCCTCTGGGAAGGTGTAACTCTTATTGGAGCATGGGAAGGGCGGTCGCATCAAGATGGGGTGGAAAATGAAAGTTTGTTCATCATGGTGCGCCGGAGCTATCTCGATTCCGCCAGCGGACCCGAAGCGTGACCACTGCCGTACTAAGCTGGAAACATGGTAGTGGCAGGACGGCGGAAGTCCATCGCGTTTTTCATTGCGCTCGGAATCGGGCTGATTTCCGTCATCCTCATCCTCTACATCGGATGGGTGCTGCTGAACTGGCGAACCGGCATCTTGCTGGTTCTCGGCGTCCTGCTCACCATGATGATCATCGCCGGCGTGGTGCTGAACACCATCTTTCTGGTACGCGAAATCCGCAGAAATGAACAGCATGACGCCTTCATCAATGCGGTGACGCATGAGTTGAAGACTCCGGTGGCCTCCATCCGGCTCTATCTGGAAACGCTGCAGACGAGGGCGGTGGACGAGGCCAAGCGGAAAGAGTTTTACCGCATCATGCTCGATGACAGCAACCGCCTGCTGGGAACCATCGAGCAGGTCCTGCGCACGGGGCGTATTTCCTCCGCGGGAAAGAAACTGCATCCGGCTCCCATCAACATGGGAGGCGTTGTGGAAAGCTGCATCGCTCGGGCACGGAATCTCCACCGTCTGCCGCCGGAGGGCCTGGTCTACCGTCCGGGACCTCCGGTCACCGTGATGGGTGAACTCGATGAACTCCAGGCGGCGGTGCAGAACCTGATTGACAACGCGGTGAAGTATTCGGGCAAGAACGTTCGCGTGCTGGTAGAAACACCAACCGTGGACGGGAACGTCCAGGTGCGGGTGAAGGACCAGGGGGCGGGGATCGAAAAGTCTGAGTTGAAGCAGATTTTCAAGAGATTCTACCGGGTGCCGGGGCCGATGGCATCCCGTGTGAAAGGGACAGGGCTGGGGTTGTTCATCGTGCGGTCGGTGGCGAAGCGGCACCGGGGGAGTGCGTGGGCGGAAAGTGAAGGCCCGGGGCGTGGCAGCACGTTCGTTCTCCAGCTTCCCATTGCGAAGAAATAATGAGTAAAGTACTTGTGGTGGAAGACGAGCAGCACCTCGCCGAAGGGCTGCGGTTCAATCTGGAGGACGAAGGTTACCGGGTTCAGGTGGTCGAGACGGGAGAGGCTGCGCTCGAACTATTGCGTGCCCAGCCTTCGGGTTTTGACCTCGTCATCCTCGATGTGATGTTGCCCGGCAAGGATGGTTTTGCGGTCATGTCGGAATTGCGCGGGGAAGGACAGTTTGTCCCCACGCTCATGCTCACCGCGCGAGGCCATCCGGAAGACGTGCTGAAAGGTTTTGCCGCGGGCGCGGACGACTATCTTACGAAGCCGTTTGAACTGGCCATTCTGATTGCCCGTCTCCGCGGCTTGCTGCGGCGGAGGGAATGGCTGCGGGCCTCGTTGGATGCTTCCCCGCGGGCGCCGGTTACGGAAGCGCCCCCGGCGGACGAATTCCAGTTCGGGGATAAGACCGTGAACTTCGACAGGCTGGAACTGCATGTCCGCGATCAGGTGTTTCCACTCACGCTCATGGAAGCCAACGTTCTGCGTTACCTGATCCAGCATGAAGGCACTCCGGTGTCGCGCAAAAAGATGCTCGAGGAGGTTTGGGGCCTGCACGAGGACACCGATACCCGGGCGATTGATAACTTCATGGTGCGGCTGCGGCGATATATCGAAGACGACCCCTCGCATCCCCGGCACTTGTTGACCGTACGCGGAGTGGGGTACCGGTTCATCGCGGAGCCCCAGGCAAATTTGAGCTGAGCAGCGCGGGGGCCGGACCAAAGGATTTCACCAAACGGCTTGTCAGCCCTGACCCGGAAACAGCTTGAACTGCGGTTCGTCTCCACCTTCACTCCATTCCGTGCCGGGACTCCGCTCGCTTCGAGGCTCGAACAGGAATTCGGAGTCTGGGTCATGTTGCCGGTACCTTTCGAGTGCTATGGATCGGGTTTGAACCGCATAACAATACACGCAACCGTGCGGACATGTATCGTAATCGCCTACGTCTCGAGACTCGAAGCAGCCGCATTCCTTACGGTTGCCCTTCAACTTCGCTGTAAGCGGCCTCCCTGCGGCATCTCCCATCCGCCGCGCATCCACACATCGCGCCTCGGCGGCGCCATCCACCAGCAACGTCCGCTGAGAACAGATGGTTAGCTGCATTCCATTCGCACGGGCGATAGGCGCGAGTTCCGCCACAAGCCGCTTCTTCTCGTCCGGCGCCGGATCCATCCACTCAAAACCGGCGTTCGCGGCGGCGGCGTCAAGGTTGCGCCTGGTCTTCTTGTAGATCTGCGCAAAGGAAATCACCACCTCATCGGTGATGCCTCTTAACCCTTCGGCCAGGGAAGCAAAGTTGTCGACGTGGAAACTGGCCGGAGTGAGAGAACTGAGCAGGATTGTGTCGTACCTCCACACGAGAACCCTCGAACCGAACTGATTACGGACAATTGCTGCGTTCTCGACCGCTTTGCGAGCATCCACAACGGAAGCTTCCAGCGCCCGAGGGTACCCGTTTATGCTGTGTTGCGCAATGAATGGAAATCCCATGCCGCGGACCACGGGAAGATGCCTTAGGAACGGTCCGATATTTTTCGTCCAGAACACGATGCCATCCACGTCAGCCGGCTTCAATGAGACACGATAGACCTGTCGTCCGTACGGATTGACCATCTTGCAGTAACCAGCTCTGAGGCGATTGAGAAACCACGCGCCATAGAATGCCGGAATATCTGTCTTATAGCTGGCTGAAATGATCATGGATGCTCGGGACGCCCCCGAAAACTCCTCTCAACAATCTTCTCATCCCATGCTCCTTGATCCATTCAGCCAGCGCGGCACGGTCCGCGCGTGAGAGATGGCGCGATGGCTGGCCGGCAAAAAGCGCTCGGTGAATCGCGGCCATCGATCAGGAGCGGCGGCAGACCGCCCTTTGGGCATTGTGCGGGATTTAGCCGCGCGTCTGGGGAGAGGCAACCGTCACCGGGTTGCGAAGGCGGAAGGTGAGCACGGATTCGCTCGGGATGACGGCTGGTTCCCCGCGCGTTCCCAACACCACGCCTGTGCCCGCTCCAGCCCCGGCGGCGGCGCCGATGGCTGCGCCCCTTCCACCGCCGGCGATTGCGCCGATGACGGCTCCAATCCCGCTGCCGATCCCGATCTTGGTGGCATCCTTCTTCTTCGTAGCGCGAGCCGTCCGTGTGAAGGCTCCCGTGGAAACGGCCATCTGCCTTCCGTTGACATCCACCGAGGTGAGGCGAATGGAAATGTGAGCCCTGCCCTTGACTCGTCCTCCCTGGTTGGAATCCGCAATGAGGCCTTCTACCTGGGCGCCTCTGGGGGCAAGCACTTTGCCGCCGGCCACCAATGGTTCAGTCAGTGTGGCCGTGAACCTGTCCCCGGTCTGGCTGTTTTTCGAAGAGAGCGTGGTGGTGGTGCGGACGCGGAGCACGGTTCCCGCGGGCAGCGTGACCGGAGGCGGAGGCAGCGGTTTCGCCGGCACGGCAGCGGCGGTTTGCCGGCTTGGTGGCTCCGCCGTTTGTGACGTGGGAACCTGTGCCGCGGGCGCCTGTGCCGCGGGTTGCTGTGCCGCGGGTTGCTGTTGCTCGGCGGCAACCGGTTGGGTGGATCCCGCTTCCTGGGCTGCCTTCCTGCCGCAGCCCGCGATCGTGAGCGCAAGAACGAGAACAACAAACCAGCGATACATGATCCCTCCACGGGGGAGAATAGCAAGAAGCATGCCAAGGGTAAGGGACTTCATCTTTCAACTACTTGCAGATGGTTGAACCAACCCGGGCAGGTAATTCTTACTCGGCCTTTGGGAACAGCTCATGACGCTTCAACTCATCGATTTGTTTGATATGCCGCTGCGTGTGGGCGCTCACCATCAGCAGCCACTGGTGCGCATCGATGACGCCGAAGGGCGAGTTGATCCGGTAACGCCTCAGATCGAGCTTCGTCGTGCGAACGAACTCCGTCGTCTTCTCGCGTTTTTGCGCGAACGCCAGGAAGGCTTCGTCACGATTCTGATAAGCCTCCTTGGGCAGCCCCTGTTCCGGAGACTTGGCCTTCACCGAGCGGTCCGGCATCTGGAGCAGAATCCTCTGGTCCATTTCCGCGGGATTTGGGAGCTTCACGTCGTCGGCAACCGGCTTCGTCTTTTCCAGCGCCTCCTCGAGAATTCCAAACAGAAAATCCTCCATCCGCACCAGATGCTCCATCACCTCGAGCACGGACCACGTGGCCGAATCGGGCTTCCAGGTGGACTGCTGCTGATTCAATCCCTCCACCGCAATCACCAGATTGCGCTTCGACTCCGCCAATTGGCCAACCAACGCTTCCCGGTCCTCGCTCGAGTATTGCCCGGCGCTCGAAGCGGCAACCGTCAGAAGCAGACCGAGAAGGCAGTGTCGCATCATTCTTCCAGGGTAACGGGAAAAGCAGGATGGATGCGAATTAAACTGAGGAAATGGATTTTGCCCGCATCCGGCAGGAATATCGCGAGGAACCACTGGAAGAGTCCAGTGTAGATGGGGATCCGCTCGTCCAGTTTCGCGCCTGGCTCCAGGAGGCCGTGGATGCCGGGTTGCGCGAGCCGAATGCCATGGCCCTGGCTACAGCCGGATCGGACGGCGCCCCCCACGTGCGCATGGTGCTGCTCAAGGGAATCGAAGCGGGTGGCTTCGTTTTTTACACTAACTACCTCAGCCAGAAAGGCAGGGAGATCGCATCCAATCCGAACGCCGAGGTAGTTTTCTACTGGAACGAATTGGAGCGCCAGGTCCGCGTTCACGGAGGTGTCGCGAAGGTGAGCCCGGAAGAAAGCGACTCATATTTCCGTACCCGTCCTCTGGCCGCCCAAGTGGGCGCGGCGGCCTCCGAACAAAGCGCGATACTCGCCGACCGCCGGATTCTGGCAGAGCGCGTGGCTGCATTGGAAACGCGATTCGCGGGCAAAGAAGTGCCTCGGCCGGAACATTGGGGCGGGTATCGATTATCTCCGGTTTGGGTGGAGTTCTGGCAGGGTCGAGCGAACCGGCTGCACGACCGGATCCGCTACACAAAACAGAGGAACCATAGTTGGCAGATCACTCGTCTGTACCCCTAACTTATTGTTGAATCATGTACATATAAGTTATTCTTTAAGGTGTGTCGAAATGCCACAGTTGTGCACTTTCTGATTGACACACTATGCCTGTTCTGGTAACGTCTAAGAGTTGTAGGTAGGTGTAGTCGCTCTCTCGTAGTTTTTTGCAGCAGGTTGTGTTTAGTCCCTATCCTTCTCAATGGGGCTAGCTCAGCTTTCTCCTGATTTTCATGAAGCAGCAATACTTCATTCTCGTTGTAGCCCACTCGTTGCATGGGCGCCTCCGCCGTATCCAGATTCCCCACCATGCGGTCTATGCCATTCTGGCGCTCGCTTTGCTTGGCTCTTTTTCCCTCTTCGGTATGGTCTCCAGCTATCTGCGAATGGTTTGGAAGGTCACCAATTACAACCACTTACGCGCCGAAGTGGAGTCACTCCGAAACAAGTATCAGAAACTGGAAAAGTCAGCCAACCAAACCAACGAGCAACTGGCCAATCTCCAGTTGTTCGCAAGCGAGGTTTCGCTCGCCTATGGTCTGAAGCGGAAACTCGAGGGCCCTCCCGATATCGTTCAGGAGGGACGCCTGGTTCCCACCCTTCACGAAACTCTGGCGGAGTACGACTTCCTCAAGTCCGCTCGCATCAGCCGCCACACTCGCAATACGGCCTTATTCGTGAACCTGAGACCTAACCTGTGGCCTTTGCAAGGGCGGTTGCTCAGCTATTTCGGACAGCGAACAGATCCTTTCTCCGGCGACGGCGCGTTTCATGCGGGTGTAGACATCTCCGCCATGATGGGAACCCCCATTCGTGTCACTGCCGACGGTACAGTGAGCTACGTGGGCGCAATGTCGGGTTACGGGCGAATCGTGATTGTGGATCACCCCGGCGGAATGCAAACTTACTATGCACACCTCTCGAGGCCGAACGTGTTGCCCGGCCAACTGGTGCGTCTGGGTGAAGTCATTGCCTACTCGGGCGCCTCGGGCCGTGTGACCACGCCTCACCTGCACTACGAAGTGCGCGATCACGGGAATCCCATCAATCCATACAAGTTCTTGCAGAACTCGGCATTCGCAATCACGCCTGCCCGGCGAGACATGCCATTCTGAAACAGGAAAACGGCCCACACGTGACAGAACATCCTTCTCCGGAGCACATTCTACAGGTGGGTCTTGGATTCTGGGCATCCAAGACTCTGCTCAGCGCGGTCGAGATGGGAGTCTTTACCGAACTGGCAATGCACCCTGAGGACCTCGCCGCCTTACAGGCGCGGTTGGGCCTGCATCCACGCGGCGCCCAGGACTTCTTCGACGCGCTGGTGGCGCTTGGTTTTCTACAGCGTGTCGATGGCAAATACGCCAACACGCCATCGACTGAGTTCTTCCTCGACCGCCGCAAACCCAGCTACATTGGCGGCGTCCTTGAAATGTCGAACCACCGCCTCTACGGGTTCTGGAACCGTCTCACCGAAGCTCTGCGGACCGGAATGCCCCAGAATGAAACCCGCACCGGTAGTGAATCCCCGTTTGTCGCTCTCTACGCGGATCCGGCGCGTCTGAAGGAATTCCTTTCGGCGATGTCCGGCATCAGCCACGGCGCCAATGTTGCGATTGCGGAGAAGTTCCCTTGGGATAGATACCGCAGCCACGTAGATGTGGGGACAGCGCAAGGAGACTTGCCCGTAACCGTCGCACGGCGTCACCCGCATCTTTCCTGCGCTGGCTTCGACCTGGCGGAGGTTGGCCCTGTGTTCGAAGAATGCGTGGGGGCCAACGGTCTCGCCGGACGAGTCGCTTTCGTCGCGGGAGATTTTTTCAAAGACCCGCTTCCTTCAGCCGACGTCATCACGATGGCGCACATTCTTCACGATTGGAGCCTCGACGAAAAACGCATGCTCATCCGCAAGGCGTTTGATGCTTTACATCCCGGGGGCGCTTTGGTGGTCTATGACAGCATCATCGACGACGACCGCTCGAGGAATGCGTTCGGCTTGCTGATGAGTCTCAACATGCTGATCGAGACTCCCGCCGGGTTCGACTATACCGGCGCGGACTGCATGACGTGGATGCGCGAAGCAGGTTTCACCGGGACACGGGTAGAACATCTGGTGGGACCGGACTCGATGGTGGTGGGCATCAAACCGGCCTGAGAACTGACTGACCGTCCGGCGGAGCCCGCGGATCTTTCCCTCACAAAACACAATACACCGAAAATGTTTCAGCCCTTGCTATAATAGAAAAAATCGTTTGTTCGGAGGTTGTTGTTTTTCAATTATGGCTAAGAAACGAATCCCCCACTCGACTGAAGCGACGATCAAAGTCCCCTCACCGGAGGCTTTGGCCGACAGAGCGGCGCCCGCGAAGGAGAAGAAGTCTCACTCCACGCGCACGCGCAAAATGAAACCAGCAGCGGTTGCGGTAACGCCCGCTGCCGCCAATGCCGGTACATTGTCAAAGGCGGTTGCCAGGGAAACCTGCGCCTATCCCCACGACGAGATTGCAAGGCTTGCCTATTCCTTCTGGGAGCAACGGGGTGGCCAGGATGGAAATGCCGTTGAGGACTGGCTGCGTGCCGAGCGGCATCTCCTCAACGGCGCCGCCCTATAGCGACCGCTTCATTTGTACTTCCGCAGAACAGCCAGCAATTTGCCCTGTATCTGTAAATCGTTCATCGGCACAACAATCGGCTGCATGCCGGCGTTCGCCGGCTGCAGCCGGGCCATCCCGTCATTCTCCCGGTAGAACCTTTTCAAAGTGGTTTCCGTGTCCTTGACCATTGCCACGACAATGTCGCCGTTGGAAACGTCGGGAGTGCGCTCAATCAGTACGTAGTCTCCATCACAGATGTGATCTTCAATCATGGATTCCCCGCGGACCTGAAGAGCGTAAAGGTCCCGGTCAGTAAGCAGTTCCGAAAAGTTCAGCGTTTCATTGCCCGCATAGGCTTCCACGGGCGTCCCGGCCGCGATTCTGCCTTGCACCTCGATCTCCAGCCGTGCCGAAGTTTCGGGTTTTTGACGCTTGAACTCCTTTAAGTATGCCGAAGATAATTCCAGCGACCGGCTTTGATTGAACCCTCGACGGAGATATTGCTTCGTCTCGAGTGTCTGGATATGCTTGTGCACCGTGGCCAGGGAAGCCAGTTGCAGCCCCGTGGCTATCTCTTCATAGCTGGGACAATATCCGTGTTCCTCCACGAATCCTGCGATAAAATCCAGGACTTCTTTTTGCCTTCGAGTAAGGGCCATGTCCCTATTGTTGGCGAACAAAAAGTGAAAGTCAAGACCTTCTTTTTCTCCTCCCTCGAAACTGTATACTTCTCTCATATGGACTCGCCCTCCACCCCTTCGAATCCGCTTGCCCCTGTGAGCCGCCGGTGAGTATTCTCCTTTCCACCCTGCTTCTCATGGCCCCACAGCTAGCCGCGGCCACTCCAGCCGAACTGACGGATCACCTGTTTTCCCGTTTCCACAAACCGGACACCCCCGGTTGTGCCGTGGGCGTGTTGCAGGACGGAAAAGTAGTCCATCAAAAGGGTTATGGCATGGCGAACCTCGAACTCGCCGTCCCCATCTCCCCCTCCACGATGTTCTATCTGGGCTCCACCTCCAAGGAATACACGGCAATGGCGGTTCTGCTTCTGGCGGGCCAGGGCGCCTTGAAACTTGAAGACCCCATCCGCAAGTGGCTGCCCCAACTGCCGGCCTACATGCAACCCATCACGGTGCGCCACCTGCTCGAGCACACCAGCGGCATCCGCGACTACATCGGCCTCTGGACATTGAGCGCCCCGCCGGAGGACGCCGCCCTCACCGATCGGCAAGTGTGGGATATCCTCCTCCGCCAGAAAGGCCTCAATTTCCGGCCTGGAGACGAGTTCCTCTACAGCAATTCGAACTACTTTCTACTGGCGCACATTCTGCGCCCGGCTGCGTTTCGCATGCTCCCGGATTTCGCCAGGGAGAGGATCTTCGATCCTCTTGGCCTTCGTCATACCCTCTACTACACCGACCGGTTTGCGCTGCTCCCACACCGCGCCACCGGTTACACTATGGGCAAAACCGGCGCATACCGCATCAACAGCGCGACGCTCGATGTGGCCGGCGACGGCGGGGTTTTCACAAACATCGAAGACGCGTTGAAATGGATCGGTGTGATCGCACAACCGCCGCAGCCCTATGCCGCGGCTGTCTCCCAAATGATGACGAGGGCTGTGCTCAACAGCGGCGATTCCGCCGAGTATGGCCGTGGACTCATGCTGAAAAAGCATCGCGGCCTCGACATTGTGAGCCATGTCGGCGGTCTTCGCGGATACCGCAGCGAACTGCTCTGGATCCCGTCGAAAAAACTGGGCGTCGCCTGCCTGTGCAACACCAGCGATGCCGACCCCGGCCGCCTCGCCCGCGGTGTGGCCGATGCGTGGATGGGGCCCGCCGCTGAACCTGCGCGCCCGAAGGTGACGCCGGCTGAGCTTCGCCGCAAGACCGGCGTATTCCGCGACAGGAATTCCGGAGACTACCTGCAAATCGTCTACGGCGGCGGGCGATTCCTGGCTTTGTTCCAGGGCTTTCAGATCGACTTATGGCCCGAAACTCCGATGCGCTTCCGCGCCGAGTCGCCACTTTCTTTCGAAATCGAATTTGAGAAAGCCGGAGAGCGCGATGAGCCTCGGTTCCTTCGCATCGAATCGGAATCGCATAGACGCGTCGACTACGAGCGCGTCACCCTCGATCGTAAGAGGCCCGCGGATCTTCCCTCTTTCGAGGGCGACTACTACTGTGAGGAGGCGCAGTCGCCCATGACGGTGCGCATTGTGGATGGGATGTTGAACCTGGAACAGCACGAAGAGCAGATCGCGGTGCTCGAACCGATGCAAGCTGATCGATATCGGTCGGCCACCCTCAACCTCCAATTCCTCCGCGATTCATCCGGGAAAATCCGTGGATTCCGCCTCAATACGGGACGCGTCCGAGGACTCGATTATCTCCGCGTAAAACCGAGCGCTTGAGCGATTTCTGTAAAACTGCTTCTCCTCTTGACTTACTCCCCTCCCGGGCACATACTCATTACAAGCTATTTCTCGTGTAAGGGGATCCTGCGTTGGTGTATCGGGTGTCGTCTTCGCTAACTGACCTTACCGCGTCTACGATTCATGTCTCCCACGCCGCGCGCGCCATCGGCCCCTTCCATTCCATCGAGGGGTTCTTTCATGACACATACACGTTTGCTGTGCGCAGTCATCGTGCTGCCGCTGCTCACCGCCGTGTGGCTCCCGGCTCAGACCGTCAATGCCACGCTCGTTGGGACCATTACTGACTCCTCCGGCGCCGTTGTTCCTAACGCCAAGGTTGTGATCCAGGAACCGGCAACCGGCATCTCCCGGTCGGCCGAGACCAATACAAGCGGAAACTATTCCTTTGCCAACGTTCCGCCCGGCGCCTACACTGTCACGGTCGAACTCGCCGGGTTTCGTAAAGCCGTTCGCTCCGGCGTCGACGTGATCGTCAACACGACCGTGCGCGTAGACTTGACGCTGCAACCAGGAAACGTCTCGGAAACAGTCGAAGTCACTGCCGCTGTTCCGATGCTCCAGACTGACCGCTCCGACACCGGGCGAAAGGTGGAAGAGCATACGATGGAGAATCTGCCGGTAAGCACTCCCGGCTCACGAAATTTTCAGGTCCTGCTCAACCTGGTCCCCGGCACCACCCGCGCCTTCCGCCCGCACTCGGAGTTTTTCAATCCGCAGAACAGTCTATCCACGCAGGTGAATGGACAGAGCCGCCTCGCGAACAACCTTCAATTTGAAGGTGTCGACAACAATGAAAGGACTGGTCTCCTCCAGGTACTCATTCCGCCGATCGAAGCCCTGGAAACAATCGATATCTCGACCAGTAACTTCGACGCCGAATTGGGACGCGCCACCGGAGCCGTCACCAACATCATTATGAAGTCCGGAACCAACAGTTTTCATGGACAGGGGTATTGGTACAACCGGGTGAGTGCTCTCTCGGCTCGAGCATTCTACGATCCCGTTCGCAGCCATTTCGTCTACAACTACTTCGGTGGCCAGTTCGGCGGACCGATTATCAAAAATCGAATGTTCTTCTTCGGCGACTTCCTCGAACAAACCGATCACCGCTACGCCGTCGACCGCTATACTCTCCCAACTGCCGATGAGCGCGCCGGCAACCTGGGTGTCTCGACCTCCATCATCTACGACCCCGCAACCGGAAATCCGGACGGCAGTGGACGCCAGCCATTCGCCAACCAACTCATCCCCGCAAGCCGCATTCAAGCCATCCCGAACAAGATCCTCGGACTCGTTCCTCTACCCAATCTCCCCGGCTTGAACCAGAACTACTACTCGCTGATCCCTTTCACGCGCACCACGCCGCAGTTCGACGTCAAGGTGGACCACAATCAGACCGACGATGACCGCATTTCCGTGCGCTACTCTTACTCCAACCCCAAGACTACCGACGGAGCCGCATTCGGGTTGGCGGGTGGCCCACACGGCGGAGGCTTCCAGGGAACCGGCACACAGGAAACACACAACGGCGCCATCAATTACAACCACATCTTCTCTCCCACTCTGATCACGGAATTTCGCGCCGGGGTCAGCCGCTACCGGAATGACGCCCAGCAGTTCGACTACGGCGCCAAGTCATCGGACACTCTGGGAGTCCCGGGTGTGAATACGAGCGATTTCACCAGCGGCATTGTGGGAATCGATGTCCAGAACTTCTCCAGCCCTCTGGTTGGCTACTCCGCGAGCCTGCCTTGGATCCGGTCCGAGACGAACATCGACCTCGTCAATACATGGACGAAAACCCTGCGGAACCACACCATTAAATGGGGCGTTGACCTCCGCCGCGTACGCGACGACCTGCTGCAGACCCAGACGTTCAGCCCGCGCGGCCGCTATCAGTACGGCAACGCCACCACCACAATCCCCGGCGCCGCCACCAGTTTCGGCAATAACCTCGCAGGCTTCCTTCTGGATCTTCCCACTTCGGTCGGCCGCGATCTCCCAATTGTGTTTCCAGCCTATCGCGCCTGGCAGTTCTACTCTTTCGTCCAGGACAACTGGGTAGTTACCCCGAAACTCACCGTCAACCTCGGCCTCCGCTGGGAGTTCTACCCGCCGGCGCTGCCCGCGCATGACGGCGGCTTCTCCAACTACAACCCCGCCGCCAACAGCCTGGTGATTGCGGGAGTGGGCGGCAACCCTTCGAACCTGGGGATGAAGGTAAACAAGAAGGACTTCGCTCCCCGCCTCGGCGTCGCCTACAGATTCACGGATAAAACAGTCTTTCGCGCGGGTTTCGGCATCAGCTACTCGCCGTTCCCGGACAACACTTACGCGTATAACTTCCCCGTGAAACAGAATAACGCTTTCAACCAGGCGTGCAGTTTCTGCCCGGCGGTTCTCGCCGACGGCGGCACAGCCACTCTGGCCAGAGGGTTCCCGGTCCCGACACCGGCAGTCATTCCCTCGAGCGGCGTCATCACGAACGCCGATCTGAACCAGACCTACGACGTGATTCACACCGGTTTCCGTGAACCCTACGTGGCCTCGTGGAACGTAGCCGTGCAGCGGGCTCTCCCGCGGCATTTCGCATTGGAAGTGGGCTACGTCGCCAATCACGGCGTGGCGCAACCGGCGGTGTTCAACCTCAATGCCTCCACCACGATTGGCGCCGACAATGCCGGCCGCCCGCTCTACCAGGCATTCAAACGCACTGCCGATACCAACCTTCGTTACGTGGGCTATTCCTCCAGCTACAACTCGATGCAGGTCAAACTCGACCGCCGCTTCAGCAACGGCTTTTCCATGACCACTGCAATCACCTACGGCAAGGCTCTCGGCTACCAATCGGAGGACGGCGGCATTACCTTCTACATCAACGGCAGCCGCAACTGGCAGCGGTTGAACTTCGACCGTAAGTTCAACTTCACTCAATCTTACGTATATGAACTGCCCTTTGGAAAGGGCAAGCATTGGGCTACCTCCGGCGCCAGCGCGGCGATCCTTGGCGGATGGCAGGTGAACGGCGTGCTCTCGATTCTCAGCGGAAGTCCGCTGAATTTCGGAGGCAACGCGAGCGGTCTGAGAGCCCCGGGCAACGGCAATACGCTCGATCACTTCGGCCCCATCCAAACGCCGAAGGGCAACGGACGCAATGCCCCGTGGTTCGACCCCACCAAGTGCAGTGCAACGGTGACAAGCAACTGCTTTGCCCAACCGCAGCCGTTGCAGTTCGGCAATCTCGGCCTCGACGTAATCAGCGGACCAGGATCGTGGAATCTCGACGCTTCCGTCTTCCGCTCGTTCAAGATCACCGAGCGCTTCACTTTCCAGGTTCGTGGGGAGAGCTTCAGCGTCATGAATACCCCCAACTGGAACAATCCCGACACCGGCTTCGGCAACGCGACCTTCGGGTACATCACCGGAGCGAGCGGCAACCGGTCTTTCCAGATCGGCGGCAAACTCCTGTTCTGACCGCGCTGATGCAAGAGGTGAGCGCTGCCGCCGGAGCGGAATCAGACCCCGAAGGCAACAGCATCTTCAACCTTATCCTGCTCCGCTTCGCGGATGGCGCCGAAGATCCCGGCGAACTTCCCTTGAGTTTGCCGGAAGAGGGACAGCAGTTCAGGGTCGAAATGTTTCGGGTTCGTTCGCCCATCACCCTGCAACATGATTTCGCAGCTACGTTCGTGCGGGAAACCCGCTTGTAGGACGGGGACTCCGCAATGCGTCATAGGTATCACCAATCGCCACTACACGGCCCGCAAAGGAGATCTCTTCACCCGCAAGCCCGTAGGGATAACCTGTTCCGTTCCACCGTTCATGGTGAGATATGGAGCGTGCCAATTCGAGCAACGGGGCACGCGCGCCCTCCAGAAGCCTGGCCCCAATCAGCGGGTGCTGCCTCATCACCATCCACTCCTCCTCACTCAGCGGTCCCTCCTTCCTCAGAATCCTGTCCGGAATTCCGATCTTCCCCAGGTCGTGCATAGGCGCAGCCGCAGCCATCAGCCCCACCTCCTTCTTGCTTAGCCCCGCCTACAATGCCAGCACCCGAGCGTATTCCCCTATTCGCTGAATGTGCGCACCGGTTTCATTGTCCCGGAAGGGGGAAGCCATCGTGAGAAGTCGCACCGTCTCGAAACAGGCTTGCTGGATTTCCTCCGCGTGGCGCCGCTCTTTGTCCACCAACGCCTGCAACTCCAATGCGTACTCCCGCAGTTTACGGTTCGCCGTCTGAAGTTGCTCGCTCTTCCGCCGTTCCTCCTCCGCCAACCGCTGCATCTCCTCACCGTACTGCGTCAGTTGCAGACGCGCCGCCGCAACCTCCTCGGGCAGGTGACAACGCACCGTCCCCGCCAGTTCACACATCCCGCCGTGAATCACCACATACTCCTGCCATCGTCTGCCTTATCGGCAGGAAACGATCTCTTTATAGAAACTCGCTCCCACGTCGCAGCCTTCCCGCCCTGGCAGTCGTGGAACTTGTCTGCTAACCCGCGCGTCCCTATAATTAGCCGTTATACGTCGTTAACGTTTCCCTCTCGTGCAGTCGATGGGAATAGTGGAAGGCTCGATAGAGGCTAGGTGATGTGATGGATATCATCGGCGATCGCAAGTTCGTGGAAATTCCCGGCGGAAAGCAGCATGAGCTTCCTCCCCTCCTTGTCCACCGCTCCCTCCACTTCCGAAGACTCGACAAAATAATGGACATGGCTGCCGGCATTGTCGAAAGCGAGGATATGCTTGCTCCTTCCCCGCTCCCGGAAGACAGGCTGGCCCTCGACCAGCGCAAGATGGACCTCGCCATCCACCTCGTCGAGAACTACCAGGGCCTGGTTCTGCAATGGCGTTGGGGCGACGATATCCTCGAATGGATCCGCCAGTGCGAGATCACCTTCGAATCACGCCAGGACCTGCGCCACCTGCTCCACGGCGACGTGTGGCCTCACGCCGGCCGCAGCAGCTTTGTACAGCTTCTCGAGGATAAGGACGTGCCCACCGAGGGAATCGATATGGAAAGGGCAGTCGGGCTCCGCCTCACCTTTCGCCAGCCCCCGCCCATCTCCTGCTTTTCCAATCAGTTCCTGTTCTATTTGAAAGACTCCGTCGGCAATTCCGCCTATCAGGCTTGGGCCAGCAAGAACCCCGCGCCGGTCAGTTCTTTCCCCCCCGAGCGCTTCACCCTGCAAGTGCTGGAAATGTGAGTGCGGCGGAAACCGCCTATCTCTTTGGATAACGAAGCAGCCGCGCCCGCGGTGTCGGGAACGTCTTCGACATGTGGTCATGCCAGGTGAGGTGTTCTTCATCCACCAGTCCCCAAAACAACCCCAGACCTCCGGCGACCAGACTGATGAAGGAACTCATCAGCCGCTGCATCCGCTGCCCGCGGTGCGGAATCACTCCATCAAAGGAAATCAGACGCAGCCCGGACCACCGCATCCCCACGCTGTCCGTCCCCGCCAGGCACCACAGCAACCGGTAGAGCACCAGCGTTGCGAAGGCCATGAAACCATACAGCGGGAGTGTCGTCTGGTTCAGCACCACCTTCGCTCCCGCCAGATGGAAAATGATGAGAAAGATGCCCAGGCTGATCAGCATCATACTTCCGTCGAGCATCGCCGCCATCATCCGGTGAACCGGATGAGCTACCGGAGCGTCGCAATAGATCGATGAGTCGGCGGGCACATAGTCCGGTTGGGACGCCGGAAATGCCAACCGCTGCTGGCTCTGATCGCGTGCGGTAACCGTGCGTGCTCCCGGCAACGCTCCCCGGCCACTCGTTTCCCTGCGCCCTGCCTCCCGCCGGCCGGAACCACCCGGCAATTCCACCACACGCAGCCGTTCTCGAGAAGGACCCGGAGAAGGAGGAAAAAGAGACTCCTGCCGCAGCGTCGGCGCCGGCTCCACCTCACTTCGAACAACGTGACGTTGCTCGGGCGTCAGTACCGGTGCAACCGAAAGCCTGCTCGCCGGCACTGCCTCGCTCGCCGGCCGGGGCGAAGCCAGATAAAGCCTCCGCCCGCATCTCACACAGCGGTGATCATGCTCTGTGTTTCCTGCTCCGCAGTAGCGGCAATTCATAGTGCGTCCCGTCGCGAAAAGGCAGGCTTGCTTTGCGCGTAACCACCATGCTAGGGTTGCGGGTTGAAGCGCGCT
Organism: Bryobacterales bacterium; assembly: GCA_020847975.1. GTDB lineage: Bacteria > Acidobacteriota > Terriglobia > Bryobacterales > Bryobacteraceae > CADEFT01. Next base: position 13,918 of record JADLBD010000268.1, on the reverse strand, counting down.
CGCCGACCTCTCCAGTACCCCTCATTCCTAAGTAACACAGTTCGCTCAATTTGTCACTTCATTTTTTTCTGTAACTTGTTGTTTTATTTCTGTACTAACTCTGCCCGCGCTCAAGCCCCCGTTCCCGGAGCCCCTCCCTTCCGCCGTCCCATCCCCAATTCGGCCTCCACCACCCCAACCCCCGCCTCCCGCACGCTTCGTCCCGGCGCACCCGAACCGGATGAGATCTTCGTTTCTGCCGTCACACAAGAGCGCGAGGGTTCAGTCTACAAACTCAGGGGAAAGGTCCGGCTGGAAACCCGGGAAGCGCTTCTCGAGGCTGACGAGGTGGACTACGATGAGGATACCGGCGATTCGGAAGCCCGCGGCAACGTCCACTTCAAACACTTCGCCGGAAACGAGGAGCTTTGGTGTGAGCGCGCGGACTACAACCTGAACGAGGAAACCGGGAAATTCTACACTGTGCGGGGAACCTCGCCCGCAAAGATCGACCCGCGTCCGGGCATTCTGCAAACTACTAATCCTCTTGTTTTTCAAGGAAATTGGGCAGAACGCCTAAAGAATCGCTACATCCTCTACCAGGGCTTTATCACAAACTGCAAACTCCCCGACCCCATCTGGACTTTACGCGCCCCCAAGTTCGACATCATCCCCAACGACCGGGCGATCGCCTACAAAGCCTGGTTCAAGGTCCGCTGGCTACCCTTGTTCTACACTCCTATGTTCTACAAGAGTCTCCAGAAGCGACCGCGCCGCAGCGGTCTGCTCACCCCGAACATCGGGAATTCCTCCCGCCGCGGAAAAATGATCGGCGCGGGTTACTACTGGGCTATCAATCGCAGCTACGACCTCACTTACCGTTCCCAATTGTTCACCCAGCGCGGATTTGCCCACACCATCGATTTCCGCGGCAAGCCCAGCCAGCGCTCTGACTTCAACTTCTACCTCTACGGGGTGAACGACCGCGGCTACGACCCCGGAAACGGACAGTTGATCAAACAGGGCGGCTTCCTCATCACCATGGACGGGCGAGCTGACCTGGGGCACGGCTTTTATGCGCGAGGCGTACTGAACTATCTTTCTTCATTCACTTTCCGGCAGGCCTTCACGGAAACTTTCAATGAGGCCGTCTTTTCGGAAGTCCAGTCCGTGGGCTTCGTCGACAAGCACTGGTCAACCTTCGGACTGAACTTCGTCTTCTCGCGCAAGGAGAACTTCCAAAGCCCGGCCGAAGGCGACAAGATCACCATCCGCAGGCTCCCTCAAGTGGAGTTCAACTCGCGCGACCGCCTCATCAACAGCAAGGTCTTGCCGGTTTGGGTTTCCTTCGATTCCACCGCCGGACTCCTGCGCCGGACACAGCCTCAATTCCAGAGCCGGGCTTTCGTGCAGCGGATGGACGTCGAACCGCGCATCATGACCGCCATCCGGTGGAAGGACTTCAGCATCCTTCCCTCCTATTCCATCCGCGAAACGTACACCGGATCGTCCATCGATCCTTCCACACAAACCGTCAGTGGCCAGAACATCACCCGCAGCGCCCGCGAGTTGGGGATCGATATCATCCCGCCATCATTCTCCAAAACCTTTGACGCCCCAAAATGGATGGGAAAGAAAATGAAGCACGTCATCGAACCGCGCGCGAGTTTCCACTACGTCAGCGGCATCGACAACTTCAAAGACCTCATCCACTTCGATGAAACCGAATTGATGACCAACACCAAGGAGGCCGAAGTATCCGTCGCCAACCGCTTCTATGTGAAAAAAGAGAGCGGCGAAGTAATCGAGGCCTTCAGTTGGCAGGTCTGGCACAAGCGCTACTTCGACCCCACCTTTGGAGGAGCGCTCAATTCCGATCAGCGCAACGTCATTCTCTCCTCCGCCGAACTCTCCGGATACGCCTATTTCAACGGCCCGCGCAACTATTCGCCCATTGTTTCCGCCATGCGCGTCTCTCCCACCGGCAACGCCGGCGTCGAATGGCGCACCGATTACGACCCGCTGTTCAAGCGCTTCACCAACTCCTCCATCACCGCCGATGCCCGCATCTCCCGTTATTTCCTCTCCATCGGGCATGCCCTGGTGAAGAACGACGAAAAGCTCTCGCCCTCCTACAACCAGTTTCGCGGGCTGTTCGGCATCGGAAACGAAAGCCGGCGCGGCTGGAACGCCGCCTTCAGCGCCTACTACGACTTCAGCCGCGGAGTCATGAACTTCGCCACCACCCAGGTCACCTACAACTCCGATTGCTGCGGCCTGTCTTTCCAGTTCCGCCGCTTCAATTTCGGCACACGCAACGAAAACCAGTTCCGAGTGGCTTTCGCCATCGCCAACATCGGCACGTTCGGCACCCTCAAGCGCCAGGAACGGATCTTCTAAGGAACACGCGCAAAACGGAGCCCGCCCGCGCCGCGAATCATCGCGGTGTTCCTCGTATTTTGGGGGCGCGGGACGTGCCCTTTGCGCTTCTAAAGGCGCCTACGCCGGCCGCAAGCCCAGCCCCGGGCCGTCCGGCAGAATCAGCTTCCCTTCCCTCACCGTGACACCCCGGTACGGATCATTGGCGATCAGCAGGTTCCCATCAAGATCCGCCATGTCCACCAGCGGCGAAAGATGGGCCGCCGCCGTCACCGTAACCGAACTCGATATCATGCATCCGAGCATCACCTTCATCCCCAGCGACCGCGCAATCTGAATCATCCGGTAGGCCTCGAGCACTCCTCCGCACTTGTCCAGCTTGATATTGACGCCATCGTAAGCCTGCGCCAGTTTCGGAATATCCGAAGGATGTTTGCAGGCCTCATCCGCGAAGACAGGAATGTTCACCTTCCCCCGCAGCCACCGCGTTTCCTCGAACATCTCCGCCGGCATTGGCTGCTCGATCATCTCCACCCCGTGCGCCTCCAGCCATTTGATCTTCCGAAGCGCCTCTTCCTTCGACTTCCATCCCTCGTTGGCATCCACGCGCAGCGGCTTCTTCGTCACACTGCGCACTGCCTCGATGGTGGCTTCATCCGTCTCGAGCCCCACCTTCACCTTGAGCACCGGATAAGCAGCCGCCTCGCGCGTCTTCTGGCGGGTGATTTCGGGCGTGTCGATTCCGATGGAGAACGTGGTCACGGGCGCGTCGCGGGCATCGAGGCCGAAATAGCGGTACAGCGGCACGCCAAGCTTCTGCCCCACCCAATCCATCACCGCGATGTCGATGGCGGCTTTACCCGCCCACTCCCCATCGATCCGCCGGAAAACCTCCCCGAGCACCTTCGAGAACGCCCGCAAATCGGCCGTGCCCAGAAACCCGCGGACCGATTCCACCGCCTTGCGCGCGGATTCAGCCGACTCATGATACCGGACAATCGGCGCGCCTTCCCCCCTCCCCGTAATCCCGTCGCGCGTCAGTCTGACGTGCAGCGTATCCCGGTAATCACTCGACGACATCACCGTGGTCCACGTATGCCGCAGTTTGACCCGCACAATCTCCGTCTCGATCCCGTCTTTCCCCGCCGCCAGCATGGCGGCCGGAGCCGCACCCAAGAAATTTCTGCGCTTCATTTCCATCTCCTGCACGCCGCCAGCAGTTCCGTCCAATGCGGCTCGCTCAGCCTGCTGATCTGGATCACCGGCTTTTCGTGGGCCGTGGCATGGATGAATTCGCCGTTGCCGATATAAATTCCGGTATGGGTGATCTTCCCCGGCGCCTGTCCGAAGTACAACAGGTCTCCAGGACGCAACTCGTCCTTCGATATCGCCCTCATGCCGCTCCATTCCGCCTGCGGACGAGCATCCCGGGGCAGACTCTTGCCCATCCGCCGGCACAGCATCTGCGTGTACCCGGAACAGTCATAGCCGAAGCTGGACGTCCCGCCCCAGGTGTAAGGCAGTCCCAGAAAACGCTTCGCCAGCGTAATCATCTCCGGCACGTCCAGCACCCGCATGTCGAACGTCAGATCGCCGCGCTGCACCCAAGCCGCACGGTCATCGGGAAGGCGCACCTCGAGCCAGCGCCGGTCTTCCTCCTCCGGTTCCGCCACCACCTCGAGCCGTGTCTCATAGGGAACGGTCACCAGCGGGGCATGCCGCGTAAGATTGGGTTCGCGGTAAAGATGGGCGGCAAGACTTTGCACCATAGCCACGCGTCCGCTTGCCGCATACTTGCCCCGGCGGATGCCGGCGGACGGAACCCACCCGCTATACTCATCCCCGGTCCGGATGCGAATCCAGCCGTCCTTCTCCTCGAGGATGGACACGTTCGAGGCATAAATCGCCTGCGAGACCACGCTTCCCTCCTCGCTCGGCTCCGAGTACATGTTCGCCACGGGGCGCACGATCACGGCATCCGGCAACGCCATCGCCAGCAAGCCTATCATCCCGGGAAGCAGCATGACTCCATTGTGACGCGATTATACTTGTTTGGAGCTATGCGCGCTTCTTCCTTGCTTCTGCTGCTCGCCCTCGCCCGGCTGGACGCCGCCGACCTCCCGCTCCGCGCCGGAGTGGCCCGCGTCGAGTTGACTCCGGCTACCTCCATGCCGATGTACGGCTACGCCAACCGCCGCTGTGGCCCTTCGAACGGAATTCACGATCCGCTCTTCGCCAAGGCGCTGGTGCTGGCCTCCGGCGACACCAAAATGGCAATCGTCACGCTCGATCTGGGCAATATCACCTCTGCCTCGCTTTCGCGCCAGGTGAAGGAAAAACTCGGAATCCCGCTGCTGCTTCTGTCCGCATCCCATAGCCACTCGACGCCGGCTCCGGGACCGGACGGCTATCCGCCGGAAATGGAAGCCAAAATCTTCGACGCGGTGAAACGCGCCTCGGAGTCCTTATTTCCAGCGCGCCTATCCATCGGCCGCGGCGAAATTCGCCTCGGCTACAACCGCTTGCTGATGCGCGACGACGGCCGCGCACGAGCCCTGTTCGACAATCTCGAACGTATCCCCTACGGCCCCGTAGATCCCGAATTCGTCCTTTTGCGCGTCGAGGATGAAAACGGCGCTCCAAAGGCCTTGCTGGTCCATTACGCCGTTCACGCCGTCGTGCTCGGACCCACCAACTGCAAGTTCTCCGCCGATTACCCAGGCGTTCTCCAGGAAAAAGTCGAGGCCGAAATGCCCGGAACGCAGTGCATGTTTGTTCAGGGCGGCGCGGGTGACATCAACCCGCTTTTCATGGCCCGCTCCGGGAACGAGGAGCAGGATTTCACCGTGGTGCGCAAGATGGGGGAAACCCTTGCGGGGCGCGTCCTGCATGCCGCACGCCAGATGAAGCCCGTCTCCCCGAACCGCTATCCCATCGAATGGCGCAGCGAATCGCTCCGCTTCGCCGACCGCTGGGACAAGGAAAAATCCGTTGAATTCGGCATCACCACCGTGCTCATCAACAAGGAAATCGCCATCGCCGCCACGCCGGGAGAACTGATGCACAAGCTGCAACGCGCCTGGAAGGAGCGCGCCGATGTCCCCTATCCGCTGTTCTACGGCTACACCTCTTCAACGGGAGGCGCTTGGCCGGGCTACATACCGGACCTCAAGACCGCCGCCTATGGCGGCTACGGAGCGGATGTCACCACGCGCATCGAGATCGGAGCCGGAGAGACCATCATCGAACGGCATCTCATTCATCTTTACGACATGCTCGGGATGTGGCGTGACAAGCCGGGCAAGCCCTGACCCGGTTACTAACGGCCACTGCTTTACTTCCTCCAACAGCGAGGTGACCAGAATGGATTCTGCATGGCGGAAACCCGCAACCACCAGCCCGAGCAGAAATCGCTTGCCCACAGCCCCCCCTGTCAGTAATGCACGAGCGAATGGATGTTGTAGTTGGTCAACTTATCACGCCCCTTGAGAAAATCGAGTTCCAGTACAAACCCCAGGCCCGCCACCGTGCCGCCAAGTTTCTCCACCAGCTTTGTGACAGCTTCCGCAGTCCCGCCCGTAGCCAGCACGTCGTCAATGATCAGCACATGCTGCCCCGGCCTGATGGCATCCTTGTGAATCTCCAGCCGGTCCGTGCCGTATTCCAGTTGATACTCCATCGCTTCCACCTGCCAGGGCAGTTTCTTCGGCTTTCGCACCGGCACGAACCCTGTACCCAGCGCGTACGCCACCGTCGGAGCGAATATGAAGCCTCGAGCCTCGATGCCCAGCACGATGTCGACACGTTCTTCCGAGTAATGCTCCTCGAAGGTATCAATGACCGTGCCGAAGCCGTCCTTGTCCTTGAGCAGCGTCGTCACGTCGTAAAACAGGATCCCTGGCTTGGGAAAGTCCGGAACTTCGCGGATGAGGTTTTTCAGATTCATGAGCTACGATTTATCTTTCAATGTGGAAGGACTTGTATTCTACCAAAGCAGCCTCCTCGGCTTCGACACCGCGCACGTCGGACCACATCGGTCCTTTCGCCAAAAGCCCTTCCAGTTCCAGAAGCGCCTGCGCCGGACCCGTCGCATAGACTTCCACACGCCCGTCCTCGAGGTTCCTCGCGTAGCCCCGAATTCCCAACTCGGAGGCGTGCCGCTGCACGTAGTACCGGAATCCCACGCCCTGCACGCGCCCCCGAATGAAATACCGCCTGGCGACTGATTTCGGCTTCAACGCCGCATGGTAGCACACGACAAGTTATTTCCTTGCGCGAGAGTTGCGATATGATCAGGCCTTGGGAACGGAATGAAAACCACGGATGCCAAACCGCGCCTCGAGCGCTTTGCCGCGCACGAACGTCTCATTCATTGGATGACGGCGATCAGTTTCGTCTACACGGGGCTTTCCGGAACAGCCCTCTGGTCGCGCCGGATGTGGTGGACCGCCGCGGTCCTCGGCGGCGGCGAAACCGTCCGTGCCTGGCATCCCATCGGCGGCATGATTTTTGCCCTCCTGCTCGCCCTGATGTTCCGCAATTGGGCAAAGCAGATGAGACTGGACGCCGATGACCGCAAGTGGCTGCTGGTTTCTCACAAATACGCCGTGCATGAGGAAGAAGGGCTCCCCGAAAGCGGCCGGTTCAACGCGGGCCAGAAAATGCTGTTCTGGCTGCAATCTTCGAGCGCCCTGGTGCTGTTTCTCAGCGGCGCCGTACTGTGGTTTCCTGAGCTGATGCCGCGTGGATTGCGGCTGGCCGCGGTGCTGGTGCACCCACTCGCCGCCGTTGCCTCCCTCGGCGGCATCATCGTGCACATCTACATGAGCACTCTCGTTGTTCCCGGCGCCTTGCGCGCGATGCTCCGCGGATGGGTACGGCCTGCCTGGGCCGCCTCCCATCATGCAAAGTGGTACCGGGAGATCACACGCTCTTGAGCCGCTTCCTCGAGCGCGCGGCCCGGGCGCGGCTGTTGGCTGAACGATATCCGGAATCACGGGAAGGCCTGCTGTTCGCCGCGGCGATCTCCGAATGGCAGGCGAAAGGCGAAGGACTCGACCATCTCCGCGCTCTCGTGCGCCGCATCGGGCCGCCGGTGCTGCGCAAGGCGCCGGCCTCGCATGAATGGTTCTCCCGCGTGATGGCGGAACTCGAGCCTCCCGCCATCCGCGGCCGCGCGCCGCATGAGAATGAATGCCCGCTCTGCGGCAATCCGCCACAACTCGGAGTGCTGCGGCCGGAAGGGCACGGATCGGCGCTCACGCTCGCCTGTTCCGTGTGCCGGCACGAATGGCCGTTCCCGCGCGCCACGTGCCCGGGTTGCGGCGAAACCGATCCCGATAAGATCGCCTTCGGAGCAACGGATGCCTTCCCCGCAATTCAGACCATGACTTGCGATTCCTGCTGGTGCTATCTCCATCTCATCGACCTTGGTAAGGACCCGCGCGCCGTGCCCGAGGCCGATGAACTGTCCGCCCAAACGCTGGACGTCTGGGCCATCGAGCAGGGTTACCGGAAATTGACCCCGAATTGGATTGGGATCTGACTCGGGTGTATCATCACCCGCATGGGACCCAAACTCACACGACGCCGGATAATGCATGCGGCGGCTCTGCCCCTGGCCGCGCAGTCCTCGAAAGCCGCCTCCCCTTCCCCATCCATCTACGCGCGCCTCGGCCTGCGCACATTCATCAACGCCTACGGCACATTGACAACACTCGGCGGAACCCTGATGTATCCCGAAGTGAAGCGCGCCATGGAGGAGGCATCCCAGGATTTCGTCGCCATTCACGACCTGCAGAAGAAAGTCGGCGAGCGCCTGGTGGAACTCACCGGAGCGGAAGCAGGCTTCGTCACCTCAGGCGCATCGGCCGCATTGTGCCTGGCCACCTGCGCCGCGACGGCGGGAGCGGACAAAGACAGGATCAACCGCCTTCCCGACCTGACGGGCATGAAGAGCGAGATGGTCATTCAGAAAGTCCACCGCAGTTCCTACGATCACGCCTTCCGCATGGTGGGAGTCAAGTTGGTGGAGGCGGAAACCGCGGACGAAGTCCGCAAGGCGATCAACTCCAATACAGCCGCCCTCGCCATGGTCCTCAGCCACAATTCCACTGGGCACAAAGTGCAGTTGCCGGAAATGATCGAGATCGCCCATTCCGCGGGGCTGCCTCTCATTCTCGACGCCGCCGCGGAAATTCCTCCCGCGGAGAACCTGGGCAAGTTCGTAAAAATGGGCGTGGACCTGGTAGCGTTCAGCGGCGGCAAAGAATTGCGCGGCCCGCAATGCAGCGGCCTGCTGCTTGGCCGCAAAGCATTGGTGGAGGCCGCCTATGCCAACAGTTCACCGAATAATCACTTCGCACGGATCGCCAAAGTGGGCAAGGAAGAGATCGTCGGCCTGTTGACCGCGGTCGAACTCGCGTTGAAGCGGGATGAGGCCGCCGAGAGACAGCAGCGCGAAGCCATCTTGCGCCGCGTAGCTGACAAGCTCAAGGGAATTCCCACCGTGCACACCGAATTCATCCCGAATCTCGATCCCAGCCACTCCCCAAGGCTCTCCGTCCAGTGGGACGAAGCCAAACTGGGGCTCAGTGTGAACGACGTGCTGGTCCGCTTACGCGAGGGCACGCCCTCCATCGTCACCGCCGACATGACCCGCTTCCGCCCGTCCTGGAAAGGCCTCGGCATCTTTGCCAACGAGTTGCGGCCCGGCGAAGAACTGATCGTCGCTCAGCGTGTGCGGGAACTTCTCAAAGGCTGACGCGCTCTACCACTCGCCTTCCGCCGCCAGCATTTCGAGCGTGGCTTCAAAGGCGTCCACAGTCCTGCGCACATCCTCCCCGGTGTGAACCGAAGAAACCACGCCGCCCGGCCAGCCGACGATGTCCACGCCGTGCAGCAGGAAGCCGGTGCGGATCTTGTGCACAAGGCGCGGGGAAATTCCGCCCTTTAGCTGGCTCCACGGCACGCGCCCGGCATAGATGTCTTCGGGTGATGCGTTCCCACAGTAGATGTGGAAATCCGAGAACTCCCCATAAACGCACCAGCCGATCCCGCGGCGGCGGAGCACGGCATTCATTCCATCGCGAATCGCGGCGCTTATCAGCTTCGCCTTCTCCACCGCATCCGTGTCCCGCACCTGCTTCAGCGTCGCGATCCCAGCCGCCGCCGAGACGGGGCCGGCGTTGTAAGTGCCCTGATGAAGCACCGCAGGCGGCTGGATATCACCCTCCACCTGGCGGTAATCGAGCATGCTCAACACATCCGCGCGGCCCACCAACGCCGCGCCCGGATACCCCCCGGCCACAACCTTGGCGAGTGAAGTCAAATCGGGCTTCACGCCGTAAAACCCCTGCGCTCCGCCGCGGGAACACCGGAAGCCGCAGATCACCTCGTCAAAGATGAGCAGCACCCCATGCCGCGCAGTGGCATCCCGCAGTTGACGCAGCACCTCGCCTCCCGTGGGGATCTGGCCAAAGGTTGCGCCCGTCGGCTCCAGGATCACCGCCGCAATGTCGTTACGGGACCGCAGCAACTCTTCCACCTGCGCCGTATCGTTCGGCGGCACGATAATCGTATCCTCGACAATCCCCGGAATGATGCCCGGCGCTCCGCCCGCGGGGAAGCAGACATGATCGTGCCATCCGTGAAAGTGCCCCGAAAAGCGGATGATCTTCCGCTTCCCGCTGAACGCGCGCGCCACCCGCAGCCCCAGGTGCGTGGCTTCTGTTCCCGAGATGGTAAACCGGATTCGCTCGGCCGAGGGGATCAATTCATGAATCAGTTCCGCCCATTCCACCTCGAGCGCGTGGGAGGCGCCATAGTGCGCGCCTTTGGGCACTTGCGCCGAAACCGCTTCCACGACGGCCGGATGATTGTGCCCCAGCAGCAAAGCCCCGTGCCCGCCGAAATAATCGACATATTCATTCCCATCGACATCCCATTTGCGCGAACCGGCGGCGTGCTCTATGTACACGGGATGCGGCAACAGATACCGCCCGACGTGTGTCACTCCATTGCTCAGCAAGGTCTCGGCCCGTTCGTGCAGCGCGCGCGAGCCCGGCGTCTTGCTGGCATAGGCGCGGAGAATCTCGGACTTCATCAGGGGAACGGCGTGCGTGGTGGCCATGCAGGTTATGGTAGCGCGCCCCATTGCTCTTGTCGGGTGTTATGATCGTGCCATGCAAAAACGTTTGACCCGTCGCCGGATGTTGTACTCGGCGGGCTTGCCTCTGGCTGCGCAGGCCGCCCAGGCAGCCGGTTCACCTGCCCCATCGGTCTACTCACGCCTCGGTGTTCGCACGGTCATCAACGCCTACGGCACCGTGACCACGCTCGGAGGCACCATCCTCCATCCGGAAGTGAAACGGGCCATGGACGAAGCCTCACGGCACTTCGTCGCGATTCACGAGCTCCAGAAAAAGGCCGGCGAGCGGCTTGCCGAACTGACGGGCGCCGAATCGGGCTTCGTCACCTGCGGCGCTGCCGCCGCCCTCTGCCTCGCCACCTGCGCCGTCACCGCCGGCTCCGATCCCCTCAAGATGAACCGGCTCCCCGATCTCACCGGCATGAAGAGCGAAATCGTCATCCAGAAGGCGCACCGCAACGGCTACGATCATGCCTTCCGCATGGTGGGTGTGCATCTGGTGGAAGCCGTCACGGCGGACGATGTGCGCCGCTCCATCAACGAGAAGACCGCCGCCCTGGCGATGGTAATCAGCCATGGCCTTCCCGGCGGCAAGGTGGACCTGACGGAGATGATCTCCATTGCGCATTCCGCCGGCGTTCCCCTGATTCTCGACGCCGCGGCGGAAATCCCGCCCGCTGACAATATGCGCAAGTTTATCAAGATGGGCGCTGATCTGGTGGCCTTCAGCGGCGGCAAGGAACTGCGCGGGCCCCAATGCAGCGGCCTGCTGCTGGGCCGCAAGGCCCTGGTGGAAGCCGCCTATGCCAACAGTTCCCCAAACAGCCACCTCGCCCGCATTGCGAAGGTGGGCAAGGAAGAGATTGCCGGTCTGGTTACCGCTGTCGAGGTCGCGCTGCGCAAGGATGAAGCCGCTGAGCGCCGGCATCGCGAAGAAATGCTCTCTCGCGTCGCGGACCATGTAGCGGGTCTCCCGACAGTGAAGTCGGAATTCATTCCGAACCTCGATCCAAGCCATTCCCCCAGGCTCTCCCTACAGTGGGACGAAGCGAAGCTCGGCCTCTCCGTGAGGGAAATGGTGAAGCGCCTCCACGATGGCGAGCCGTCGATTGCCGCCGCCGACATGGCCCACTTCCAACCCGCATGGAAAGGTCTCGGTATCTTCGCAAACGAGTTGCAGGCCGGCGAAGAGATGATCGTCGCCAGACGCGTACGCGAGATTCTGAGCGAGAAAGCGAAAGGCTGATAAAGATGCGCAGACTTCTCCTGTTGTTGCCGGCGGCCCTTGTGGCGAGCGCCCAATCGCTGCCGCACTACGACATCTACCGTGCCGCTTCGCCCATCACCATCGACGGGAAACTGGACGAAGCCGCCTGGCAGCAGGCCCCCGCCGCCGGCGACTTTCACTTCAACTGGTGGAAGGAAGGAGCCAGGGAGCAGACCGTCGTCAAACTGCTTTGGGATGACGAAAACCTCTACGCCGGCTTTTACTGCCATGACAAACACATCTCCGCGAAAGTAGTGGAAAGGCACGGACCTGTATCACTCGACGACAGTGCGGAAGTCTTCCTGAGCCCCAATCCGGCCAAAGTCCGCAACAACTACGGCTTCGAGATCAACGTCATCGGCGCAATGCTCAACTTCATTCAGGCCGATTGGTACGCCGGCCCCAGGCATTGGGAACCCGATGGCGTGCGCTACCGCACCTCCTACCATGGCCTCCCGGTGAAGGACGAGTCACCCGATGACGATCACTGGATTCTCGAAATCGCCATTCCCTTCCGGAACTTCGCGAAGGACGCCGCCCACACGCCGCCGCACGATGGCGATACCTGGCGCCTCAACCTCAACCGTGCCGGGGGAAAGACGGACGCGCAATACAGCACCTGGTCGCCGGTCAGCACTCCGAAACCGAATTTCCACGTGCCGGAAGCGTTCGGATGGGTGCGCTTTGTGAACCGTCCTCCAAGCCGGTGATAAGCTTCCTTCATGCGTGCACTGAAGCGCTTCGGAAGCCTGTTCTTCCTGATAACCTCCTTTCTGCCGGCAGCGGATAGTGTCACCCCGGAAAAATTCGTCGTGGAACGCCCCACACTGATCTGCCTCGGCTTTGAATGGCGCATCGCGGGCGATGACAACCGCAACGCTGTGGTCGAGGTGAGCTACCGCAAAGCAGGCGAGCAGTCCTGGAAGCAGGGGATGCCCCTCTTCCGCCTGGGCGGCGAGAAAGTGACTCGTCCCGACCTCGGCCTCGATTACACCACCCCGGACATGTTCGCGGGCAGCATTCTCGACCTCGAACCCGACACCGAATACGAAGCCCGCTTCCAGATGCGTGATCCGGACGGTGTCCGCGGCGAGGCCGTGCATACCGCCAAGGTCCGCACCCGCGGCGAGCCGAAGGAAGCTCAGGGCGGACGCGTGCTTCATGTCTATCCGCCCGGCTGGAAAACTCCCAAGCACGAGCCCTCCTTCCTCGGGCTCAAGGAGGCCTATTTCGGATCCGGCCATGGCGACTGGGCGGTGCTCAGCGAACGGCGAGTCCACCCGGGCGACATCATCCTCGTACACGCAGGCCTCTACAAAGGCGACCGCTTCAAGTACTCCGACGCGCTCGGCCTCGATTTTGATGGAACCTACGTCCTCACCGCCAAAGGCACTCCCGGCCGGCCCATTGTCATCCGCGCGGCGGGAGACGGAGAGGTGATCTTCGATGGAGACGGAGCCCATGAACTATTCAACGTGATGGCAGCCGACTATCACATCTTTGAGGGCCTCACCATCCGCAACGCCGATATCGCCTTTCAGGCGGGCCTCAAGGACGTGCTCGGCGCAAAGGGACTCACCGTCCGCAATTGCCGCCTGGAAGACGTGGGCATCGGCATCAACGCGCAGTATGCAGGCTCCCAGGATTTCTATATCGCCGACAACGTGCTGCTCGGCCGCGACGACCAATACCGGCTCCTCGGCTGGTACAGCCCGGGTATCTACGGCGGCAACCGGCTGAAGAGCTACTACGCCATCAAGGTCTATGGCTCCGGCCACGTTGTGGCGCACAACTATATCGCCTATTTCCACGACGGAATCGACGTCTGCACCCACGGCTCTCCGGATGCCGATGAGGACCACCGCGCGACATCCATTGACTTCTACAACAACGACATCCACCTCATGGCGGACGACTTCATCGAGGCCGATGGCGGCGTCCACAATATCCGCATCATGCGCAACCGCGGCGTGAATGCCGCGCAGTGCGGGCTGAGCGCGCAGCCGGTCTATGGCGGCCCGGCCTACTACATCCGCAATGTCCTCTACCATGTCCCGACTGGCTGCGGCCTCAAGTTCAACGTCAAGCCGGCGGGCATGGTGCTCTATCACAACACCATCATTTCCGAGGCCCTGCCCGGCGAT
>JADLBD010000267.1 GCA_020847975.1 Bryobacterales bacterium | reverse complement strand
CGAAGGCGCTTGCAAGAACCTGATCAAAGATCGCATGGAGAGATCAGGCATGCGTTGGACGGCTCTCATGGCCGAAGCCCTTCTCAAACTCCGCGCGCTCTACCTCAGTGAGCACTTTGATTCCTATAGGGATTTTCATATCAACCAGGACCAGCAGCGGCTTTACCCCGCCGGTCGTTGGAGCGTCGTCGCAAAGTAGGCACGCCCTTTGCATTTATATTTTTCCTGTGCGTTCTGGTTGTCATCGGGACTGCGCATTTGATGGGTAGCGCGGCCGCTCCACGCCTCACTACTCACGACAAGGCCTACTACGCGGATGAGAAGTTGGTGAACTTCGTCCGGCCCGGTCTTGTTTTCAAAATCACGGGAGCCGACATCGCCGGCGACGGTACGGTGACGGCACGCTTCAAGGTGACGGACCCGAACGGTGTGGGCCTGGACCGGCTTGGCATGACGACGCCTGGCGCGATCAGCATTAGTTTTCTGATCGCCGCCATTCCTGCCGGGGAAACACAATACCGTTCCTACATCACGCGGCAGAGGACGGACGCCGCTTCCGGACGAACGGCGACGCAGGCAACCGGCGAGAACACGGGCACGTTCACCATGGCGGGAGACGGCGAGTACACGTACAAGTTCGCAAACAAGGCGCCGGCGAACATCGACCGCGCGGCGACACATGTGATCGGCGTGTATGGCAGCCGCAACCTGACGGATTTCGACATGGGAACCAGCCGCGACGACGACGTTTTTCTATTCGTTCCGAACGGCTCCCCAGTGACGGCGACGCGGGATGTCGTGCGTACGGAGACGTGCAACAAATGCCACGACCCCTTGTCGGCGCACGGCGGCAACCGGCGCAGCGTGGAGTTGTGCGTGATCTGCCACCAGCCGCAAACATCCGATGCGGTGACTGGAAACACGGTGGATTTCAAGGTGATGATTCACAGGATCCACACGAGTAAGAATCTGCCGAGCGTGGTTGCCGGGGGAAAGTACCGGATTGGCAATACGGATTTTTCGGACATTGGGTTTCCCGCTTATCCGGATACCCGCAACTGCGAGGTTTGCCATGACCAGTCGAGCAGCGCGGCGCAGAAGACGGCTTACTTGAAGCCGAGCCGCGCGGCATGCGGATCCTGCCACGACAATGTGGATTTCGCCACAGGGAAGAACCACATCGATCAGGCGCTGACGAGCGACAATCAGTGCGCCACTTGCCATGCTCCACAAGGAGAACTGGAGTTTGACGCTTCGGTCAAAGGCGCGCATACGATCGCGCGGTTCTCGAGGGATCTGCCGGGAGTGGTTTTTGAGATTCTTGACGTAACCGGCGCCACAGCGGGAGGGAAGCCGACCGTCACCTTCTCAGTGAAGGACAAGAAGGGAAATCCACTCGATGCAGCGAAGATGGACCAACTGCGGCTGTATGTGAATGGCCCCACCACGGACTATTACGGGATCCCGCCAGCGGAGGATGTAAGAAACGCCTCGGCGCGCGGTGACGGCGTGTACGCCTGGACCCTGACCAACGCGCTGCCGGCGAGCGCCAAGGGAACATTCGCCGCCGGTATCCAAGGTTATAAGAATGTCACGCTGCTTCCCGGCAAGCAGAAGGAGCAGGTTGCGCGCGACATCGGTCTGAACAAAGTGAAGTACTTCTCCGTGGACGGATCTCCCGTAGTGGCGCGGCGGAAGGTGGTGGACATCGCCAAGTGCAACGTTTGCCACGTGTCCCTGCAGATGCACGGCGGATCGCGCAACCAAACCGAGTTCTGCTCGTTGTGCCACAACCCGGGCGGGTTCACCACCGGCGCGAATCAGGCCGGCATCGCGCTTTCGCAATTCATACACCGGATTCATACGGGCGAAGATCTTTCTTACGATTTCATCTTCGGCAATACGAACTTCCGGGAAGAAGTGAAGTACCCGGGCGACCGGCGGAATTGTGACAAGTGCCACGTCAACGACAGCGAGCAACTGCCGCTGCCGGAGACGAATCGCGACGTGCAGAACCCAGGCGGATATGTGAGCCCCCTGGGCCCGGCCACGGCGGCTTGCACGGGTTGCCACACGGCTATTCAGACGACCTCGCACGCGCTGGGAGCGACCACATCGCTCGGCGAAAGCTGTTCGGTGTGTCACGGTCCGAGCGCTGACTTCTCGGTCAATCGCGCGCATGCGCGTTGAGTAACGTGAAGTAACGAGAATCGGGAACAGGCGCAGTCTGACCCGCACCCCCTTGACAACGCGCACGGCGCGCCCGTGACGTATACTTACTGGAATCGACCATCTGGGACAATCCGGAGATCTGACGCTTCTGTTGCGGCGATGGAGCGGCGGGGATGAAACTGCGCTCCGCGAGATCACGCCGTTGGTCTATCAGACATTGCGGGACTTGGCCGAGAGTTATCTTAGACGGGAGCGGCCCGGCCATACACTGCAGCCTACCGCGCTGGTACACGAGGCTTACGTGCGCCTGGTGGATCAGAGCCAGGATTTCCAGTGTAGAAGGCAATTTTATGGTGTCGCGGCGCACCTGATGCGTATGATCCTGGTGGATCACGCTCGGGCCCATGCGGCCTTGAAACGGGGGTCGGACGCCGTGCGCATCCCGCTCGACCAAGTGGAAATATCTTCGGGCGATGCCGGTGTGGATGTCCTCGCTTTGCACGAAGCGCTAGGGAGGCTCGCGAACTTAGACCAGCGCAAGGCGCAGGCCATCGAGTTGCGCTATTTCGCCGGATTAGGCGTGGAGGAAACTGCCGAGGCCCTTGGGATCTCCGTGGCGACGGTCCGGAGGGAACTTCGGTTTGCGGAGAACTGGCTGTACCGGGAACTTACAACGTAGCTGAGCGATCTGGCGACGACTTTACGCTCATTTCTATATGACCTCGGAACGCTGGCGGCAGGTGGAGGCTGTTTTCGACGCGGCTTCCCAAGTGCGGGAGGACGAGAGGGCGGCGTATCTGGACCGTATTTGCAGGGCTGATGTGGAACTACGGGCCGAGGTTGAGTCGCTACTCGCCGCCGACGGGCGGGCAGGCGCGTTTCTTGCTTCAGGAATCCAGCGTCAAGCAGAGAGTCTTTCGCGGCAAGTGAGCGCGACGGTGATCGGACGCCGGATTGGACCGTACCGGATCACGAGCGTGCTCGGCCGCGGAGGGATAGGCTCGGTGTATCAGGCCCTGCGCGAGGATGACGTCTACTAAAGGCCGGTTGCACTCAAGCTCATCAAGCGCGGACTGGATACGGATGAGGTGGTGGAACGCTTCCGCCGGGAGCGCCGCATTCTGAGCCGTCTCGATCACCCGAACATCGCGCGGCTGCTGGACGGCGGCGCCACGGAAGAGGGGCTTCCGTACCTGGTGATGGAATATGTGGAGGGCACTCCGCTACTCGAATATGCCCGGACCATGGACTTGAATGCGCGCCTCGACTTGTTCCGGAAAGTCTGCGAAGGTGTAGAGTACGCGCACCGCAACCTGGTGATCCACCGCGATCTGAAGCCCGCAAACATCCTGGTAACGGCTGAAACCGGCGCCCCGAAACTCCTGGATTTTGGCATCGCCAAGCTGTTGTCGAGCGAGGACACGAGCCACACAGCTCCGGAGCAGCGGCTCCTTACACCCGACTACGCCAGCCCGGAACAGAAGGCGGGCGCCCTGGTTACGACGGCGACCGATATCTATTCGCTGGGCAGAATTCTCGAAGAACTTGTGAAAGGTGTGAGGGCGTCCTACGAGGTTGCTCAGATCATCGGCAAAGCGCGTCATGAGGACGCGGAACGCCGTTATGCGACGGTGGAGCAGTTGTCCGAGGATGTGCGGCGGTATCTTGCCGGCTTGCCCGTTTTGGCTCGCGGGGATGCAGCGCTGTATCGTGCCCGCAAGTTCCTGCGGCGCAACCTCTGGACTGTCTTGGCGGCAACGGCGGCCATGATCAGCCTGCTTGCCGGTATCGTCGTATCGACGATTCAAGCGCGGCGGGCGGAGCGGCGGTTTCATGCGGCGCATGGGTTCGCGAACCTCGTGGTGAGAGATATCAGCCGGAGACTACAACAGACGCGCGGAGCGCTTGTAGTGGCGAAAGACCTGATCGGCGGCGCCGTGCGGATGCTGGATGCGCTGTCCAAAGACGCGGCGAACGATCGCGCGCTCCAATTCGATCTTGGGGTGGGCTACTTTCGTGTCTCGAGCTTGCAGTGGTCGTTGGACGGCCCCAACCTGGGTGAGTTCGACGGGTGCATGGAGAACGCCGGCAAGGCTCGCGACATTCTGGAGCCGCTTCTGCGGCTGGAGCCTGGCAATCGCGATGTACAACATCAACTCGGCCAGGTTTACAAGCAATTGGGCTGGTGCAGTTGGGGAACCGGCGATTACGAAGACGAGATCCGTTGGGCGCGCAAAGCCGAACCTCTGTTACGCGCATCCGATCCATATCCGGAGACGGGTTACGGATCGAATCAACATTTCACGATCCCGGGCGATATTGGAGGGGCGCTTGTCCAACTCGGGCGCTGCCGGGAAGCCTTGAAGATCTATCGCTACCGGCCGGGCGTCGAGCGGGATGTCCTCGCGCGGTTCGGCATCGGGTCCGCGCTCGAATGCGAGGGAGATATTGACGGCGCGGAGAAACAATACAGTGGTGTGACTTATGATGGCAAACGGCTTCTGGGCGGGCTGATAGCCACTGATCAGGTCATTTTTCTTCGCGGCAACCTGCTGGGGAATCCACTCCACCTGAATCTGGGGCTGCGCGACGAAGGGCTGAAGCTGGTCCGGCAATCGCTCATGCGCCATGAGACTGTGTTTCAGCGCGACCCCGCGGACATGTTTGCAAAGATCCTGCTTGCCTAGCGGTACCGGTCCCTGGGTGAGTTTCTCGAGGAAACCGATCCGGCAGAGGCTGCCGCGGCGTATGCGAAGGCAATCGAACGTCAAGACGCCTGGTGCGCCAAGTCGACACGCAACCGCCCCAGCAGAATCGCCAATGCGCGCACCCACGCGGAGATGTCCTCCGCGTTGCTGAGATTGGGGCGGATGGAGGAGGCAAAAGCCCACTTGACGAGAGCCTCCGAGATTGAAAACTCGTTTCGAGAGCCGCAAGGATTCACTCATCTGCGGTGGGGAGACTACTGGCTTGCCGCCGGAGACCGTTCGCAAGCGGACGCTTCGTATCGTAGGGGGATCGAGGTGTTGCAGGTGGAACTGGGACGCAGGCCCGAGCCCATGCTTCCACGCCGTGAACTGGCTGATGCCTATGAGCGATTGGGCGCGCTCCACCGGGGTTCACCGGGGGCTTGCGAGTGGTTTGAGAAGAGCCTGGACGTGTGGCGAAACTGGACGAAGTGGGGACCCGCCAGTTCTTATAGGGACCGGCGCGAACACCAGGCGGCCTCCCTCCTGGCTGCCTGTTCGCGTGAAAATCGCTGAGCGATCCTTCCGGTATTTCGCGCTCAATTGAGTAGAGGGGATGCAAATGAGTTCCAAAAGCTACTTCATATTCACGGTGATTCTGATTGCGCTGGCGCCGGCCGTCTACGGGCAGCAAACGGATCTCGTACGCGCCGCGGCGGTGGGAGACTTGGGCGCCGTCAAGAGACTGCTGCAATCCGGTGCTGACCCGAATGCCGGCAAGCAGTACCAGATGCCTCCGATTGCTTTCCCTTTGATCATGAACCGTCCGGACATCTTCCAAGCTCTCGCGGATGCGGGGGCGGACTTGGGATCGAGCGTTTTGCTGTTCCTGGCGGCATATGCGGATGACACTGCCCCGCAGATAGTCGACCGGATCTTGAAAGCCGGCGCTTCCGCAAACGGAACAGGTCCGAAAGGCAGGGACCTGCTCTCGGCCGCCATCAACTCGGGGAATCGCACTATGACTCGCGCCGCGCTGAAGGCAGGTCTTTCCTACGACCGGATCATTCGCGAGAGAGTTGCCAAGGCGCTGCCTCCGGTCGAGGCGAGTTCCGAACGGTTCACGAAGGCGGCGGGGTGCGCCTCGTGCCACCACCTGTCGCTACCCGTGCTTGCGGTAACCGCTGCGCGCAGTGCTGGAATGCAAATTGACCAGGACTGGCTCGCGCGTTCCCGGGAAGCCCTGCTGCATCACTACCGCGATCGCCATGACGAACTGGCGGCCGGCAGGGCGCGGATTACCGACGCCGGTACGGCCATCCCGTACGTAGTGGTAGCTGCCTCGGCGGCCGGGCAAGCCAGCGAGTCTGCTGTGGATGATCTGAATCTGTACTTGCAAAAGCTTCAGCATCCCGGTGGAGGCTGGGGAACCGGGGCCCGCCGTCCGCCGATTGAAGGGAACTCCTTCACGGCAACCGCGCTCAGCATCCGGGCCTTGGGGATTCATGCAGGCTCCCGGGAGGCTATCGGGCGCGCCAAGACATGGCTTATGGAGTCAGTGCCACAGAGCACTGAGGACAAAGTGATGCGCACGCTGGGTCTGGTTTGGGCGGGCGCCCGGGGCGAGCCAGTAGAGGCCGCCACGCGGCAACTACTCGATCTTCAACGTCCTGAAGGAGGATGGGGGCAAACGGAGACGCTCGAAAGCGATCCTTATTCGACGGGAGAGACACTGTTCGCGCTCGCGGCGGCGGGGGCCCTCAAACGAGGCGACGAAGCGTGGCTGCGCGGAATAGACTATCTTCTGCGCACGCAGCAGGACGACGGAACCTGGTTTGTGCGTTCCCGCTCGGCTCCGGCGCAGCCGTTCGTCGATTCCGGATTTCCCTACGGCCGCCATCAGTTCATTTCTACCGCGGGAACGTGTTGGGCGGTGATTGCTTTGCTGCTCGAGATCGCGCCACCCGCGTTCTGAATTCAACCAAAACCATCAAGGGAGGATCACTATGTATCAGCGGCGAACCATGCTATTCGTGTCTTTCCTGGCGATCGCCATCACGGCGAAGGCCCAGACGCCGTTTGCCGGCGGCTTGCAAGCGCCGCAGCGCTTGGCATTCACGGCGCGGGGCAGCCTGATCGTGAGCGAGGGCGGGACTCAACAGCCCAATTCCGGCCGGCTTTCCATCCTTGACCGCGATGGAACACGCCGAAGCCTGGTGGAAGGGCTGCCATCGGGGTTGGCGCACTACACCATTCCCTGGGGTCCGAAGGGGATTGCCCTCGATGGCCGGGTGCTCTACCTGGCGATCGGTGACGGTGACGTAACGATCGGAACACCTCCGGACCATGGCATCAACCCGAATGGCCCGTCGTCGCCAATCTTTAGCTCGGTTCTGCGATTGGAGTTTTCCGCGGATATTGACGATGTGCAGGGGCCGTTCACGCTGACGCTTGTGGACCATTGGGCTTTGCTCGACGGCTATGACGTGGAGTTGGCGAGCGGCAACGCGCATCTCAGAATTCGGGCGCTGGCGGCGTACCGGCCACTCGTGCGCAATGTTCTTGCGCCCGGTTTTGCGGTAAGGACATCCGAGCCGACGGGGCTATTCCTGGACAAAGCCAACCAGACGCTCTATGTCACGGACGCCAGCAGTGAGACCGTGAGCAAAATCGCCCTCGACACGGGCCGCAGTCTCACGTTGATCCGGTTCACGCCCATGTCCCGCGGCGATCAGCAGGTGAACAACACACCATCCGCCGTCTGCGGCAGAGAGGGGAAATTGTTGGTCAGTTTTCTGACAGAAGCGCCGTTCCCACAGGGAGAGGCATCCCTCAGACAGATCGACCCTGACACGGGTGTAGTCACAACTTGGGCCGATGGCCTGACCGCGGTTGTGGACATGGCCTGCCTCTCTTCCGATTCCGTTGCCGTGACCGAGGTGACTCTGGATTATGCAAACGTGCTCGTGCCGTCCGGACGAGTGCAACTTGTCGGCAGTTCTGGAAAACGGATGCTGGCTGACAAACTGCCTTTACCGAATTCCATTGCGCGCGATCCGGTTTCGGGCGACCTGTTCGTGGGCACGCTGACGGGGTTCGTCTTTCGAATCGCGCTGCCGTAAGCTAACATTGCCGATCAGTGCTGGGGAATCACCATGTGTTACTCACACCGCATACTTCTTGGCGCGGGTCTGGCCGTCATGGCAGCACACGCACAACTGACCCACGGCTTCTTCTCCGGAACCGTAACCGATTCCGCGCGAGCGCCTGTTCCCGGGGTGAAGATCGCGATGCGGGAGCAATCGACCGGCATCCGGCTCGAAGGCCTCACCAATGAGGCAGGCGTGTACCGGTTTGTGGGCCTCGAGCCAGGCACATACACTCTCGAGTATTCGAAGGATGGGTTCGAATCGATCCGCTTAGAGGGGATCTTACTTTCTACCGCCCAGGAAGTGGTCCTCAATGAAGCGCTCACCGTAGCCGGCACTGCCACCTCGATTACGGTGGAGGGCTCCACTGCCGGCGCGCTGCTCTCGAGGGCTACCCCTACCGTGGAGCGGACGCTGGGGCGGGAAGTGATCTCCAGTGTGCCGCTGATCGGAACGCGGGAGGTGTCGGATCTGGCCTTGCTCGCCCCGGGTACAGTGATGACGGGTTCAGACTCCACGTCCTTGCGTTACAGCACGAACGGCGTGCATCAGGAGTTCAACAAGATCACGCTCGATGGAATGGACAACCGTGACGCACAGTTCAAATTTGTCTCGTTCAATTCCAACCCGGATTCCGTGAATGAGGTGCAGATCCGCACCAATTCGTTCTCCGCCGAATTCGGCGGCGGGCTAGGCGCTCACGTGTCGGTTCTCACGCGGGGCGGGAACAATCAGTTCCACGGGGAGGTTTACGACTACTATGGGGCGGACTGGATGTCGGCGCAGACGCTCGCGAACAAATACGCCGGTCTTCCGGACGTGCGCTTCAACGAGCACCAGGCAGGAGTAAACGCAGGCGGGCCCATTCGAAAGGACCGCACGTTCTTCTTCGTGCAGCATCAGAACGTTTCCCATCGCGAGGGGATCAGCGCCAATGGTATTGCTGCGGTGACGATTCCAACGCCCTCGGGATATGGCGTGCTCGAGAAGGTTCCCCTTGCGGCCGGCCAGACACCGCAGGCTCGCGCCGAGGTCCTCTCGTCGCTGTCCTTTCTTCCGGAGATATACGGGCAGGTCAAGCGATATGACTCGGTGCGGACAATCAACCTGAACGGGGTACCGGTGGAGTTCGGCACTACGCGCATCGGGATCGTACGCCGCAGCGATCTCCGCAGGCCTCAACTCAGACTCGATCACCGCTTATCCGATAAGGACATGCTCTCGTACCGCTTTCAGTCCGGACTCTATGCGGCGCCTGTAGCGTTAGGTTGGCCGAACACAAATAACAGCTTCGGCGCCAGATTCGCGTCTTCCGAAGACATCCGCCAGCAACTTCACAATCTGAGGCAGACGCACATGTTTACGACGGCGTTGGTCAACGAGTTGCGGCTTTCGGCATCACGCCGCGCCGACAGCGTGATGGCCCGAGGAAATTCGACGGTCAGCACGACGGTCTCCGGCATGTTCAACCTCGGGCCGGACCCAGGTGTTCCTTTCGTACGGCCACGAAACAGCTACGAGGCGCAGGAGATCCTGACGTGGACCCGCGGCCTGCATTCGGTCAAGTTCGGCGGCCACCTGATCTTTCTCGACGACACGATGTCCGGGCCCCAGCAGAGCACGTGGACCTTCAACGCCTTCCCGAATTTCTTCAATAACCGGGCAGACAGCGCCGTGCTGCGTCTTCGGCCCTTCTACGGCAACATTCTTTCCATCCGGCAGAACTACTTCGTGCAGGATGATTTCAAAATCCGTCCCAGTCTGATACTGAACATTGGCGCCCGCTACCAGATCGCAAATGTCCCTGAGGGTTTGTTCGGAGCCGCAACGCCGGAAATGGTGACGGGCGGCGTGCAGCCGCCGGTGCGGCCTGATCGCAATGACCTCGCCCCAAGGCTCGGACTTGCATACAGCCCCGTAGCGGAGGAGGGCTGGCTGCGTCGTGTGATTGGAGACCATGCCACGGTGGTTCGCGGCGGTTTCGGTGTGGCATACAGCCTTCTCTACGAACAGACCTCCGGATTTCTCGGGGTGGAGAACAACTATCCCTATAGCACGGCGGTCTCTCTGGACGCCTCGCAACTGATCAACGAGTACCCCGCGCTGCCTGCCAGAGCAGCGCCGGGATTCGATCCGAGAGCCGCTTACAACAACTACGCCACCAGCGGAAAGAATCCGGCTACGCATTTCTATGCCTTCTCGGTGCAGCGCGAGTTTGCGGGCGTCCATGTTGTGGAACTCGGATACATGGGCAGCCGCACCTATCATCTGAACCTGATTGGCGATCGTAACCCAGCCAGTCTGACGGCAGAGCAGGCTCAACGTGTCATTGCCGCCGGAAATTCCAGCGTGATTCCGGGTGTCAACCAGCGCCGGCTGCATCCGGAATGGGGCGTGCGCATGGTGACGGACTCGGTGGGATACAGCAACTACAACGCAGGCTACGTGAAGTTCGATCGCCGTTTTTCGCGCGGGCTGCTGATTGGCGCCAACTACACCTGGAGTAAGAGCCTGGGCGTCACAGGTGATCCGATCTATCGCGTGCAAGTCATGACCAACCTGCGGGCGGATTACTCGCGAACCTTGACTGAAGTGCCCCACCGGTTCGTGATCCACTATGTCTGGCAGACGCCGGGCCACCGCTTCGTCGAAGGCTGGCGAATCGCGGGCGTGTCGATGTGGCAATCCGGACTGCCGTTCAGCATCCTTACCGGCGTGGACAGCAACGGAGATGGGATAGCGGCCACCGACCGCCCGGACTACCGAAGCGGGGGCAAGCTGAGCCTGGACCCGGTAACGGGGAACTGGCGGACGTTTGTGACACCTATCGATGGCACGGGCATCGTGGTGACGCCCCTTTCGACGACAAAGGCTCCGCTTCCCTATTCGATGGTCCGCGGCGGCAACCTGGGCCGCGGCACGTTCCGCTCGCCGGCCATAAGCCTGTGGAATCTGAGCGTGGCTAAGCCGTTCCGGCTGAGCGAGCGCGTACAGATGGACATTCGCGCGGACGGCACGAACTTCTTCAATCACCGGAACTTCAGCGCGCCGGAAAACCGCATCAACAACGTCAACTTCGGCCGCAATCTCTCATCTCCCCCGAGCCGGGTGATGCAGCTCAGCATGAAAGTTCGATTCTAGGAGCAGCGGCCGAGCGCGCTTTCTGACCAGTCTTCGAGGCAATTATGGCGGCGATAGAATGGCCACATGACAAAGCCCCGGATGGCAACCGTTCTGGCGCTGGCAATCGCCGCCGCGGGCGCGGTTTGGATGAGCGCCCAACAGCCGGCTCCCACCAATGAAGCGCAGCGCGCGGCGCAGGACCTGGCGTATGGAGGCGCGTGGGCGTCCGAACCCGGCGGCACGCCGGAGGAAGAGTTGTGGGAAGTACTGGTGCTGATGGGGGTGGGCGACGGCGAGCCCGCGGCATGGGACGGCAGTCTGCAAATCTCCGCGGGCGATATCTGGAACCTGAAAGGATATCGCTTCGAACTGCCGGATCGGGTATTGCCGCAAGGTGGTTGGGTGGCGCGGACCAAGGTGGAACAGATTCTCTCGAGTTCTCCCGTGGAGGGCGCCGCGGCAAGAAGCAGGATGGTGTTGCCCAAAGGGCTGTTGATCCGGGGGCGCGGCACGGAAGCGACGCGTCTGAGCGTGCAGACAACGCAAGGCGCCTGCGAATTTGCGCCGATGGCGCTGGGCGTGACGAAGTGCCTGGGCGGGAGGATGGAAGTGCGACGCGTGCCGGCGGAGACGGATCTTTCGGGCACGATGCTGCGGCAGCACGATTTCCCCGCCCTGGGCGCGAGCGCGGACGGCGCGCTCTTCGCGGTCTGGTCGAGCTATCACGACCGGCGCGAGGAGTTGAACTTCCGGCGCTATCAGAACGGCCAGTGGACCCGGCTGATCAATGTGGGGCATGCGTGGGAGGATCTGTGGCGTCCGCAAGCGGCGACGGATTCAAGCGGGAAAGCATGGCTGATCTGGTCGGAGCAGACGGACGGCAATTGGGACATCTGGGCGATGCCGTGGCTGGACAACGAATGGGGTTCGAAGGTGAAGGTGAGTGCGGAGACAACGCCGGATATCGAACCGGCTATCTCGCGAGCGCCTGACGGAACGATCTACGTGGTTTGGCAGGCGTTGGCAGGGCGCGTGTCGCAGATCCGCATGCGCTATTTGAAAGCCGGCCAGTGGTCGGAGATTCTGAAGGTAACAGATTCGCAGCACGATGACTGGCTCCCGGCGGTAGCGAGCGGAAGCGATGGGAAAGTCTGGATCGCCTGGGACCGCTACAACACGAGCTACGACGTATATGCGCGCAGTTACACGCCTGGGACCGGGTTTTCGGGAGAAGTGGCCCTGGCTGCTTCGCCGCGGTTCGAGGCGTACGCGACAGTGGCCGTCGATGCCGGCAACCGGCCGTGGGTGGCGTGGGAGACGGATGCGGAGAATTGGGGCAAGGACCTGGGTTGGGCGCTCGGGAAAAACGCTCCGGGAAAGCCGCTGGGCGGACCGCGCCATATCGAAGTGGTATGTCTGGACGGGCAAGAGTGGAAGGCCTCCCCCGCGGTACGGTTCGACGATACGCTGGAGCGCGGCAGTTCGAGCCTCAGCGATCCCTTGCTGGCCGTGGACCCCAACGGCAACCTATGGCTCGCTCTCAAGCGGCGTTACAGCCGCCTGGGCTACCGCCCGAGCACCTATTGGGAGACGTACCTGACGCGTCTTGACGGCGCGCGGTGGACGGACCCGGTGCTGCTGCCCAATAGCTGGACTCGGAAAAGCACGCGCATGAGCCTGGCGGCGGCGAAGGGAAGGCTGTGGGCGTTCTGGCCGTCGGAGAGCCGCGAGTATGATTTCGCGAGCCGGCCAAGAGCGGGAAGGGTGATCGCGGGCTCGCTGCCGCTGCCGGCAGCGGGCGCGGCGCCGGTGCTGGAGGCTCGGGCGAGGCCGCCTGCATCCGCGCCGGCGACGGCCGAGGCCCGGGATGTGGCGGCGATTCGGGCGCACCGGGTCACCGTGAGCGGAACGCAATTGCGAATCGTGCGCGGCGATCTGCACCGGCACACGGAACTCTCGCAGGACGTTGGGGGGGTCGACGACGGCACGCTCCCGGAGTTTTACCGCTACATGATCGACGCCGCGGCAATGGATTTCGGGGCGTCCACCGATCATCAGGGCGGCGGCACGGACTACTGGAATTTCATCACGCAGAAGATGACGGATATGTACCATTTCCCGCAGCGCTTCGTGCCGCTCTACGCATACGAGCGCAACCTGGGGAACCCGTTCGGGCACCGCAACATCATCCATACGCAGCGGAATTACCGGGTGATCCCGTTCTTCCAGCGGATCGATCCGAAGTTCATGCTGCCGGACAGCCCGGACGGTGAACTGTTGACGTTCAATAGCGCGAGTTTCGGCGGGGGGATCCGCAACGACACCTACCTCCTCTACGAAGAACTGCGCAAGGACGGCGGACTTTCGATTCCGCACACCTCGGCGACGAATAGCATGGGAACGGACTGGAAGGACAAGAGCGACCCCAAACTCGAGCCGGTGGTGGAGATCTATCAGGGGGCCCGGTACAGTTCCGAGGCGCGGAACGTGCCGCGGGGCGTTCACGACGGGCAGGAAAGGAAGATGCCGGGCGGGTATCAGGAGGCGGGCCTGGTGTGGAACGCCTGGAAAAAAGGATACCGTCTGGGCGTGATCGCGAGTTCCGATCATTACTCAACGCACATCTCCTACGCGATGGTGTATACCCCGGCCATGAGCCGGCAGGCGATCTTCGAGGCGATCGGCAAGCGGCACACCTACGGCGCCACGGACAATATCGTGCTCGAATTCTGGATGGGCGGCCACTTCATGGGCGACGATTTCACGGCCGCGGCGCCGCAGAAGATCCGGGTGAAGGTGCGGGGTACGGACGCGGTGGAGGCGGTGCACCTGATTCGCGATGCGGCGTATATCTACAAGGTGTCGCCGGGCAAGCGCGACGTGGACTTCGAGTATGCGGACAATTCGGCCGGCGCGGGCGAGCACTGGTATTACGTGCGCGTGGAGCAGAAGAATGGTGAGTTGGCGTGGTCGAGCCCGATCTGGGTACGGTACCGGTGATGCAGATTGCTTCGATCGATGCGGCTCTTTACCGCATTCCCTTGCCGCAGGTTTTGTCGGACTCCACTCACGGAGAGATGGCGGATTTTGAATTGGTGACGGTTCGGGTTCGCACAGACCAGGGAATTTCCGGCTTGGGGTACACCTACACCGTAGGACGCGGCGGGGCGGCGATCCTGGCAATGATCGTGCACGACCTCGCGCCGCTGCTCACGGGCAGCGATCCGGTTCGGACAGAGCAGTTGTGGGAGCAGATGTGGTGGGCGATTCATTGGGTCGGCCGCGGGGGCGTGGCGTCCTTTGCGATGGCGGCGCTTGATATTGCGCTTTGGGACATTAAGGCGAAGGCGGCGGGAGAGCCTTTGTGGCGGATGCTGGGGGGGGTGTCGGATCGCGTCCGCGCCTATGCCGGTGGGGTCGACCTGCATTTTTCGGAGGAGCAACTCCGCAATCAGACGGCCGGGTTTCTCGAGGCCTGATTCCGGGCGATCAAGGTGAAAGTGGGTCGCGAGGTTCTTGCCGAAGACGTGGAGCGGATTCGGATGGTACGGTCTGTGGTTGGTTTCGGGTTTCCGCTGATGGTGGATGCGAACTGCCGCTGGCGCACGGACGAGGCGATCCGCGCCGCGCGTGCGTTGCAGCCATTCGATCTGATTTGGCTGGAGGAGCCTACTGTTCCCGATGATGTGGAAGGTTACGCGCGGATTGCTATCGAAGGGGGGCTGCCCTTAGCCGCGGGAGAGAACCTGCACACGGTTTCGGAATTTGACCGGATGATCCGGGAAGGCGGGATCGCGTTTCCCGAGCCGGATGTGGCCAACCTTGGCGGCGTTACGCCGTGGATGCAGGTGGCGAAGATCGCTCACGCTTGCCATTTGCCGGCAACGTCGCACGGCGTTCACGATTTGCACGTTCACCTGCTGGCCGCAGTGCCTAACGCTTCGTATCTGGAGGTGCATGGGTTCGGTCTGGAGCGGTTCCTGGTTGAGCCGCTGCGGTTTGAGAATGGGGATGCGATTGCTCCTTCGCGGGCGGGGCATGGGGTGGAATTGCGGGATGAGCTTCTGGCCGGGTATCGGCGGGGGTGAGTGGCCGCTGATGAATTAGAATAAGTTGCGATGGCCACGGTATTTATCGTTGGGGCTGGCTTTACTCTGGGTACATTGCAGGAGCACAAAGCTCCCCCACCAATTTCCGAAGACTTTGTTACTGCGCTTATGACGATTCCAGGTTGGAGCGTGGAGTATGAGGAGATTGAAAAAGTTATTAATCATCTTAGTCGGACCGTAAACAAAGTCGGGCTCGAAGAACTGTGGACCTGCATCGACCTTCATGCGAAGTTCCCACATGATTTTCAGATACCCTGGGGTAACCCTCGTGGCAGGGTAGTTCAGGAATTGAAGAGCGCGCTCTTGCGATTCTATGGTCGATCGTGTGATGTACTTGCAGAAAGCATAGACCGAGACGACCCATGCACCGCGGTGACGATTGCAAAACAGATGCAGGCCGGGGATACGCTGATTTCCTTCAACTACGACACAGTTATCGAACGCGTGGTGCGCAATGTGTCAAGTGTGCGCTTGCGACACGGCAAGGATCTCGATCCAGTTGAACCTTCAGGGTTCATAAGGTTCGCAAAGCCTCACGGCTCGGCTTCGTGGGACATCATTAAACTGAAGCACGCTTGGCACCGCCTAGTCGATGGGGAGCCGGCAATGACCTCATTGGACTGTGGAAGCGTTCTGGCGGGTGAAGAAGACCCACTCCTCCTAGGGGCGGTCCCCCTGAAGAGCGAGTTGATATTCGAAGTGGCGGAGCGGTATGGGGCGAGGCAAGTATTTGACGTTGTTCGCGAACAATGGAAGACACTCGCCAATGCCATCAAGACGGCTGAACGGGTTGTCGTTCTCGGGTACAGCTTTCCGAAGGAAGACATGTACGGCAGGTTTTTCTTCAGGGAAGGCATGAGCAGGCGCAAAGCCGATCTTCCCTTACGAGTGGAGTTCTACAGCCGATCGGGCGATTGCCGGAATATCGGGGAGGTATTCCCCGCCGCCGAGTCGATTTGCTTCATGGGGCCAGTGCAGCCGGCACAGTGCAACACTACCAGAAGATGATATTGAGAATCGCCACTAACCCCAGGATCACTACACCCAGCGGTCCGGGGCGTTCGAACCAGGGGACGTTTTCGGCCTCCGGTTTCGGCGTGAGGGAATAGACGAGGCCCTTCAGTTCGCCTTCCGCCTTCGGGGCGCTGAGGCGGCTGACGGCGATGGTGATGACGAAGCAGGCTACCCACGCCCAGGTAGCGGTCCAGAAGTTCTGCGCCATCTCGGACGGATAGCCATGCAGAACCGTGAGCCAGCCACCTTTGATGCCGGCGATCGAGCCTTTGGGCAGGGTGAGGCCGTGGTGGAGGGCGGCGGCGAGGGTGCCGCACAGTAAGCCTGTGAAGGCGCCGTGGCCGGTGGTGCGCTTGGAGAACATGCCGAGCAGGAATGTGGCGAAGAGGGGAGCGTTGACGAAGGCGAACACCAACTGGAGGAAGTCCATGATGTTGTTGAAGCGGGTGGCGAGGTAGGCGGCGAGGACGGAGGCGACGATGCCGAAGATGGTGGTCATGCGGCCCATCCAGAGGTAGTGGGCGTCGGAGGCGTTCTTGCGAATGTAGGACTGGTAGATGTCGTAGGTCCAGACCGTATTGAAGGCGGTGACGTTGCCGGCCATTCCGGACATGAAGGAGGCGAGGAGGGCGGTGAGACCGAGGCCGAGCATGCCGGGCGGGAAGTAGTGGCCGAGCATGAGGGGGATGGTCATGTCGTAGTTGAGCGAGCCGTCGGGTTTGGGGGGCAGGTGGAATCCGTTGGAAGCCTGCGAGCCGGTGAGGGCGATGGCGATCATGCCGGGCAGGATGACGAGAAAGGGGAAGAGCATCTTCGGGAATGCCGCGATCAGGGGCGTACGGCGGGCGGCGGCCATGGATTTGGCGGCCATGGCGCGCTGGACGACGAGGAAATCCGTGCACCAGTAGCCGAAGGAGAGGACAAATCCGAGCCCCATCACCATGCTGAACCATTCGACGCCGAGCGGGTTATCGGCGGTGTTGCCGAGATGGCGCCATGCGGAGGTGAAGGCTCCCGGGGCGAAGCCGCGGGAAACGGATACGGCTTGCAGTCGTATCACGAGTTCGTCCCAGCCGCCCACATCTTTGAGCCCGAGAAAGACCAGCGGGAGGAAGCCGGCGACGATCAGGAAGAACTGGAGCACCTCATTGTAAATGGCGGAGGTAAGTCCGCCGAGGAAGATATAGCAGAGAACGATGAAAGCGGAAAGCCAGATGGAGGCGCTGAAATCCCAGCCCAGCAGGGCGGTGAGCAGGATACCCATGGCGTAAAGCGAGATGCCGGAGGAGAACACGGTCATGGCGGCGAAGGTGATGGCGTTGAAGCCGCGGGTTTTCTCATCGAAGCGGAGTTTCAGGTACTCCGGCACGGAGCGGGCACGCGAGCCGTAGTAGAAGGGCATCATGAAAATGCCGACGAAGACCATGGCCGGGACGGCTCCCACCCAATAGAAGTGGCTGGTGGCGATGCCGTACTTGGCGCCGGAGGCGGCCATACCCATGACTTCCTGGGCGCCGAGGTTGGCGGAGAGGAAGGCGAGTCCGGTGATCCAGGCGGGGATGGACCGGCCGGAAAGGAAGAAGTCAGTGGAGGTGCGCATGTAGCGCTTGAGGGCGAAGCCGATGCCGACGACGAAGCAGAGGTAGGTGGAGAGGATGAGGTAGTCGACGGGGGCCAAGGAGATTCGGAACATTGGGAACTATTGTAAGCGAGCGAGGGAAGAGTTGACGTTGACAAAGCGGGCATGATAGAAAGAGCGCGTACTGAATCGTTAAAGTATAGGAGTTTTCATGAATCGTTCTCCGTGGAGCCTGGCCGCATGCGCGGCGCTGGTGGTTTGTCTCGCCGCTTGCGGCCGGAAGACGCAGGAGACGGCGGATCTCCCTGACCAAACCCCGCAGGCGCTGAAGAAGTTCGATGAAAACAAGTTCGGCATGTTCATCCACTGGGGTCTGTATGCTATCCCCGCCGGCGAGTGGAAGGGGCAGTATATTCGCGGCATCGGCGAATGGATCATGAACCGCGCGAAGATTCCGGTGAAGGAGTACGAGCAACTGGCGACGCAGTTCAACCCGGTGAAGTTCAACGCCGGGGAGTGGGCGCAGGTGGCCAAGGATGCGGGGATGAAGTATGTGGTGATTACGTCGAAGCATCATGATGGATTCGCCATGTATGGATCGAAGGTTTCCAGGTACAACATCGTGGACGCGACGCCGTTTGCGCGCGACCCGATGAAGGATTTGTCGGCGGCGTGCGCGGCGGACGGGCTCGGGTTCGGTTTCTACTATTCGCAGGACCAGGACTGGCACGAGCCGAACGGGCGCGGCAACACCTGGGATTTTCCGGCGGAGCGCCACTCGCAGGAATACCTGCAAGACAAGGTGATGCCGCAGGTGAAAGAGATCCTGACGGGCTACGGGCAATTGAGCCTGATCTGGTTCGACACTCCGGGCATGCTGTCCGATCAGCAGGTGACGGACCTGCGGCGAATGGTGAAGACCCTGCAGCCGATGTGCCTCATCAACAGCCGTATCGGGCACGGCAAGGGCGACTATCTGCAAACGGGGGATAATGCGATACCGATCCAGGTGTACTCGAAGACGAAGTGGGAAGTTCCGGCGACCTTGAACGACACGTGGGGCTTCAAAAAGAATGACCACAACTGGAAAGATCCGGCGGATTTGATCGCGAAGCTGGCCGATATTGTTTCGAAGGGCGGAAACTATCTGCTGAACGTGGGGCCGACCGCAGAAGGGCTCATTCCGGACGAGAGCCAGAACATCCTGCGAACTATCGGGAAGTGGCTGGCGGTGAATGGCGAGTCGATTTACGGCACCTCGGCGAGTCCTTTCTATCTACCGGACATCACCTGGCGCTGCACGGTGAAGCCGGGGAAGGTGTATCTCCACCTGATCAACTGGCCGGGGCGCAGCTTCCGCTTCGAGGGTCTGGAAAGCGAAGTGAAGAAGGCGTACTTCCTGGCGAACGGGAAGGATGTGCCCTACAAGCGCGAAGGGAATACGCTCGCATTCACGCTTCCCGAAACGCCGGTGGATCCCTACGACAGCGTGCTGGTGCTGGACATTGCGGACCAGACGCCGCGCGTGGCGGCGGGGTTTGCCAGCAACACGCTGCCGGCGAAGCTGGATCTTTATGCCTGGACAGCGCGGCTGCGGGGCGAGGAGATCCGGTATGACAAGAAGTCCATGTCGGCAAGTAATTTCAAGAAGGCGGACACGGAGAAGAACGAACTGTGGTGGTATCCCTATGAGAGCCTGGAAGGGAATTACAGCCTCGAGATCACCTATGCGTGCGACGCCAGGGCGGCGGGAAGTGGATTCCGGATCGGGGTGCACAAGGGCAACCAGGGCACGCCGCGCGCCGCCGTGGGAGACCGCATTGAAAACACGGGCGGACAGTACGTCACCCGGAAGGTGGAGGGAACGCTCCCGGTGGCCAGGGATGACCAGCACATCAGCTTCAGTCTGCCGGATGACGACAAATCGGCCGGCGTCCGGATTCGCAAAATCACGTTGATCCGCGGAAATTGAGCTCGCTCAAGAGCGGAGCCGGGGAATCCAGCGGGGGACTTCGCGGCAGAAGCGTAAATAGGACTCGCCTTCGCGTGCACGCAGGTGAGGCTCCTCGATGAAGAGGACTGCGCAGTGAAAGACCGCCCAGGCGATGGCTCCGTAGGCGAGCACGGCTGTGGAATGAAAGATCAGGCCCTGGCCCAGGATGGACGTAGCGACCCCGAGGTACATGGGGTTGCGGGTGCGCCGGTATAGTCCGCCGGCAACCAGCCGTTCCGGCTCTTTCCCGATGAGAAAGGCGACAGGCTTGGTGAACCAGACTGCCGGAGTGCCCTTCCCGTCGAGGAAAAAACGGGCGGTAGCCTGCGCATAGAGGGAGGATCCGAAGAAGACGAGCAGCCAGCCGGGGACTGCTGTCGAGCCAAAGCCTGCCCAGCGTTCGGGCCACTGGCCGAGCGCCCACTGCGGCATCCATACGGCGACAAAGCCGGGGACGAGAATGGTGAAGACGAGCGTACGCACCAGCAGCATGACAGCACCCCATCCAGATCCGATAGGATACGGGAAAGAAGGACCCATGACCCGGCGGACCTTTCTTGCCCTCGCTCTCCCTAGCGTATCGCATGCCGCGCGTCTGCCCTTTCAGCGAGGCGTCAACTACACGGCCGAATGGCCGGACGTCTATGCGTCGGAGCGCGCGCGGAGGATTCTCGAATCGCTGCCGGGATACGGCGTCAACTCGGTGGCATTCGTGCCTTACGGCTTCACGCCGCATGGCGAGCCGGTGGTGCGGTTCAGCGGCACGCGGGCGTGGGAGAAAGACGCGTCGATCGGGAATCTGGCCGCGGTGGCGCACGGCAAGGGGATGAAGGTGTTTCTGAAGCCTCAGGTATGGGTACGCCGGGGTGGGCCTACGGATCTGGATTTTGTGAAGGAATCGGACCGGACGCAGTGGTTTGCTTCCTACCGGCAGTATCTCGAGCATTATGCGAATCTGGCGGTGAAGATCCGCGCCGATCTGTTCTCGGTGGGTGTCGAGTTCTCGCGGCTGACGCGGCATGAGGCGGAGTGGCGGGGGCTGATTGCGCGAGCGCGGGAGATCTACCGCGGTCCTTTGACCTATTGCGCGAATTTCGGACCGGAATTCGAGTCGGTGCGTTTCTGGGATGCCGTGGATTTTATCGGGCTGAACAACTACTATCCGCTTCCGGAGAATCTCTCGACGGCCGCCGTTGCCGGCAAGGTGGAACAGGTGCGGCAGCGATTCCGCAAGCCGGTGATCTTTCCCGAAGCCGGATACTCGAGCCTCGAAGCTCCCTACCGGCAGCCGTGGGATGAAACGCCGCGCAGGCTGTCGATGCAGGATCAGGCGCGGTGCTACGACGCGCTGTTGCGAGGGTTCTATCAGAAGCCGTGGTTTGCGGGCGTGTACTGGTGGAAGATCGGGACGAACGGATTCGGTGGTCCGGAGGACGGGTCGCATACGCCCTGGAACAAGCCGGCGATGCAGGTGATGGCGAAGTGGTATCTGCGCGGAGGGCGGTGATCGTTATACCATCGGCTTGATGCGTTGCACACTGGCTCTCTTGTTTGCTCCCCTTTGTCTCGCCGCCCAACTGCCCGCTCCGAACAGCATGGGCGTGTCGATGGGACACCTTCACCTGAACACCACGGACCCCGAAGCCTCGCGCCGGTTTTGGGTGGACTTTCTCGGAGCTTCCACTGTGAAACTCGGCACAATGGATGTCTACAAGTTCCCCGATGGGCTGGTGATGGTCCGTAAGGTGGCGGCTGTTTCCGGAGGTTCGGAAGGTTCCGCCATCAATCACGTCGGGTTCAAGGTGAATGACCTGGACGCGTTCCGCGCCAAGGCGAAGGCGATGGGTTACCGGGAGGTGAGTTTCAACAAGGAGACACGACAGGCGTTTATCATGTCGCCGGCTTCGGTGAAGGTGGAACTGAGCGAGGACAAATCGATGACGCGGCCTATCGTGAATCACCACATTCACTGGTTTGACACGGCGGTGCTCGAAACGCAGGCGTGGTATGCGAAGATGCTGGGCGCCAAACCGGGGAAGCGATTGAAGTTCGATGCGGCGGACCTGCCGGGAGTGAATCTCACATTTTCTCCGTCAGAGAAGCCGACGGTTCCGACAAAGGGCCGGGCTTTGGACCACATCGGGTTCGAGGTGAAGGGGCTGGAAGGGTTCGTGAAGCAGTTGGAGGCAAAGGGCGTGAAGTTTGACGTGCCCTACCGGAAGGTGCCGCAGCTGGGGATTTCGATTGCGTTTTTCACGGATCCGTGGGGAGCGTACGTAGAGTTGACGGAAGGACTGAACCGTTTATAGAGAAACCGCCTTTCGGGCCGATAAGGACCGGGAGAACTCGCGTGATTTCGTTGAAGAAGCTGATGTCCGAGACGGGGCAGATACCCGCAGCCGAGACCTGGCATCGCGCTCTCTCCTTGCTGGTGCAGGGAATTGCGCTTCATGCGGTGGTGTTTGACGAAGCCCAACATGACAAATTTCGTGAGGAACTGGATCAGTTGTCAACGGCCATCTCGCCACAGTCGCCTCCCGGCGGGGTGATGCGGACGGTGGGAGCACTGAACAAACGCCTGGAAGAGTATAACCGCCGGGCGGCGGAAGATGGACGATCCCGGCAGGTAAATCTGCGGCAGATTATCGGGATGCTGAGCAGGACAATCGCCGGAGTGGCCAAAGGGAACAGTTGCGTGGCCTCGCAAATCGCCGAGATCGAACACGAACTCGACCGGACGAAGAGCCTCGAGGAGTTCCAACGTCTCAAAGCAAGCCTGGAGAAGAATCTGCGGCGGTGGCGGGCCGATTGCGAGCGGCAGGCGGAGCTTTCGAACGCGGCATTGCAGCAGATAATGAAGCAACTGGAGCATGTTCCCGCGAGGAGTGAGGAGGTGGGAAAACCCGCCGGCAGCCGGGAAGAGGCTGAGAGCGCGATTCGGGCCGTCTGCGAATCGGGCGAACGGGCGTATTTTGCCGCCTGCGTTCCGGAGAGCATGAGCGCCATCACGAGGCGGTTCGGCCCACAGGCTGGGGCAAAAGTGGTGCTCTTCCTGGCGCAACTGGTGAACTCCCGGGCAAAGCCAACGGACTCGCTATTCCGGTGGAGCAGCAATTGCCTGGTGGTTCTGATGAAACGCCTGGAGCCCGCCGAGTTGGTGAAGCTTGAGGCGGCGGCGCTGTTTGGCGGCAGGCTGGAGACAACCTTGCAGCTTCCCGGACACGAGGTGCTGCTGCCGATTCGTGTAGCCTGGGTGATGCTGCCCAGCGTGGAGTTCGAGAGCCCCGAAGCGATCGCGCGCAAGCTGTCCGCTTTCGAGAACGCGGCCGTGCGCTCCACTTGAGCGGAGACGCTACTTGGGGTGAGATTCCCTCACCGCCGAACCACTGGCCAGATTCTCGACGCGCACCTTCGCAATCCGGTTGCGATCCATCTCCTCGATGATGTACTGGCGTGAGTCTTCTTCCACCTGGTCGCCGGCTTTGGGGATGTAGCCGAGCCTGTAGAGGAGGAATCCGGCCAGTGTCTCATAGCCGGCCTCGACGGGAAGTTCGATGCCGTACTGCGTTTCGAGGTCGCGAATGGGGATGGCGCCATCGATGTGGATGATGGGAGCGGCCTGCTGCACCAGCGGACGGCGTGCATCGTGTTCGTCCTCGATCTCGCCGAAGATCTGTTCCACGACGTCTTCGAGGGTGACCACGCCGACGGCGGTTCCGAATTCGTCCACCACCAGGGCGATATGCGAGTGGCTTTTGCGGAACTCGTCGAGGAGTTGCACGACGGGCTTCGATTCGGGGACCACGACCAGATGGCGAAGGAAGCGATGCGCATCGAAGCGGCGCACCTGGCGGCGGCGCTCGGTGGCGATGCGGCGCTCCTCCCAAACCCGCAGGAGATCCTTGATATGAAGGTAGCCGATCAACTGCTCGGGTCTTTCCTCGTAGACGGGAATGCGGGAGAACTGATGTTCATTGGCGACGCGCAACAACTGATCGAGCGTGGTGTTCACCGGCACGGAGATGATCTGATTGCGGGGCACCATGATTTCCCGCGTGAGGAACTCAGGCATCTCGAGCAGGCGCTGCATGGCTTTCTCGACGAACCCCTCGAGGACGCCCTCGCGCAGACTGGAACTGAGAATGAATTTCAGTTCTTCCACCGAATGCCCGCCGCCGGCTTCCCCTTTCACTCCGATGGCCTGAGAGACCGCGGCAGCCGACCTCTCGAGCACAAAGACGAAGGGCTCGACCACGCGGTAGAAGATGAGGAGGACGGGGGCGACGATGACGGCCAGGCGGTCGCGCTTGTCGATGGCGACGTTCTTGGGGACCACCTCGCCGATCACGACATGCATGTAGGTCATCAGCAGGAAGGCCAGGGCGACGCTGGCTATCTTCAAAGAGTGGGTAAGGAAAGGAGAGGACATCAGCGGATGGAGCCAGGCGTCAAATCGCTCCTGAAGGGCCGCCTCCCCGGCAACGCCGAGCGCAATGCTGCACAGGGTGACGCCGACCTGGACCACCGAGAGCAGGCGCTCCGAGTTCGAAAGGAGGCTGAGGGCGGCGGTTGCGCCGACGTGGCCCTCTTCGGCCAGGGCGCGAAGGCGTGAGGGGCGGCTCGAGACCAGCGCGACTTCCGAGGCGGCGAAGAACGCGTTCATTCCCACGATGACGATCATCAGGAGAATGGTGTATCCGAAATTGCTATCCATGAAATGGCGCGGACTCCCGGGTCCGGCGTCGGGAAAACGATTTGTTAATGCCTTATTCTCTCATGCGGAACAGAGTTGCGGAGGAGGGGCCGCTGGTCCGGCGCGAGCTACAATGCACGGGTAGTGAACCGCATTCTTCGTCTGGTCAATTTGTTGATTCTGGCTCTGCTTGTGATGGCGGCGGCGTGGGCGTATTGGTATATGTGGCGGCCCCTGCCGCAGGTTTCCGGCGGGTTGCAGATGCCGGTGAGCGGACCGGCGAGGATTGTCCGGGATGCGCTTGGAGTTCCGCATGTCACGGCGGCGAGCGTCGAGGATGTGCTCTTTCTCGAGGGCTACGCGCACGCCCAGGACCGGCTATGGCAGATGGACGCGCTGCGGCGGTTGGCGGCTGGGGAGCTTTCGGAGATTGTCGGGCCTGCCGCTCTCGAATCGGACCAGGAATCGCGCCGCCTGCTCATGCGGCGGACGGCTGAGGCGCACTATGCCAATCTGGACGCGGAAGAACGAGCACAGTTCGCAGCCTATGCCAGGGGGGTGAATTACTTCCTCGAGACGCACCGCGGAAACCTTCCAGTGGAGTTTACCCTGCTCGGATACGATCCCAAGCCGTGGTCGGTGGTGGATTCGATGCTGGCGGGGATGCAGATGTTCCGCAGCCTCACCAACAGTTGGAAGGATGAGATTCTGAAACGCAAGCTGCTTTCCAAGGGCGACGCGGGAAAAGTATCGTTTCTACTGCCGGTGCGATCGGGAGCGGAGGCGCAGTTCGGCTCGAACGCATGGGCCGTTTCGGGGAAATGGACGGCGACGGGAAAGCCCATTCTGGCCAACGATACCCATCTCGAGTGGGCGTTCCCCAGCCCCTGGTATTCCATTCACCTGAAGGCCCCGGAACTGGACGTGATGGGTTTTACGCTTCCCGGCGTCCCCTGCGTCATCATTGGTCACAATCAGCGGATCGCCTGGGGGATCACAAATCTGCAGTTCGACGTGCAGGACTTGTACCTGGAGAAATTCGATCCGCAAAGCGGGCGGTACATGTTCCGGGGCCAAGTGGAGCAGGCGCGTCCGGAACGGGAGACGATCCGCATCAAGGGGAGGTCCCCGATGGAGATGGTGACCTGGGTGACCCGGCATGGCCCGATTTTTGTCACCTCCGGCGCCGAAACCTTCTCGCTGCACTGGCTGGCGGAGGACAAGGATGGCTTCCGGTTTCCGTTCCTGGCCCTGAACCGGGCGCGGAACTGGCAGGAGTTTACGCAGGCGCTGGCCCGTATCTCGGGACCAGGTTCGAATTTCGTGTATGCCGATGTGGACGGCAACATCGGCTACCACGCGGCGGGCAAGTTGCCGGTGCGAAAGACGTTTCAGGGAGACGTACCTACGGACGGCAGCGCGGGGGAGACCGAATGGGAGGGCACGATCCCCTTTGATCAACTTCCCGCGGCGTACAATCCGCCTTCGGGAATGTTGGTGACGGCCAACCAGAACCCGTTTCCGGCGAATTATCCATTCCGCGTGAACGGGAACTTCGCCGCGCCGTACCGGGCCAACCAGATCCAGGCGCGCCTTCGTTCCCACACTGGGTGGAAGCCCCAGGAGATGCTTTCCGTGGAAACGGATGTATATTCCGCCTTCAGCCATTTCCTGGCACAGGAGGTGTACAAGGCGTGGGACAGGCGCGGGCGCGGCAACCAGGGACTGGCGGCGCCGGCGGAGTTGCTGAAGAACTGGAACGGGCAGATGCGCTCCGGGCTGGCTGCTCCGCTGATTGTGACGCTGATCTACCAGCATTTGCGGAAAGCCGTGGGAGACCGCGCGGCGCCTGGGGAGGGCGCGGCGTACGAGAGCCAAATGGCTCCAGTGGTAATTGAAAAGCTGCTCCGCGAGCGCCCCACGGACTGGTTTGACGATTATGACGGTCTGTTGCTGAAATGCTTCGACTCGGCAATGGAAGAGGGACGGCGCAGCTTCGGCAAGGATCCGGGCAAGTGGGACTATGGGCGGTATACGGAGTTCGCGCTCCAGCATCCCGTGCTGGGGCGCCTTCCTTACGTGGGTGGGTACTTCCGCATTGGTCCCATGCCGATGGATGGATCATCCACCACCGTGAAGCAGACGACGCGCCGGCTGGGTCCGTCGATGCGATTCATCGCCGACCTCAGCGATTGGGAGCACTCGCTGCACAATATCACGATTGGACAATCGGGCCAGCCGTTCTCCTCTCATTTCCGTGACCAGTGGAACGCCTATTACGCGGGGAGGAGTTTCGCGATGGAGTTCGGGAAGGTGAAGGCTGCATCGACGCTCGAGATACGGCCGTAGAATTGTGGTCAGTTACAGCCAAGAGCGAAGTGCAAGGCCGCGCAAATCGCTTCCATCTTTCGCTCACTGAGTTTGGCGACCCGCCGGCCCAAGCGAGACTGCGGCACCGTTACGAGGTTGTGAAGATTTACCGCACTAGGACCCTTCATTCCGTCATCGATGTCCAACATGACTTCGGAAGGAACACCACGAATGGTTGAAGTGATCGGAGCCACGGTGGCGGTTGCAAGGTATTCGATTGCGCTGCTACGAGTCAGGACAACAACCGGCCTTTGCTTGTCGGGAGTGGTGAACCGGCACAGCCGGACTTCACACCTGCTTACTCTTCCGGCCACGCAGCCACATCCTCCCAGGGGCGGAACTCATCTTCGACTTGAGGATGAGCCAGGTAACCTCGCCGGTCCCGGGCTTCCAATTCCAATTCGTGCAGGTGACGAAGGTGTTCCTGAAGGGCTTG
The DNA here is from genome assembly GCA_020847975.1 of Bryobacterales bacterium. Classification (GTDB taxonomy): domain Bacteria; phylum Acidobacteriota; class Terriglobia; order Bryobacterales; family Bryobacteraceae; genus CADEFT01. The sequence goes on along the minus strand of JADLBD010000267.1, from coordinate 42,171 downwards.
ACGGATCAAGGCCGAGCGATTCAGGCTCTGCTTTTTCGCAGCGAGGTCAGTGGCCTTGAGCAGTTTGCGATCCAGGACGACTTGGATGGTTTCCATTGTGGACCTCCTTCCACAGTATACTCCACAGCTCTGCTATTTCTTGAGGATCTGGAACAGGCTGTTGTAGTCATCGGTCCAGGCGCGGATGCGGGGTGCGGATGGTGCGGCGGCAGGCGGCAGGTCCGTGAGAATCATCCAATCGGCGGCTTCAATTCCTTTCGCCGGATCGGCCTCGCTGTGGATGGCGTCCGCCTTCTTGTGTAGCTCCCAGGCGGCCGCGCGCACCGGTAGTCCGATATCGAGGTAGCGATTCGTGATATTGACGGCGATGACGCCGCCGGGGCGGAGGCAGCGGAGATAGAGTTGAAAGGCTTCCCGGGTCAAGAGATGGACCGGGGCGGAGTCGCCGGAGAAGGCGTCGAGCACAAGGATGTCGAAGCTGGACAGGGCTTCGCGTTCGAGGGCGAGGCGGCCATCGCCCGGGACCACTTCCACATGGGCCCGCGAGTCGCGCAGGAAGCGGAAATAGGCGGAAGCGATCTGAGTGACGGCGGGGTTGATCTCGAAGAAGCGAAATGTATCGCCCGGCTGGCCATAGGCGGCGAGAGTCCCCGCTCCCAGGCCGACCACGCCCACGCGGCGGCCTTGTTGATGATGTGCCGCCATGGTGATGCCGATTCCGGAAAGGGGTGTGTAGTAAGTGGTGAAGACATGGCCGCCATTGGGGGAAAGGTACTCCGTGCCGTGGCGGATGACGCCGTGGTAGAGAGTCCGGATGCGGTGAACGCCTTCGCCGGAATCCACCACGCGGAGGGCTCCATAGAAGTTGCGGGTTTCGAGAACACTATCGCCCTCGCGCAGTTTGGCGGCGATGACGAAGGTCAGGGCGAGGACCACCGACAGGCGCAACAGGCGCCGCGGTTTGTATCCGAAGAGAAAGACCAGGGCCATGACAAGGCAGAGGATGATGGCAACGGGAAGTTCGAGGTAGGAGTTGAAAAGAACGGGCGCGGCCAGGGCGACGAAGATGCCGCCAAGCGCTCCGCCCGCTGCCACCGCCAGATAGAAATAGGTGAGCATAGGGCCGGGGTGTGGTTTCCGCAGGACCAGTTCTCCGTGGAAGAACACGCAGCAGATGAGCACTCCGGCGCAATAGAGGGCAAACTCCCACAGGAAGCCGCCGCCCGGCCCGGGGCGGGCCAGACGCCAGCCCATCGCCAGGCAGGCCGCCGGCACAAGCCAGCGGAACAAGGCGGGCCGGTACCATCCGTCGTGGTCAAAGCAGAGAACGAGGCTGAGGAGATAGAGCCCCAGCAAACCAACCCAGAGGAAAGGAACAGCGGCCACCTCCTGGCTCAGGTGGTTGGCGACGGCGAGCCAGAGAATCGAGGGGCAGGCGGCCAGCAACACCCAAAGCCAAGCCTGATGCCTGGCAATGGCGGCCCCTTCGATCGATTCCCGGCCGGCGGCCCGCCGCCCTCGCAGAGCGGACGCTCCGCAGAGTACCAGGAAGAGGACGAACGCCGCCGACCATACAGACAACTGGCGCCTTACCGGCAGCAGCGGTTGGATTACCGGGGGATAGGCAAACAGGGCGAGGAGCGACGCCACATTGGAAAGGGCGAACAGCCGGTAAGGAGAACGCTTCAACGTTCCCGCGTACCACCATTGGACGAGAGGTCCGGTGGTGGAGAGAGCTACGTAAGGGAGACCGACAAGAACGGCGAGCAAAGCGAGGATGCTCCAGACCGGGTTCTCCGAAGCCTTTGCTGCCGCCGGTAGGGCGACGGGAAGCGCCAGAGCGCTGGCTGACAGCAACGCCAGATGGACGGCCTCGCGAGTGCCGGAGGGCAGAAAGTGTGTGACAGCGTAGGCGTAAAGATAGCCAACGAGGAGGGCGAACTGAAAAAAGAGCATGGACGCTGTCCAGACACTCGCGGACCCGCCGAAGCGGGGAAGGATCGCCTGTACGACCATCGGCTGAATGAGGAAGAGGAGAGCGGAACTGAGGAAGACGGTGCAGGCGAACAGGACTCTGTCAACGCGCCCGGTCATGGAAAGCAATGATACCGCAGACCCCGAATTGCGAATGAAAGAAACGGACAATCGTCAGCGTCATCTACAAGGGTGTTGGCAGGACGGCCAGGGTGGGAAAGAAATCCATTCCGTCCGGCTGCTCCGGCTTGTCTAAGAAAGATGTCCTGCCGGGTTCGTGCTTTTTTCGTGTTCACTATTGATTCGGAGCCCGACTTGCCCTAGAATGAGCGCTCGGCATTCAGCCGTCGCTGGGGTGGTCCGGCTATCGGACTTTGAAAGTGGTAGAGTAAAAATCCAAAGAGGTTTGCCTGATGCGAAGAGCGTTTGGTCTGTTGTTCCTCCTTTCGGGGATCTGTTCGGGGCAAGGTGATGTCACCGCCCAGGTGCGGCGCCTGGAGGCCCGGGGAGAAACCGCCCAAGCCGGCGGCTTGCTGCGAAAAGCAGTGGAGGAACGGCCAAACGACGCGGGCGCCCAAATGGCTTACGCGGAATTTCTCGATCGCTATCGGGATCCGGGGGCTCGGGCTGCCTACGAAAAAGCTCTCCTGTTGACGGACGCGGACCAATCGAAGAAGGTTTCGATTGCCCACCGCCTGGTGTTGTTGGATCTCATGGCGAATGATACGGCTGCCGTATCGCGGCACATGCAGGTCTACCGGTCGGCGGGGGGCTCGCAGTTGACAATGCCCGGGGAGAGCGCTCCCAAGGACCGCCCCATGGGCACGATCGCGATCCCGGGACCGCTGCGATCCTTCGCCCGCATGGCGGCTCTCTCACCGGATCTGACGGCCGATGATCTGCTGGGCGCACTGGCCCGGAACGTGGTCACCAACGGTTACCAGGCGGCGAGTTCGAGCGAAGCGCTGGACCAGACCGAATATCTGAAGCTGGTGGTGAGATATCTTTCCCAGGCGCGGGAGCTTTCAAAACTCGCCGGTGAGGGGAAGAAGATCAGGATAGAGACCTGCGAATCCACGCAGACCGGCGACCTGCTGCGGGTTCTCGGGTACCGGATGCGGGGCGGGTGCGGCAGCGAGGTGGTTCTCGAGACAGTGAACGCTTCGCGCGCGTTTCTCACGATTGACTCAGGCTTCCCGCTGGCGGAACTGGAGCAGCAGCTTCGCACCAACCGGCCCTTTGTCTACGGCTATGCGCCGACCAAAGTTCCGGTGTTGTACTCGCCCGAATACTGGCTCTCGAGCAAGGACAAACAGAACGGCGAGTTTATCGATGCCTTTCTCAGCGACCCGTCACTTTGCCGGCTCTATCTTGCTTTGTCGAAGCTCGACCCGGAAACTGCCGAGGAACTGCGGAAGGCGCTGCCCGTGCAGCGCATTAAGGCCTTCGCGCACGTGCTGGATTTCTTCGGCGGGATGCTTCAATTGCGGGGAGGCAAGATCCCCGTGCCGGGCGGGCAGAAATCCGCCGCGGCGTGGGCGGAACTGGTGGGCGTATCGCCGGACCAGGGAGCAGTTTTCTTCGAGAAGCTGATTGGGAAGGATGACGGCTGGCTGGCGAGCTATTACGATTCGCTGGCGCGCATTCAAGGACCGGTTCTCGATTACCTCACGGAGCCGGCGAGGTTGAAGAGATTCTATTCGGCCTTGCGCGGGCGCATCACCAGTCCGGGTCCGGCGCGTCCCGTTTTCCGAAGCAACACGGAGTTGATGCTGCTCACCACACGGATGCGTCTGGAGCCGAACGGAAAGCCGCACATACCGGGAAACATCGAGGTATGGAAGGGCCTGTTCGTGCAGCATCCGCACGGCAAGTATGACGGAAAGCTGACCAAGGCGGCCGCCGGATGGAAGGACCCCGACGATGTGATTGAAGCGCTGTTTGCTCTTTGCCGGAAGGCTGTGGAGAACGAGCCGCTGAAAATCTACATGGCGTTGAGCGACATCAACCGCCACCGGGAGCATCCGCTGGAGGCGGCCACGGCGGACCGGCTGGCGCGGGATTTCCGCGCCTACGGGGCGCAGTATCTCATCTTTGCGGAAGCACCCACGCTCACCGATAAGACGATTCTCGAATACATGGATACGGCGCGCGCCGTGTCGCAAATGAAAGATCAGGGATTGCGCGCCGATACAGCCGGGACTTTACAGGCGCTCATCAGCCTGTGGCAGATTTTCGTGAGGCAACAATCCATCAAGGCGGCGGACGCCGATCCGGCTCTGAGCGCGCTGCTGGCCGGATTCGCGAAGATCCACAACGGCAGGGAACTCTTCGATGCCGGGCGTGCGGGAGTGAACCTGCTGCTGAAGGACACGGGAGCGCCGGGGAATGCCGACGTTCAAGACCGCCTGCTCGATCTGCTGGCTGGTTCTGTGAATCCCGCCGACACCGAGTCGCAACGTCTGATGGTTCAGGAGATGATCCGGCTGTTCGAGGTGCAGCGGCTCCCTTCCATCAAGCTGCTGTTCGACGTGGCCGACAACCTGGAGGCGATGGCCAAGGGCGAGAAGATGAACACCGTCCTGATGAACCGGCTGGCGGCGCGGATATCGGAGATACAGGTGCCGCGAGCGGCGATGTCGACGGTGGAAAAGAATTCCATGGCGTTCGGCTACTGGACGGAGCGGCACATCGAGCAACAGCGGAAGTTCAATATTCGGGCGCAGGCGGAGAAGGCGGGCTCGGATACGGGAAAACTGTCCGATATCCGCGGCCAGCTCGCGCCGATGCTGCGCGACTCGCTGGTGGGATTGAGCTACGTGCACTATGCGCCGCCGGGCGCGCAGATCCTGCAAACGAATCCGATCTTCGTGCGGAGCCACGATTTTCTCGGGCTGCAAGGCTCGGCGCAGACGTGGAAATCGACAGAGGTGTTCGGGACCGGCTGGCCCTCGAGCGCGGGCGGGCGTCTGGTCGGGTCCCTTTCCGGACTTCCTTACGCGCTGGCGGAGGCGGAGCAGAACTTCCTCGTCCCATCGCGGGAGCAGGCATTGATCTGGGGCGACCTGGTGCCGCAGATGATCCTGATGGCGAAGGTGCCGCGCTGGTGGAACGTGACGCCGTCCCAACTACATTGGGTAGGGCTGCACATGCGCCGGGGGGAATCGCTGCTGGCGGAAGCTGTCTTCGATACCGCGAAAAGGCCGCGAGTGATGGCGTCAATTGACCGGCGCGCCGCGCCGAACCGTGCCAGCCGCATTGAACACATGCTGGCATCCCGGAGATACCGCGATGCGCTGGAGTTGACGACGCCGGCGGAACTGTTCCTGCTGGCGGCGGATCTGACGCCGGCCAATTCCCAGGACGCGGACCCCATTGCGCGCGAGATCCGGCGGTTGGCGGCCGAGCAGCCGGACAAGGTGAACTACGCGGCAATATCCAGGGCCTTTGGAACCCCGAAGCCTACACTTACGCACAGTTATCATCCCGAATTACTCAACTTACGTACTTTCCCCACCCTCATGGGTTACTCCAGCCGCATCATGGCCGAGAGCTGGGAATCGAACCTGCTCTATTACGCCGCGCTGGCCGATGAGTTGCACGTACCGCCTTCGCAATTGAATCTGCTGATTCCGGAATGGACGCGGAGGACGGTGGAGAGGATCTTTGCCACTCATCTCGAGGACTGGCCGGCCCTGCTGCGCTCGCTCCGTAATGTGGGAGCGGACGCCAGGGAGAGCGCCCGCAGGGGAGGCATGGCTGATACAAAGGCGTTGGAGTAAACTTTAGCTGTGTTCAGGAGGAGTTTTCGCATCATGCGCAGGCTATGGATTCTCGGGATGGTTGCTTCCGCGCTTGCCGGTACAACCTGGCTGGCGGCTCAGGAAGCGGCTCGTCCCACCTTCCGGGTGAAGGTCGACATGGTGGTGCTCAGCTTCACCGTTACGGATAGTAAGGGACGATACATCAACGGATTGAAGCCTAAGGATTTCAAGATCCTGGAAGACGGGATTGTTCAGAAGGTGAACACATTTGCCGAGGGCAACAAGACGCCGGTGCAGTTACTGGAAGACGGGACCACGCGCCCGCTCGCGGTCAACACGGAAGAACGCGAAAAAGGCAATGCCGCGGATGCCTTTGTGGGCACCAACGTGTTCGTTTTGTTCGATACGAGCAACTATATGTACCGCGGGTTTGTGTACGCCTCCGACGCCATTGCCGATTTTATTCGCGGCCTGGACAGAGCCGACTCGGTGGCGGTGTATACGTTCAGCCGGAATCTTTCGCGGGCATCCAGCCTGGTGAAGGAACACGGGGACGCCATCATGGGCTTGCGCAAGGCAGTTGCGGGCGACGATGCGGCGCTCTACAATGCGCTGTTGCTGACGCTGCGGGACGCCGCCAAGGTTCCGGGGCGCAAGGTGGTGATCGTGTTCTCGAACGGCCCTGACAATGCGAGCATGGTGGCTCCCGACGATGTCCGCGCGGTTGCCGAGGACGAGGGTATTCCGATTTACGTCATTTCCACGAACGACGCGTCCAAGGACGCCGTATCGTCGAGCGTATTCAAGCGGATCTCGACGCGAACCGGCGGCCAGGTGTACTTCGCCAAGACATGGCAGAAACAGGTGGAGGCGTTCGAATCCATCCGCGAATCGCTGGGCAATTCGTACACGGTCACCTATTATCCGCAGTCGAACCCGAACGAGGGATTCCGGAAGATCAGCGTGGAAATCGTCTCCGACGTGGGGAAGAAGCTGAGAGTTCGCGCCCGCCCGGGATATCGCCCGCGCAGCGGATTCTAGCGCCCCGCGGCATCCGGATTCATGCATCCGCGAGCCTGCGGAATGGCAACGTGATTCAGAATCGCCGGATATGCGGTGCGGACGGGGGCAGGATTCACGGCATCACCAAATCCGATATCGACCTGCAGCCGAATCCGCGCCTGGTCCCGTGAGGCCGCCAGTTTGACGCGAACTCCTTCGTACCCGGCGTCCTCCCGTATGACCGCCGCCTCGATGCTCGATGGATCGAACAGGATCCCGTCGTCAGCAGGCAGGCTGGCGACAGACCGAACTCGTTCCGCGACAGCGACTGGAGCGGCGTCTCCGAAACCGGCCCGCAGAATCCCGCGTGGATAATCGGCGGCCCCCCGATTCCGAATCCGGTTCGGACGCTGCCTACCGGGATTCCTCAAGGCATGTCCGGCGCCAACGGACCTATCCGCCCAATTAGCTCGGGCAGATCGGAAGTGACCATTTTCCAGACCTCCTCGAGGTCGACGCCCTCATAGAAGTGGATGAGCTTGTCGCGCGTTCCGGCGATCAACTTCCAGGGCACTTCGGGGTGCGCCGCCCGGAATTCCGGCGATATTCTTTTGACCGCCTCCCCGATGATTAGAAGCTGATGCAGAACCGCCGATTGGGTCTTCGCGTCTGCGAGGAACACCGCCTTGTCCGCGGGTCCTTTGAACTCGATTGCCAGGCGCGCGGCTTTGAGGATGTCGAGAAGATGCGCGTCATCGCGAGGCAAAATATGGCTCCGCGCTCTCCAGGATCGCCTTGCGCCGGATCCAGTTCGAGCTCCGCTCGATGGCGCGTTGCGAAACGAGATCCACCTTGCGCCCGACGATGCCGGCGAGTTCCTCCTCCATCGCGACGTGATCCATCAGGCTCCAGTCGGCGTCGGGGGCAAATCTCACCAGCAGGTCCAGGTCACTATCCGGGCGGAAATCTTCGCGGAGCGCGGATCCGAAGACGCGGAGTTCGGCGATCTTCCACCGGCGGCAAAACTCGGCCAGCCGCTCTGTCGGAATGGAAATCTCCGTCCGCATGCCCTTCTCCCTTCACCAGTTTGCCACATCCGGGGCCGGCGGCCCCACAACGGGCATCGTGTTCTGGTTTTCGTGATGGAGGAACCTCCGCTCTCAAAGGAGGCGCTCGCGCGCATCAAGGGAGCCAGGTTGGAGGCCGGCGCCGGCCTTCTGAAGGGCTTGGCCGGGTTCTGGCGCGGAGCCGGCATGAGCAGGAAGAAGCTGAGAGTTCGCGCCCGCCCTGGATATCGCCCGCGCAGCGGATTCTAGCGCCCCGAACGCTCCAGCACGCCGCGGCGCATCAGGCGCAGCAGATACTCACGCGGAATGCCGGCGGCTTCCACGTCGCGCGGGCGAACGACGCCGAGGCGTTGTGCGAGAGCGGTGATTCGGGATTCCGGAGACTGTTGCAATTCGCCATTAGATTCTCATATCGATAGGCAAATCGCAACCAGGGGCGACGGAGGCACAGGGTGGGCACAATTCTGGTCACACAAGCAGAAACGCGGATCGCGGGACGCAGGGAGATGGCAAACATTGGCAAAGTCCACGCGCTGCCTTTAAGCCACTCGGCGGGATCGATGGCTGCCTTTCGCTCGCGCATCCCAGAGCTCACGCGCGGCAAGATCAGCCGGTTCTCGCTCGATACTCTGGTCAACATGCCAACGGACGCCGGGATGGACATCGCTGTGAAGATCAGGCAACGGATCTCCAGGACGCCGCGCGGACGACCCAGGCGTCTTCTGATGGGACGCAGGCAAGCGCCATGTTGGCGAACCGTGCCTGGGTGCGATCGGGATACACTGTCTAATTCTTGCCGTGAAACGACTCTCCGTATGGATTCCCGCATTGTCGATGACGCTGGTCTCGCTGATCAGCTACATTGACCGCAATACGCTGGCGCTGCTGGCTCCGACGATTCTAAAGGAAACGCACCTGAGCGCCGAGCAGTACGGCTGGATCATCTCGGCGTTCTCGGTAGCCTACATGATCGGGAATCCGGTTTGGGGGCGCGTACTGGATCGGATCGGAATCGCGGGAGGAATGGCGGCGGCGGTAGGGTTCTGGACACTGGCCTCCATGTCACATGCCTTCGCCGCGGGCTTCTGGAGTTTCGCGATCGCCCGGGCGGCGCTGGGATTCGGGGAGGGGGCCACGTTTCCCGGAGGTTTGCGCGCGGTGGTGCAGACGCTCGACGGGCGGCTCCGCTCGCGCGGGATTGCCGTGGCGTATGGCGGTGGGTCGCTGGGCGCGGTGATTACGCCGATCATCGTGACGCCTATCGCGTTGTGGTGGGGCTGGCGGGGCGCGTTCTGGTTTACGGGGTTTGTGGGAGTATTGTGGCTCGGATGGTGGAGTATCGTCAGCCGCCGGGAAGACATCCGCCGGCGCAAGGCGATTAGCGATACGGGTCTGGCGCATCCGAGTTTGCTTGATTCCAAGCTGTGGAGCTTCATGGCTACCTATGCGCTCGGAGGACTGCCTCTTGCCTTTGTGCTCTACAACGCGGCCTTGTACCTCGGCTCGCCGATGGGTTTGTCGCAGGCGGACATCGGGAAGTTGTTGTGGATTCCGCCGCTTGGTTGGGAGGTGGGCTACTTCTTCTGGGGCTGGCAGGCGGACCGTCACGGCTTGCGCGCGGAAGGCTCCATGCGCGCCTTTCGACGGGTGTACTTCCTGCTGATGATGTTGAGTCTTCCGCTCGCCTTGGGCGCATACGCGAAATCCGTGGCGGCGTTGATGGGATTGTTGTTTTTTGCGATGTTCATTGCCGGAGGATTTGTCATCATCAGCGTGGCGTATGCCACCAGCGCGTATTCGAGCGACCATGCCGGATTTCTGGCGGGATTGGGGGCGGGGTCGTGGTCGGCTTTGGTGGCGCTGACGATGCCGTGGTTCGGGCGTCTGTTCGACGCGCACGCCTACCCGGCGGCGTTCGCGCTGGCGGCTGCATTTCCGGTGATGGGATGGGCCATCTGGTGCCTTCTGACCCGCGGTCCGGCTGCTATCCTTGTGAAATGAAGGTTGTCTTCCTCGCCCTGGCGCTGCAATCCGCGGCGCTTGGCGCGCTTGTCGCCGATGTTCGGGCCGCCATCGCCAAGGATGATTTTCCGGCAGCCGGGAAACTGATAGCGGACTACCGTGGAAAGAAGGGAGTGACGCCGGAGATGCTCGAGGCGCATTCCTGGATGGGAAGGGGCGCGCTGGCGCAGAAGCGTTACGACCAGGCAGAGAAGTACGCCGAAGATACCCGCCGCATGTGCCTCGAGATGCTTCAGACACGGAAGATTGATGACGAGACGCGTCTGCCGACGGCGCTGGGCGCATCCATCGAGGTGCAGGCCAACATTCTTGCCGGCCGCGGTCAACGCAGCGAAGGAGTATCGTTTCTCAAGAAGGAACTGGCGAGGTGGCACGACACATCCATCCGCGCGCGCATTCAGAAGAACATCAACCTGCTGAGCCTGACGGGGACAGCGCCGCCGCCGCTTGAAAGGAATGACTGGCTTGGGAAGCAGCGGCCTCCCGCGCTTTCGGAACTGAAGGGGAAGGTGGTGCTGCTGTTCTTCTGGGCGCACTGGTGCCCGGATTGCAAGTACCAGTCGCCGATACTTGCCCAGCTTCGCGACAAGTATGAATCGAAGGGACTGGTGATCTACGGTCCGACACGCTACTACGGTTACGCCGCGAAAGGCGAGGACGCGACACCGGAAGCGGAGAAGCGCTACATCGACAAGATCCGCCGGGAACAGTATTCGGGGCTATTCGATATGCCGGTTCCGGTGAGCGAGGAGAACTTCAAGACATACGGCGCCAGCACCACGCCGACGCTGGTTTTGCTGGACCGTAAGGGGATGGTTCGCATGTACCACCCGGGCAAGATGACCTACGAGGAACTGGCGAACGAACTGGATAAGGTACTCTAAACAGCGAGATGCAAATCTACACAGCTGCCCTGCTTGCCGCGTCGCTGCTATGCGCGCGAACGGCCTTTGCGCAAACTCCCGCGCGCGACCGAATGGTGGTGTTGATCAGCCTGGACGGATTTCCGGCATACGCGCTGGAAGATCCGAAATTGCCGGTACCCACGCTGCACAAGTTGATGGAAGAGGGTGCAACGGCTCGACGCATGACAACGGTGAATCCGACAGTGACGTGGCCGAACCACACGGCGATGGTTACTGGAGTGGCTGCGGCCAGGCACGGCGTGCTGGCCAATGGCACCATCGTGCGCGAAGGCGCCGGGGAGCGGCGCAAGGTGGAACCCTGGATCGACAAGGACAAGATGGTGCGGGCGGTGACCGTGTACGACGCGGCGCACCGTGCCGGTTTGACGACGGCGCAGGTGGATTGGGTGGCCATCCACAAGGCGCCGGGTATCATGTTCGCGTTCCCCGAGGTTCCATCCGCCGATGGTTTGATCGAGCGCGAGATGATGGAGCGGGGCATGGTGAGCAAGCCGGACATCGACGAGTTCGGGAAGCGCATCATCGTCTGGCGTGACGAGGTGTGGACGAGCGCCGCGGCGCATATCATCCGGAAACACAAGCCGAACCTGTTGCTGTTTCACCTGTTGACGCTCGACAGCACGCACCACACCTACGGTCCACGAACACTGGCGGGGACGGTGGCGATGGCTTTCCTCGACTCTCAGGTGAAGCGGATCCTGGAGGCGGTTCGAGAGGCCGGGATGGCGGAGAAGAGCACCGTGGTGGTGGTTTCCGATCACGGATTCAAGGCGTATACGAAACAGATTCAGGCCGCCGCCATGCTGGAAACGGCGGGGCTGGGTGCGAAGGCATTCGTGCTGCCGGAGGGCGGCTCCGCGCTGGTCTACTGTGAACGCGGGGACGCGGCGGCGGTTGGCAAAGTGTTCGAAAACGCCGAGGGCGTGGACCGCATGGCGGGCCCGCAAGATTACGCCGTATTGGGGCTTCCCGACCCGGACAAGGATCCGCAGTCTCCCCGGTTGGTGCTGTTCGCCAAATCGGGCTATGCGTTTGGCGGAGGGCGAACGGGAGGAAGCGTGGTGACACGGCCGAGTCAAGGCGGCGGGCACGGCTATGCTTCGAGCGACCCCGAGATGGACGCGATCTTTCTTGCCTCGGGATACGGAATCCGCAAGGGCGCGGTGTTGGACCGCATCCGGAATATCGACGTTGCGCCGACGCTGGCGGCGTTACTGGGAGTGGAAATGGGGAAGGTAGACGGGCGGATCTTGCGGGAGATACTGACGCGATAGTCAGCACGGCTGCTTCTGCTGGCCCGGACCTGGCGCCTTCATGTTGAACAACAGCGAAACCGTGCTTACGGGCTGCCCGTCCTAATGCCCATGCTGCTTGCTTTGCTTCTCGGCCTGGCGCTCGAGGCGCAGCAGCCGGAAGTCCGCATTCGCACCACGGTTCCGCTGGTGCTGGTCCCCGCCACGGTGACGGATTCATCCGGCAAGCCGTACGCCGGTCTCGAAAACGGGGATTTCGTTCTCTATGACGGGAACACGCCGGTGAAACATGAAATCGAGGTGACGAACCAGCCCGTATCGGTGGTTCTGTGCGTGCAGACCAATCGCGAATCCGGCCCGGCATTGGCGAAGGTGATGAAGATCGGGAGCCTCATGCTGCCGCTGATTGCCGGAGAAGGTGGAGCGGCTGCATTGCTTACATACTCGGACCACCTGACGCTTCGCCAGGAGTTCACCCCCGACCAGGCGCGGTTCACGGACGCGATCCGCGCAATGAGGCCGGACGGATCCGGCGCACGGATGCTCGATGCAGTTGCGGAGGGGCTGCATCTGCTGGGGCAGCGCGGCGAGCGGCAGAGGAAGGTGCTGATTGTGGTGGGCGAGACCAGGGACCGCGGTTCGGAAACGAAGCTCGACCAGGCGCTGGAGGCAGCCGCGCGGACCAATGTCACGATTTATTCGGTGTCATTTTCCGTGTATTTGACCGCGTTTACGTCGCGCGGGGACGAGCGTTTCGGCAAGAAGCGCGAGGAGGATAGGGAGGATACGCGCCCAAGGGTGTATGAGCCGGGGGGAGGCAGTCTGATTACGGCGCTGGTGGAACTCTCCCGGCTGGGGCAGACGAACACGGCGGACGCGCTGACGAAGGCCACTGGCGGGGCGCGGTTCTCGTTCCTGCGGCTAAAGGCGCTGGAGGAGATGTTTCTGAAGGTGGGCGAAGATCTGCACAATCAGTACCTGTTGAGCTTCACCCCTCCGAGCGGCGCGCCGGGGTATCACGATTTGCGGGTTATGGTGAGGGGGCGTGCGGGGCTGACGGTGCGCGCGCGGCCGGGGTATTGGGCGGGGCAATGATTTCTGGAAGTATTGTCCCGACGATACGAATACACGTGGCCAGATGTCGGTCTTTGTGGTGCGCGGGCTGCTCGACCCGTAGCGCGCCGCTCAGGTCGCCTGGAACGGGGCGCGTGCGCATCTCCGGCGCCAGGGGCGGAAAGTGAGCAGCGCGGCGAGGAACGCAAGCGTACCGGGAAGAACCAGCAGCATTGCGCCCCAATCCAGCGAGTACCTCCCGGTGGCCGCGTTGTACTGGAAGCATCGGAAGGAAGTCTTGTCCGCCAGGGGATAGGAAGGCACAAACCCGCCATCGAGGTCGCGCAACACGGAGCCTAGAGACTCCGTCGAGATGCGCCCTCCCGCAAAGAGGCGCACCAGGCGGCCATGATTCACGGCCAGCAACACGGCAGGGTGATCGAACTGGCGCCTGTTCCCGTCCCAACGGAACCAGAACCCGGTTGCCTTTGAGAGACGGCCGATACTCTCCTCGGCCGCGGTCGCGAAAATCCAGCGATCTTCCCCCGCGGCTCCGATGCCGGCTGCGGCGGCCTTCATGTCAGCGGCAGTGTCGCGGGAATCGAAGCTGAGCACAAGAATGCGATAGCCCGATGGCGGTTTGACGGCCGACTCCGCCGCCGAGCGTAGCGAACGAAGAAACGGATAGCAAACGCCGGCGCAGCGGGTGAACACCATGGTGATGAGTAATGGCCGGTCCCGCCAAAGTTCGGAAAGCGGCATGGCCGGCTTTCCCGCCGGTTGTATCAGAATGTCCGGCACGGAATGGTAGAGATACAGATCCTCGTTGGGGGGCTGGTTGAAACTGCCATCCAACGATTGTCCCCACAACGTGGCGAGGCCCGCTGCCAGACATGCCGCCATGCGCAGGAAAGTCATGATGAGCTCCTGCAAAGTGCAACCGCGCGCAGACAGCGGGCGGCGGTCCGCGACAGATAGACCAGCAGCGCGGCGAACAACAGCACGACGAACGCCGCTGCCACACGCGCCTGGATCACGCCTTGCAGCGTCTCCTCCGGATAGGTGGCAAAACGCCGCGGAACGCTGGTGGCGCCTCCGTAGTAGAACATCGCCAGGAATCCGTAACCGCCCAACAGCAGCAGACTCAGAGTCCAACCGGCCGCGGGGACATCCGCGTCTGAGCCCGTCAGTTCCCGGCTCAGATGATCGAAGAACGCGAGAACCATCAAGACAACGCCCATCAGATAGTAAGTATGGAAGTGAGCCGGAACCCAAAGAGTGTTATGGAAGACGGAATTGACCGCCACGGTGGCGTCAACAACCGCCGCGATACCGCCGATCGCCCAGCCCAGGACCCCGCAGACCAGGAGCCTCGAGGCCATTGTCCATCGAAAACCAGACCGGTAGATGAGAGCGAGGACGCCGAAGATGGTGACCGCGGCGGCGGGCAAGGATAGAAAGTAAGAAGCGGTTTGACCCACCACCTGCACCCAGCGCGGTTGCGCGAAGTCCATGTAAAGGTGGTGGAGGTAGGCAAACAGGACCAGCAACAGGACAGCGTTCCAGGCGAAGGCAACCAGCTTGGATGTCTTCCACGGCCGGCCGGCGAACGCCGGCAGCATTTCATAGAGGATGGCCACTCCCAGGTAAAGAGTGATGTTGACAATAATGTGCCCGAATAAGAACGTGAGATTCTTCATCAGCAGCGCATCCATGTTCGCGCGGCCGGACCAATGCAGAAGGAACAACAGCAGGACAAGGGCGGCGGCCACCAGAGCCGCGGTGACAACCACCAGGCTCACGGTGGTGATGAGAACCAGCGGTGGGACTTCCGGTTCCTTCGCTCCGCGCAGGATATGCCAGCCGAGCGCCGTCGAGAGAGTGTAACGCCGCGCGATGGCGCGAAGCAGATCGAGCACCCAGGCAAGCCAGAAAACAGCAAGAATGGCCAGGCCCACGAAGAACACGACGGTGGCCCAAGGTTGCCAGACGCCGTTCGGATAGAGCGGCAAGGGAAACAGAAAGTACCAGCCCACTCCGAATTTACCCAGCATGGTACTGATGGAAATCAGAAGCACGCCGGCCACGCTGCCGCCCATGGCGAGTTCGGAAACGGCGGAACTTGGGCGCACGTAACGGGAAAGAAGGTAGTGGACTCCGGCCATGCTGCCCAGGAACCACGCGCCTACCATGATCAAAGCGTGAAGCGTGAGCGCCGAATAGAACCAGACTGGCTCCACTGCGGGAAAAGCGTTGCCTTGAAACAGGCGGAGGAACAATCCGATTAAAGTGGACGCCAGGAAGAGCGCCATGGCGATGAGCGCCCACAGCAATGTGTTCCTGCGAAGGCGGGACTCGGCCGCGGGGTTGGAGGTAGACATAGGGTCAGTCCTTGTCCTGTGGAATGACTTCGAACACACCCCGCATGCTGTGATGCTCCATCCCGCACAGTTCCAGGCAGAGGACCGGGTAGCGTCCCGGATCCCGGAGGCGCAACCGCAGGCGGTTGACGTAGCCCGGCATGGCCTGCGTCTGCGCAAGCAGGGTTCCACCGGGACTGTACACGCCAAAACCGTGGTTGACGTCAAGACTGGTGACGCGGAATTCCACCAACCGGTTGGCCGGGATGCGGACAGCGGGTCCCTGGCTGGCCGCCTCCCACTGCGCGTCATTCGCGATCGGGGTTTCCGAAAGCCCAAACGCGAATTGTTTCGCCGCAACAAAGACCACGTTGTCCGGAATTTCGGAGCCTCGCGGGTAGGGCAAATGGGGAAGGGTGAGAGCGAGAGCGGCGCCCAGCAGAAGCACACAAGTGATAGCGAAACGACTCCGGAGTTTAGAGACGGCCTCCGGGTTCAGGGGCTTTTTGTTGCCGGTATTCCGTGTCACCCATAGGAAGGTGGAGGTTGCGGCGGCGGTGATGATGAGGAACGCCAAGAGAGCTTTGTATTGAGGAATCATCTGTTGGCTCACGGGACTTTCCCATACTCGCCTTTCCCGTGATGCCGGGTCAAGATGGTTTGGTGCGCCGGGGCCAAGCCATTGACGCCAAAAAATCGCAAACCTATAATCGCTCGTCATGAAGCTGCTACAGTTAGCTACACGAATTGCCCTTTTCCTGGCGATAGCCTTCCTTGCGCACGCCCAATCCACTATTCCCGCAAACCTGATAAAGAACTTCGCCGGCTCCTGGAAGGAGAACGAATCCAAACACAAATTCGGCAGCGGGGCGGGGGCGACTCTGCGTTTTCGTGGTTCGCCCTCCGGCGGACTCGATGAACTGCGTGGAGCCATCGCGAACCCTGTCGTGCAAAAAGTCGAGTTCGACGGCAAGCCACACCCTATCGACGACTCCCGTAGTGCGATCGCCTGGAAAAAACTCGGCGCCACCCAGTTCGAGCGTTCACTGTTTGACAATGACAAGAAGTTAATCAACATCAGAAGAATCGAACTCTCCGCCGACGGAAAATCGCTGACAGAGCGTATCGAAAACAAGACGTCGGACGGGAAGACGGCCACCTGGACGGGAGCCTACAACAGGACGTCCGGCGAATCCGGAGGGCTTGCCGGGACTTGGCAATTGGTTTCGAGGCGCCGCAGCGATCCCGCGATCATCCGTTTCGAGCCAGCGGGCGCCAACTCGCTGAAGTTCGTCATACCCGATTCGGAAACCACCGGGGTGATGACGTTCGACGGCAAGCCATACACATGGTCCGGCCGCGGTTTGATCAGCGGTATGGAGAACACCGCCAAGGCGATCAGCGGCCGTTCCATTGAAGTCACCATCAAGCGCAAGGGCGTTCTGGCAAGCAAGACAACCTACAACATATCCGCGGATGGCCGCACGCTCACCATGACCGGCTCCAGTTTCGACGAAAAGGGCAAGGCCCTACCCGGCAGTGTCGTCGTTTACGAGAAACAGTAGGCGCTACCCCAGTTTGACCACTTTACCCATCAAACCCTGCGGGGAAACCATCATTTCCAGCAGATTCGCCGGATCGCTTGCATCCTCCATAAGGAAGCTTTGGATGGGGCCGAACAGTTGTGTGATCTCGCGCGGCGAGCAGGAGGGGAGCAGATATTGCAGCAGGCGCGGATCGTAGTAGCGGAAGAAAAATCGCTTGCCTTCCTCCGTCTGCATGATGAGGAACTGCCGCAGATGCTGTCTTACCTCGCCGAAGGGGTGGTTGCAGGTGAAGAAGAGCGTCCAATGCTGACCCCATCCCTCGGCCACCAGTCTGGGGAGCAGGGGTGATGTGGCCGGCAGGTAGACGAGGTAGACGCCTGGGGGCATCTGGTCGCCGAGGGTCAGGCCCTCGGAAAGGAACTGGTAGACTTCGCCCGAGGTGATCAGCAGGTGAGGGACGCGTTCGTCGATGTTGGAGTTGAGGATGGCGTAGAGCGGGGCGGGACGCAGTTGCAGGTATTTGACGGCGGCCTGTTGCACGGGTGTGAGGGTGGAGACCTCCACTTTCTGCTGTGCTGCGAAAGCCTGCAACTCTTCGACCTTGGGAGCGGCGAACAGGACGGTGGAGGTGCGGCGGTGCTCTTCGGGAGTTTGCGGCGCCTCCGCCAGATGAATCTTGAAGCGAGTTTGTCCAGCGGCCACCTGGTCGCCATCCGTAAGCGGCTGGTTCAGGATCTTGTTGCCGTTCACCCAAGTCCCGTTGCTGCTGTTGCAGTCCTTCACCATGGCGCCGGCTTCGGTGCATTCAATCTGGAAATGAATGCCGGAAAGGAAACTATCGTGCGGGAGCATCAGTTGCGACTTCGCCGTCCGGCCGACGGACACCGACTGGCCTGGATTCAACTCCACGGTGCGGCCCAGCAGAGGCCCATCCAAGATTTCCAGGACGACTCGCATGGATCTTATTGTCTCATCGGGATTCGATAACTTCGAGTACCTGGTCCGTTTTTGGGGATGCGATCCGCTGCACTGTGCCGCTGGGCCAGACGATCTCCACCTGGTTCACATGGGGCTCCTGCCCGAGGCCGAAGGTGAGGGCGAGTTCGCTCTGCGAGCAGTAACTCGAGCCGCTGTGCACCGTCCGGACCTGGGTCCCACCGGGCGTCTTGACACGCACCACCGCCCCGATTCCGTCGCGGTTGGATTTCGTCCCAGTGAGTTTCACGCGCAGCCAGTGATTCCTGTTTCCGCCGTCGTTGCGTAGCAGCACGGCCGGACCGGCGTTGTCCGTGATGAGAACATCGAGGTCGCCGTCATGGTCGATGTCCGCATAGGCGGCTCCGCGAGCCACCATGGGCTTCGAAAAATCAGCGCCGGCGCTGGTTGAGGCGTTCTCGAATTGGCCTTTGCCCAGGTTGCGAAACAGCAGCGGAGGCTGGCGGTATTTCACCTTCGGCTGCACGCGTTCAATTTCGGGGTCGAGGTGGCCGTTGGCGCAGAAGATGTCGAGGCGGCCGTCGAGATCGAAATCGAAGAAGAAGG
Source organism: Bryobacterales bacterium (assembly GCA_020847975.1). GTDB lineage: Bacteria > Acidobacteriota > Terriglobia > Bryobacterales > Bryobacteraceae > CADEFT01. The sequence goes on along the minus strand of JADLBD010000267.1, from coordinate 23,661 downwards.
CGCCGAAGGTGAGGCTGAGCAGGCTGGAGCGGCCCACGGTGGAACGCGGCGCTTCATCCACGAATAGGCCGTTGCCCTCGTTGTGGTACAGGCCGAGCATCTGATTGGCGAAGTTGCCCACCAGAAGGTGAGGCCGGCCGGAGCCGTCATAATCGGCGGCGTCCGTGCCCATGGCTCCGCGGGCGACTCCGTCTTCCCCGAACGCGACGCCGGCCGTCAATCCTGTCTCGGTAAACGTGCCATTGCGATTGTTGCGGTAGAGCTTGTTCGGCTGCGTGTCGTTGGCGATGAACAGATCGGGCCAGCCGTCGGAATCGAAGTCCACCACGGCGATTCCAAGCGATTTGCTTCTGGGGTCGGCGATGCCGGCCTTCTGGCTGACGTCTTCGAACCTGCCGCCGCCGAGATTGTGAAACAGCTTCGGGGGGACCCCCTTGTAGGACTCCGGCGTGCAGTAGGATTTCGTGGCCCCATCGAGCGAGCACCACAGATCCTGCTTCGGGCTCCACTGGACGTAATTGGCAACCACCAGATCGATCCTGCCGTCGCGGTCGTAATCGAACCACGCGGCGCTGGCGCCGAAGTTGGCATTGCTGATGCCGGAGGTTTTCGTAACGTCACGAAACTTCCCGTTGCCTTCGTTGTGGAAGAGGCGGTCGCCTTCGAGCGCGGTGATGTAGACATCTTCGCGGCCGTCGTTGTCGTAATCGCTGACGGCGACGCCCATGCCGTACATCTCCACGTCGAGTCCGCTGCCCGCGGTGATGTCGGTGAATGTGCCGTTGCGGTTGTTGCGGTACAGCTTGTGCGTTGTTTTGGGGGGCCTTGGCGTCCAGTTCTTGCCGTTAATCAGCAGGATGTCCTGCCATCCATCGCCGTCCACATCGAGGAAGGCGCATCCCGAGCCGAGCGTTTCCGGCAGCCATTTCTTTCCGGAATTCCCATTGTTGTGCACAAAGCGGAGGCCCGCCTGGCGCGTGATATCGGTGAATTTCACCTGGGCGCTGAGCAGGCAGGCGGCGAAGAAAAACCAGGCGGCGGGCTTCATGTTCCGGACACCTTCAAGGGCACACTTTCGTGATCGTGAATCATCTGCCTTTCGTTGTTGTCCTCAGGATTCAACTGGCGGGGCCTGGCGGTGATGGTCTGGGCGGCCTCGTTGGCTTTGAATCGCTGGAACAGCCTGGCGTGGAGGTCCGCCTTTGCCGGATTATTTAAGCCGCGATAACACAGCATCAGGTTGTAGTGCGCCTGAAGGTCTTCCGGGTCTATGCGCAGCACGCCTTCGAGGGCCTGGACGGCCTGGGCATACTGCCGCTTGAGGAAATACAGACGGCCAAGCTGGTTGAGCACCACGCGGTCTTCCGGATACTGCGCGGCGGCTTCTCTCAGATGCGTGATGGCGGCGTCATAGTTGCCATCGGACTTCTCCACCATGGCCTGGAAGAAATGGATGCGCGCCAGTTTGGGATTGATGGAGAGCGCCTTCCCGAGCAGCGGCCTAGCTGCGTCGGTTTCGCCTTCCTGAATGAGGGCGCGGGCCACGTTCAGGGGTCCATCGGCGTAGTCCGGTTTGGCTTCCATCACTTTATGGAACGCGTACTCGGCCCCTTTGAGGTCGCCCTGAAGCAGCATGCCGATTCCCCAGTCGTTCCAGCGTTCGTAGTCTTCGCCGCGGACCGCCTGCTTCCATTCGGTCTTTTCTCCGGGGGCGGCAAGGTCGAGTTTCGCTTCGGCTTTGGCGAGGACGATGATGGGCAGATCAGGAATGCGGTCCTTGATCTTGCTGGAAACATTGGAAGGAATGTTCGCCGGCTCGAAGGTGAATTGGCGGCTGTCGTGTTCCAGATTGACGAGGTTCGCATCCTGCCCGGGCTTCGGCTGTCCGGCATAGGCGAATTGCGTGTAATACCAGGAGAACTTGCGGTAGTTCAATTTCGCCTTCAGCGTGATGGGGCCCCTGGCATCTTTCGGGATGTGGACGCGGTAGTGTGCCGTATCGGCCGCGCCCGGGGGAATCATGCGCACGTAAAGCACGCTGCGCGTCTGCCAGGCGTTGCGCTTGTTGATGGGATTGCCGTCGCCGTCGAGTTGCAGGGAGCGATAGAAGTGAGCGCCTTTTTCCACCGGTCCGCGGCCCTCATCCTCGACGCAGCCGCTCCAGAAAATCTGGCGTCCGGTGGCGTCCTTGCCGTCGAGTTCCAGCCAGATGTCGAAGGCGTCGACGGTGCCGCCGGGGAAGAAATGGCCAATCAATTTCGTGCGTACAACAACATCGACGCGCACGGTTTCCCCGGGCTGAAACTTCACTCCCGCTTTGTCGAGCGGTGCGGCAACCCGGCCCACTTCCCGCAGTACGACGGGCCCGCTGGCTTCGGCTTCCTCACCCACGGCGAAGGTGGTCAATGCGGTGGGCGCGGCTTCTCCGGCGCGGCGCACCATCTGCATTTCTCGCGGCGAGGTTTCCACCGGACTGGCGGAGAAGATATCCACGGTGATGAAGCCGGATTCCAAAAACTTCCGGGTTGTCGCCAACTGCTCTTCGTCCCCGTTGACGTAGGGCACCGCGGTGTTTGCGCCCGGGAAACGGTGATTATGCACCATGCCGTTGCGGCTGCCGGGATCGTTCGATTTCACTTCCGGCATGTGGCAATTCGTGCAGGTGAGGCTTTTTGGGGGGTAGTAGAAAGATCGTGCGCCGCGCCCGGAAACGCCGCTCGCCTGCCAGTTGTCGTAGTCGTTGAATCCGCGAACCCAACGGTAGTTGTTCACCGGCACATCCAGGTGAACCTTGTGGCAGGCGGAGCAGAATTCGGCGGAATCGCGGTGGAGAGGCTTGAGGAAGGTGCGGCGATGCGGCTCCGGGTTGAGATAGGTGACGAACTTTTCAAAGTGCTGGATATAGGGATTCCTGCTCGCCGCAATCTTGTGCAGCCAGTTGTAGTCGAGCGTGAAGGAAGCATTCCCCATCGTGTTGTGCACCTTGACGATGGAGTGGCAGGAAACACAGGAGAGGCCGATATGCGCCTCGGGGGTGTCGATTTGATCCTTGATGGGCTTCTCCCACCTGCCGTTGAAGAACAGGGCATGGTCATGGCATCCGGCGCACCAGCGGCTTGGCTTGGTGGTCCCCTGAACCGACTGCATGTATTCGATGGACTTGCGGTAGAACTGGTTGTTGAAACTGGCGAAATGGTGCATGGACCCCTTCCACTGCTCGTAAACGTCCTTGTGGCAGGACCCGCAGTGTTCGGAATCCATGAAGTAGCTGGAGGGGACCAGTCCGACATTGGTGCGCGAGGAGGATGGCCAGAAATGGCCGCTGGGACCTTCGCCCTCGCCCTGCATGGTGACAGGCGCCTCACCCGTGTTCACGATCTGCTGGGCGCGCTGCGGCATGAGACGCGAGCCGGCGGCGAGGGCGAGAATCGCCAGGCACACCGGCATGGCGCGGCCGAGACTCGGCATCTGCTTCCGAAGCGCGAACCAAAGCCACACCATTGCGGCAAAGCCGAGCACGACATGGGCATAGAGCCACCAGCGCTGATCGGTGGTGGCGCCGCGCACCATGAGGTACAGGCCTGTGAGCGCCGCGCCGCTGAATCGCAATGTTGCCGGGCGGGAGCGCCACAGCACGGCGACAAACACTACGCCGAGCACGAGATGAAGCAGAACGCTTGCGACATAGAAGATGGTGGCTGAAGGCAGCGCAGCGACGTAAGCCACGTTGAGCAGCAGAAGAACGGTGAGAACCGGGAACCAGCGTGAATTCATGGCGCAATCGATCGCAACAGCCGCAGCGCGGGGCGCGTGTTATAAACCTCGCGGTATGCATTGTGCGCCGCATCCTCGGGGTAGCGCTCCGGTGCGGCGTAAGGATATTGGGTCATGCCGTGGAATGGCAGCGGTTCCACTGATTGGGAGTACGCCGTGTTCGCATCGCTATCCTTGGCCCATCCATCCACATAGAGGAGGAAATCGCGCTTCCACCCCTGGGGCGGCGGCGCGGGCGCGGAAAATCGGACACGCAATTCATCCCCGGAGCCCATAATGACAAACATATCATCAACGCTCCCGATCAACGCTTTCACGTCGCCGTAGCGCGTGTAGCGGCCGGGTGTGGGATTCCAGGAAGAAGTGGAACCGGCGGGGTTGTAAAAGAACATTTCCGGCTGGCGGCGTTCCGGATGAATAAGGGGTTTGGAGAACCCGTGGAAATCGAGGTCCGCCCGGGCGGCGGCGATGTGCCGCAGTTGAACCCGTGGCTGCGCGGTCTCGACGCCAAGGAAGATTTCGTCCCAATAGACGCACAGGTTGGTGACAATCCGGATTTCGCGCGAGGAGGAGAGGAACTTGCCGGAGAGATCGACAGCGATGGTCTTGGTTTTGCCCGACGGGATCCCCATGTCTTCGATGACGGTGCGCCATTCGCCGTTGCGGCCGCGGACTTGCAGGTAGGGTGGAGTGAGGGCTTTGCCGGGCTCCTGGGATTGCTTGAGGAACGTGCTTCCATCGGCCCAATCCACCCAGCCGGTGAGGACGAGGAATGCGCCCTGATTGGGAGCGGCAGGTCCGAAATCAAGTTCGATGGAATGGGTTTCCGCCGTGTTCCTCATCGTGCGGCGGAAGGTATCCGCATAAACCCGGTCGAGCGCGCGGATGCGGGCGAGCACATCCGTCCCCTTGCCATCCCTTGCGCGCAGAGGATAGAGGCGGCGCTGGGTCTGATAGAGCCGGAAATCGGGGTACGGCGGCGATTTCCATTTGTCGTTCGAATAGATTTCAGTGTCGGCCGGATGGTCTACGGTAATCAGCTTCAGGTGATCGAGATAAGTGACCTCGCCCAGTTCCTCCGTGATGCGGAGATCGTAGTATCCATCGCGAACCTGGAGCGCCTCTCCTGGAATGGAAACGTACTCGTCGTGATCGGTGGGGAAGTACTTGCCGTCACCGGAACTCGCGCCCAGCGGGGCGACGCCGAGCACATCGGTGAGGAAGGAAAACTCGCGGCCGTTCCAGGTGTAGATCATGGGGCAACTGCCCGAGAGACGCTGCGCTTCCTTGTATTCCGCGATGCGGCTTACGGCCTGCTTGGGTTCGTTCTGGATGAGCCCGTTCGGCCACGTGATGCGTACCGTGTCGATGAGGGGATAGCCGCGCATGCCGAACTGGAGCGGATATCCTTCATAGAGTTTCTTCTGGTAGCGGCGGCCCGCCTTGATTTCCACCTCGGATCCCGTGGCGAGCTTCAGATTCTTGACGCCGTCGAGCCTCACGCTGAACCAGCGGTTTTTTGCCGGCGTCGCGTTTTCGTGAAGCCAGGTTCCCGAGGCATCGGCGGAGACGGCATCGGCGCGGCCGTCCGCGTTGAAGTCGGCGATGGCGATGGGGGTATCGAGGCCTTCCATTTTGCGTGACGCGCCGGCCAGCGGGTAGACCTGGCCGCCGGCGCAAAGCTCGGTCACTGCCAGGTTGTTGAAGTCGCAGAACGCCGCATCGGCCACGGCGGGGGCGGCCTGCTCCTTCCAGCCGCCGTGCTGGTTAGCCAGCAGATGCAGTTTCCCTCCGGCCGTGAAGGCGAGGTCGAGTGCGCCGTCGTGGTTCCAATCCCATACACGCAGGCGCGCCGCGCCAGGGGGAATCAGGGGCATGGGAATGGCTTCGAACTTCCCCGCCAGCCGGTCGCGGTAGAGGACGGCGGATTTGTCCCGATAAGCGATCAGGATATCGTTCGACTTGCTATCGGGAATCATGCGGAAGGAAACGCCGTCCACGGCTTCGGCGTTGACAAATGGCAGGTCGGCGGTGCGGTCCACGAACCCGCCGCTGCCCTGATTGCGCAAGAGTACGGTTTTCCTGCCAAGCAGCAGCAGATCAAGATCGTAATCGTGATCGTAATCGACCCAGATGGCTTTCGAAAACTCGCCCTCGGCGAGCGGATGCGGCGCCTTCTCGAGGGAGCCTTTGCGATTCCACAGCAACTCCGCGCTGGCGGCGGTCAGCATGCAGAGATCGGCGAAGCCATCGTTATCGGCATCGCCCGCGAAGAATGCCCGGCCGGAGGCAAGCAGCGCGGACTGCACGGGAGCGGCGCCGCCGCGATATAGGCGGCCTCCGCCGGAGGAGCCCCACACCAGGAGATCGGGACGCGCGTCGTTATCGAAGTTCCAAACCAGGGCCTGCGCTCCGGACACGCCCGGACCGATCTTGCGTTTGGTGAACCGGGGCGGAGCGGATTCGGCCGCGTCAAAGGTGGAGAGGGACGGGTCAATGGGATCGTAGATTTCGGCGTACTGGTTCCACTCCATGTCCTCGGTGTTCCCGGAGGTCTCCTGCGCTTTCTTGAGGGCCTGGAATTGCGCCAGTTGCTTCATCGCTTCCTCGCGCTTGCCGGAAAGACGGTACGCGTTGTAGAGCTGGAAGTGAGGCGCGGCGAGGCTGGGATTCAACCGCGCAGCCTTTTCGAACCGCTCCATGGCGGCGGGCAGCTTGTCCTGAAGCTTGTAGAGAACGCCAAGGTTGTATTGGGTAACGGCATCGTCCAGCGCCAGTTGTGCCATGCGCTCGAACATGGCGGTGGCCTGTTCCATCTCACCGGCCTTCTTGTAGACGATGCCGAGATTGAACCACGTATGCGGCAGCGCGGGGTCCTGCTGCTGCACCTTTTTGAGTTCGGCGACGGCCTCCGCCGTCTTGCCCGCGCGCAGCAGCGCCAGGCCGTAGTTGAGACGTTCTCGGGTGGAATTGGGCGCAAGGTCGAGCGCCTTCTTGAATTCGTCCACCGCTTGCAGTTGCGTGGTGGGGTTTTCATAGAAGGCTTTCCCGCGGTTCCGGTATTGCCAGAGAAGATCATCCTTGTTTGGAGCGGCCGCAATCAATCCCAGCACGGCCGCCGCCACCACCAGCATGGCAGGCTTTTGGCGCATTACTCTATCCCTAACAGGCGCAGCCCCCCGCGCACAACCGGGTCCCGCCCGAACTCGACCTCATCGCCCTTGGCGACACTGACCGCCTGATTGAGAATTTCCTGCTTCAGCCGGGAGGTGATCCAATCCCGCTCCCGCGACCATTCGCTCAAACCCGGCTGGATCTTGCTTTCCGAGAGGAACACTTTCAAGTCGTCGAGGAGCGCCGGAGTGACGTCGAAATCTTGGCCGGCTTTGTTCTTCAGCAGGTAGCTGGTGGCATAGGTTGTGAGAATGCCGGTGGCGTCGACGACGGCGCGGAAGCGGTTCGAAGGTTCCGGATAGATGACTTCATCAGGCTGAATGCCGCCGCCTCCTCGCACGATGCGGCCTTTGTCCGTCTTGTACTCTGGCTGCTTGGCGCGGGTCACTTCATCGAGTTGGCCGCCCGTAAGAGGATGCTGGATGGAACGGCCGCTGGGGGTGTAGTAATAGGCGGTAGTGAGCGCGAGACCGGTGGAAGAAGAGAGCGGATACACGCCCTGCACCAGCCCCTTGCCGAAGCTCGGCTCGCCTACCACGACCCCGCGATCGTGATCCTGAATGGCGCCGGCGACGATTTCCGAAGCGCTTGCCGTGCGGCCATTGATGAGCACGGCGAGCTGGAAGTTGTACGGTTTCGCTTTATCGGAAACCTTCACCTCTTCGGTTTCCTTCGAGCGGCCGCGAATGGTGAGGATCTTGGTTCCGGGCTTGAGAAAGAGGCTGTTGACATCGAGCGCGGCGGGCAGGATTCCGCCTGGATTATTGCGCAGGTCGAGGACGAGCGCTTTCAATTTGTCTCCGCCGAGTTTCTCGATGGCTTGCTGGAGTTGCGGTCCGGTTTCCGCCTCGAAGCTGGTGATGCGCACGAATCCTACGCCCGGTTTGAGGAGAAATGCGCGGTCCACGGCGGGGGATTCGACTTCTTCCGGGGTCAGGACGAAGGAGAGCAGCCGGGCATTTCCGGCGCGGCGCACATCGACGCGGGCCTGCTGCTGGCGCGATTCGGTGAGCAACTGCACCAGCTGATTCATGTCGAGGCTCGAGAGGGGAATATTGTTGATGGCAACAATCTCGTCGCCGGCCATGATCCCCGATTTCGCTGACGGAGTGCCGGGCAGCGTTTGAAGAAAGATGACGCGGCCGGGGAGCACGCTGACGACGCTGCCAAACCCCTTCTTGGTGCTTTTTTCGAGTTCCTTGAGCTGCTCGAACTGGCCAGGATCGAAGAAGATGGAATGCGGATCGAGGCGGCGCAGCATGCCGGGAATGGCGCCCTGGTAGATGGCCTGCTCCGGGTTGACCGGATCGGCCGCATTCTCATCAGCCGCTACGTAGACATCGATGAATTTCTTGAGCAGATGGTCGAGTTCGCTGACATCGGAGGCGAAGAACAGAAGCAGGGCTGGAAGCAGCGTGAGCATCACAGGGAATACCGCAGGTTCTTGCGAGCCTCATGCCGGGCCAAGGCGAGTTCGATCAGTTTGTCCACCAGTTTGGGCATGGGCAGCCCGCTGTGCTCCCACATCTTGGGGAACATGCTGATGGAGGTGAAGCCGGGGATAGTGTTGATCTCGTTCAGATAGAGTTTGCCGGTGGCCGCTTCGTAGAGGAAATCCACGCGCGCCATGCCTTCGCACTGCACGGCCTTGTAGGCTTCGACGGCGATTCGCCGCAGTTCGGCCGTGTCCGAAGCGGAAAGGTCAGCGGGGATGATGCATTCCGCTTTATCGAGCAGGTACTTATCCTCGTAATCGTAGAATTCCCTGGACGGCAGGATCTCGCAGGGCAGAGAGGCTTCCGGTTCCTCGTTGCCAAGGACCGCGCACTCGAGTTCTTTCCCCATGATGGCGCGTTCGACAATCACCTTGCGGTCAAACTGCGCGGCCAGTTGAAGAGCGGCGGCGAGTTCCTCAGGATTGGAGGCCTTCGAGATGCCGACGCTCGATCCGAGATTGGCCGGCTTCACGAACATGGGAAAGGGAAAATGTTGGGGAGGCAGCGCGGGGTCGAGCCGGTTGGAGGACATCACAACGCACTCCACCACGGGAAGACCACGCTCGCGGCATATGCGTTTCATGGCGTCTTTATCCATGGCGGCAGCGGAGGCGAACACGCCCGCGCCCACGTAGGGAAGCCCGGCGAGTTCCAGCAGCCCCTGAACTGTGCCGTCCTCGCCGAACGTGCCATGGAGGATGGGAAACGCCACATCGATGTGAGCATTCGCGCCCGGTTCGGGCTGAATGGGTTTCGGAGACCAGCGGCCTTCCTTTGAGATGAGGTAATGCAGGACGTGATAGCGATCCGGGTCGAGCGCCTCGATGATGGACTTGGCGGAGCGCAGCGAAATCTCATGCTCGCCGCTTCGCCCGCCGTAGATGACAGCCACGCGTAGTTTCACAGGATCCTCTTGCCCATGGCGGACATGGTCAATTCCACCGCAAGCTCGGCGGTGCGGTTGCGCTCATCGATGACCGGGTTCACTTCCACCATTTCCATGGAGAGCATGCGGCCGGAGTCATTGACGATCTCCATGGCGAGATGAGCTTCGCGGTACGTAATGCCGCCGCGCACGGGAGTGCCGACGCCGGGCGCGATTTGCGGGTCGACGGCATCCATGTCGAAGGAAAGGTGAAAGCCCTCGGTGCCGGCGCACGCGATCTCGATCGCTTCTTTCATCACGGCGCGCAGCCCGCGTTCATCGATGTCGCGCATGGTGAACGCGTGCACGCCGGATTGCTTGACGTGCGGCTTCTCGAGTTGGTCCACGTCGCGAATGCCCACCAGCACGACGTTTCGCGCATCCACCTTCGGCTCATAGCCGTAGATCCGCGTCAGTTCGTGTGGACCGTAGCCGGTGATGCAGGCCAGCGGCATGCCATGCACATTCCCGCTGGGGGAGGTTTCGGGAGTGTTCATATCGGCGTGTGCATCCAACCAGAGCAGCCCGATGGATTTTTTCTGCTTCCGGTAATGACGTGACAGGCCGGAAACGGTACCGATGGCAACGGAATGATCGCCGCCGAGCACAAGAGGCATTTTCCCCGAGGCGAGCGTCTTTTCCACCAGGGCCGCGAGGCGTTTGCAGGTAAAAGCAATCTCATCGAGATAACGGGCCGTGGATTCGCCGGTGGGAATGCTTTCGGCCTGCTTCACTTCCACGTTGCCCAAGTCTTCCACCTCGTAGCCGAGAGCGGCGATGCGCGTGCCGAGATTAGCCACACGGATGGCGGAAGGACCCATGTCCACGCCGCGGCGTCCGGCGCCGAGATCGAGGGGAGCGCCAATGACAGCGATTTGCGAGCAGCGCATCAGGTTCTAGTGTACCGGATGGGTGGTTTGCCCCCGCGCGATGGATGCCTGCGGATGGAACACTCTCGCCCCGAAGGGCTCGAACAACTCCCTCCGCTGCCACGCGCCCAGCCGCATGGTGGCCTCCACGGGATTCTTGTCCGCGTTGACCGCGATGAGCACGCTGCCCTTGGCTGATGGCTTGAGCACCCACTCGATCCCGCGATCGAGGCTGTGTCCGGTGTCGTGATACTCGATCTGGACGCCGGCCCGTAACGGCCGGGCCGCCAACTCTTCGGAAAGCCCCTTCAACTCCCGGGCAACGGCTGCGATGCTGTCCCACAATCCCGATTCCGGCGGCGTGCGGTAAAGGCCCCACCACAACAGCCCGGTTGCGCCGTGGACAATCGCCTGCAAAGCCATGAAGCGTGTCTCCGCCATCGTTGGATAGCGGATCATCCTCGGATCGCGGTCTTTTTCCCGCAACATCTCCCAGGCGAACCCTTGCAGCACCATCCATACGCCGCGCGCCGGACCCGCCACCTGGCGCATCTTGTCCGTATAGGCGCCCACTTGCGAGATGGTGGAGTTGAGCAGGTCACCCTGCTGCCCGTCCGGCCACAGCGCGTACTGTTCGCGGATTCCGCGCGGAATGACGGGGTATATATCTGTCGCGAGGAAATCGCCGCCGGGGTTGTAGCGCGCCAGCGTGCTCACGAGGTTGGTAGGCGAGTGGTTCAGATAGAGCGGCCGCGCCGGGTCCGCCGATTTGACAAGGCGGTAGGTTTCGCGAATGATCTCAGACGGGATGCGAACTTCCCTCGGCTTTTTCCATACGAACGAAGGCTCATCCTCGGTCTCCCAAAACAGAACTTCCGGATGCTGTTTCCACTGCCCGATGAATTTCCGGATGCGCGCCTCGTCCTCCGGTTTGCGCTTCGAGCCTACGGTGAGCCAGACATGCATGTTGTGAGCGCGCGCCTGAGCCAACTGGTCCGGCTTCGGATCCGCGTGCACCACATGGAATCCGGCATCCGCCGCCCGCCGCCAGGGGGCCGTGCCCTGAGGAAGTTGATATAGCCCGAGGACAAAAGTGCGCTTGCCGTTGAGCAGCAGCATTCCGTCGCTATCGACCCGCCCAGGTTCTCCCGCGGCGAAGGCCGCGAGCGCGCTTCCAAGAAAACTCCTGCGTTTCACTCACCGTCCTCCTATCGTGATGGGCATCCACTCGACGGTTGTGCGCCCCGCCACATCCACCGTCGACGCCCGCAGCCGGTACGTGCCCGGTCGGCGCAGAGAAAACCGGACTTCCACTGTTCCGCCTAACTTGTCCATCACTACGTTTGGCTTGAGGTGATCGGGCACCAGCACGATCTGATCCTGCTCCTCAGGGCCATACAATTCCCAGGCCACCATGGCGTTGCGATAGATACCTTCATTGTCCGCACCGTAGGTGTAGTAGACAGCCGCCGAGGTTTCTTCGACCCTGGCGCGCGCCGTTACCTCCGTTACGCCGTTTGCCGCGTGCGAGGAAAGCGTCAGCGTCAGTTTGGGCGGCGCTCCGCTGATTCTGGGTGGGGTTCTTGCGTGGTCGAGAACAGTCACTCTCTCAGCCTCTCGCACCTCCACTTTCCCATCCTCTCGAATCCGGACAATCTCCCGGTAACCAGTGGCTGGCGCCCCGGACAGATCCCACAACAGGTCGTAAGGAACGCCGAGTTTGAAACAGCGTTCGATCTCCGTGAAGAAGTTCGTCATCACCGTGCGATACGAAATGCCGTAGGCATTCTTCCTCTCCAGGTTCAGTTCCCCAACACCCCACATGCTTCCCTTGCCGGTTTGCACATGCCCCAGATCGTAGCCCGGCGGCAGCAGGATGGCTGTCTGCGCGGCGGTCCGCAACCGGCCGGGATCGGGACGGGGATGAGCGCGCGCGTATTCGCTTAAATGACGGGAGAGCATGAGCACCTCGCCGAAAGGGACGCAGGCGAGTTGATAGTTGTCCCAGAAGAAGAATCGTGTCGCGCCCAAGTCGTATGCGTGCGTCAGCCACCAGGGTGCGTCCGCGCGCTCGAAAGCTCCATAGATGCTCGTGCCCCACTGCTTTCCGGTGAGCCGGGCAGCCCCGCGAAGGAAGCCGAAGATGATGTCCGCGAGCGCCTTCGGATCGTCGGGCGGCAGTTGAACGCCGTAAGTCATATCCATTTCAGGCAGTGTCCGGCGCGTGCCGATGCGGCCGGGCGGCTCGAAGACCATCGCATTGGGCACGCGCGCATCGCGCGAAAGCTGATAGGCCGCGGTGCTGACCATCGTCTCCCAGGTGTAGAGGTTCGTTTGCGGAAAATCGAGGTCGCCCAAGTCCACATCCGCCCGCGCGCGCAGACCCTTGATCAGCGACCGCGCAGCGCTCTCGCGTAGTGCATGGTCATAATATTTCCGGAATTCCTCGAACATTCCCTTCGGCGTAATCGACTTGCGAAACGCTTCGTCCTTGGCGAAACGCGGCCGTACGGCGTGATCCCGCGTCCCCACCGCCGGTTCATCGAGGAAGAGCGCAGGTCCGAGGTATTGGCTGCGATAGAGCGCTTCCGGGAAGGGGAGGCTATTGCCGGCCCCCCAGTAGTACAGTCCGAGTTCGTCCGCCCAGGGCGCCTGTTCCGCATCCACGCGGACGCAGGTAATTCCGGCATCGCGCATGCGGCGGTAATCCTCGCGTGTGAGCCGGACCAGTTCATAGTCGGAGCCGTCATAGCGGCGCGTTTCGTCCTTCTGCTTCGTGTTGCTGGCGGGGCCGATCAGAAGGTCGGGCCGGAGCAATACCACGTCCGCCGCGGGCGCCGGCGCAGGAGTCTGCTGTTCGAGCGACTCCCGGCTGTAGCGATGTCCCAGATAGTGTACCTCCTGGGGAAAGCTGAGCGCCGGTGCGGGCAGCAGGTCCCAATCGCCTTGGGAAGGAAGCACGGCGCGGCCGTTCAGCGCATTGCGACATTCCCTGGGCTTGGCGTCGCGCCCCTCTTGAAACAGATAGCGGACCGCGCCGGCGCGCGAGGGTTCGCCCGTGCTCAGCAGCCAAACGCGGAACTGGGCGCCGTCCTCCTTCGTGGCTGCTAGAGAGACCCATTGCCGGTCTTCCTCGCGCGGCCCGAGCGAGAGAGTGAACGATGTGACCAGCGAGGCGCGCGGGGCCGTCACGCCAATTATGCGATAGTGCGCCACTGTGCCGGGCGGCGGTTGCGCGGGGGCAACCGCCGCGATTGCGGCCAGCAGCATCAGACTCCGAAGTACACGACCATCCATGGGTAGATTATGGCCGAGATGACCCGGGCGAGTTAGAGTAGTGGGGTGATTCGATCTCTTGCTCTCATTCTATGCTCGGCGGCCCTGTTCGCCCAGTCCGAATGGCCGTCCTTTGGAAACGATCCCGGCGCCATGCGCTACTCCCCTTTGCGCCAGATTCACCCCGGCAATGTCGAACGCCTGAAGCCGGCCTGGAAATTCCGTACGGGCAAACCCGGATCGGAGGCGATCCCCATTCTAATCGGCGGTGTGATGTATTTCACCGCGCCGGACGGAGTCTATGCGCTGGTGCCCGAGACCGGCGAACTGCTTTGGAAGTATGACGCCTCGCCGATGGCGCTGCGCGGCCTGGCCTACTGGCCGGGCGCAAAAGGAATGCATCCGCGCGTATTCGCCGGCAACGGCCACCTGTTGCTCGCCCTCGATGTCACCACCGGCAAGCCAGCGCCGGGATTCGGGGACGAGGGCCGCGTAGACCTGAAGAATGGCGTATTGGACGGCTTGAAAGACGGCCGCTACGCCCTCCAATCGCCGCCCGCCGTGTTTGGCGATGTCGTCATCACGGGAAGCAGCAACGGCGAAGGCGCTCCCTCGGCAGGCACATATGGCGACATTCGCGGTTGGGATGCGAAGACGGGGAAGCTGCTGTGGACCTTCCACACCGTGCCGCATCCGGGCGAACCGGGCGCGGAGACGTGGCCCAAAGACGCCTGGAAGAACCGCTCCGGAACCAACGTATGGGGCTTCTTCACCGTGGACGTCAAGCGCGGCATCGTCTACGCGCCGCTCGGTTCGCCCACCTCTGATTTCTATGGCGCTGACCGAGTGGGCGACAACCTGTACGGTAACTCGCTGGTCGCCCTGGACGCGCGGACCGGCGCGAAGAAATGGCATCAGCAACTGGTGCATCACGACATCTGGGACTATGACCTTGCGGCTCCGCCGGCGTTGTTTGATATCCGCCGCGGCGGGCGCGTCATTCCCGCGGTGGCGCAGACCACCAAGATGGGTCTGCTGTTCGTCTTTGATCGTGTTACGGGAGAGCCCGTGTACGGCATGGAAGAACGCAAGGTTCCGCAAACATCGATTCCGGGTGAAGTAACCTCGAAGACCCAGCCGTTCCCCGTGAAGCCGCCGCCGATTTCCAGGAACACCTTCCGCATCGAAGAGATGTACGACCGCTCGCCCGAGCATGCACGATTTTGCAAGGAATTGTTTGAAACAAATCACATGAAGATTGGCGAGCCCTACACGCCGCTCCCGCTCGAGGGCAATGCGCTCTTTTTCCCCAGCACGCTCGGCGGCGGAAACTGGGGCGGAGTGTCCGTGGACCCGGAACTGGGAATGCTGTTCGTCAACGTGATGAACGTGGCCCAATGGGGACACATGGAAAAGCGCGGCGATGGGTACGCGCGCGCTTCGGCCTACGGGCCTTATGCCCGCTTCTGGAATCGGGAGACCCACATTCCCTGCCAGAATCCGCCGTTCGGAGAGATGGTTGCGGTAAACCTCGGCACGGGCGACATCGCCTGGCGGTCCCCGCTGGGACGGATCGACGCTCTCGAGGCGATCGGCGTCCATGATACCGGCACGCTGAGCCTCGGCGGGAGCATCGCCACTGCCGGCGGCGTGGTGTTCATCGCCGCGACCAACGATTCCCGCTTCCACGCTTTTGCCTCGAAGACAGGCAAATTGCTCTGGGAGGCGAACCTCGAGGCCAGCGGCCACACGAGCCCTATCACCTACATGGGCCGCGACGGCCGTCAGTACGTAACGTTGATGGCGGCAGGAGGCGGCGGCTTTCTCGGAGGCGGCACGAGCAACACGCTGGTGGCCTTTGCCCTGCCGGACGTTCCTCGCAAACCGCTGCCTGTCTCCGTGTCGAAAGCCGTGGCCGCGGCCGCCGCCGCCCGGCAAGGCATGCCGCAAGTCGGCGCATATGCCCCCGTGACGCTGCCGCCCGGAGGCGCTAAGGACCTGGTGAACAAGACCTGCGGCATGGGGTGCCATTCCGTGGAGGTGGTAACCAGCCAGCGCATGAATGCTCAGGAATGGAGGACGGTGGTGCAGAACATGGTGGCCCGCGGCGCGCAGGCGTCCGATGCGGAGGTGAACGTGATTGTCGAGTATCTGGCAAAGACGCTCGGACGGTGAGGAAGCCCGTGCTGCGCTTGACAACCTGCCGGGACTTGCTACAACGCTTGCATTACAAAGTAATACATATTCACACATGGATACTTTAGCTATGAGCAATAGAAGAGTGATCTCAATCTCAATGCCGGATGCCCAGGCCAGGGCCGCCGAGCAGCTTGCGAAATCGGAGAATCGCACTATGAGCGAACTCGTGCGAGAAGCTCTGCGAACTTACGAAAAGCAGCGGCGTCGAGAAATCATTCGCGAGGCTCGCCAACGAGCAGCAGCTCTTGGCATCAAAGAAGAAGAAGTGCCGCGAATCGTGAAGGAAGTGCGCAGAGGGATGCGGTCAAAGGCTAACCGTGATGCGCGATGAGAGTGGTCTTGGACACCAACGTGTATGTGTCGGCCCTAAACTACGGAGGAACCCCGGAGCAGATTCTCGACTTCCATACGGACGAGCGCTTTGAGCTATGCCTCTCGCCGGTAATCATTGAGGAGTTGGAGCCCTGGCTGCGCAAGTGATTACCCTGGCCCTGCGATCGAGTTGCTCCCGGTGACGCCCTGTCGCTAAGTCTTGCGCCTATTAATTAGCGGCTATGATGAACTTCAGAACGATCTCATGCCCATGAAGCAACTCCTCACCCTGTTTGCGCTGGCAGCGCTCAGCCTTCCGGCCCAGAAATATCAGCCCACGTGGGACTCCATCGACAGCCGTCCCACGCCGGCCTGGTTTACCGATGCCAAGTTCGGCATTTTTATCCACTGGGGAGTCTATTCCGTGCCGGCGTACGCGCCGGTGATCCCCGGCAAACTCGCATACGCCGAATGGTATTGGAATGCCATGATGGGCGGCAAAGAGGATCCCAAGGCGAACGCCATTCAAACCGGCACCTGGGCCTTCCATCAAAAGATGTACGGAGCCGATTATCCGTATCAGGACTTCGCCTCACAATTCCGCGCGGAGTTGTTTGATCCGGACCATTGGGCGGATGTGTTCGCGCGCTCGGGCGCGAAATACGTAGCCCTGACCTCGAAGCACCATGAAGGCTTTGCTCTTTGGCCGAGCAAGGAGGCCTCCGCCACCTGGGGCCGCCCGTGGAATGCGGTCGAGACAGGACCCAGGCGCGACCTTCTGGGCGACCTGAGCGAAGCGGTGCGCCGCAAGGGCCTGCGCATGGGCTACTACTACTCGCTCTACGAATGGTTCAACCCGCTGTGGCTTTCCGACAAACCGCGCTACATTCGCGAGCACATGACGCCGCAGTTCAAAGACCTGGTCACCCACTACAAGCCTTCCATCATCTTCAGCGACGGCGAATGGGACCTGCCTTCTTCGGAATGGCACAGCCCGGAACTGCTCGCCTGGCTCTTCAATGAGTCGCCGGTGAAGGATGAGGTAGTGATCAATGACCGCTGGGGAAAGGACTGCCGGCACAAACATGGCGGCTACTGGACCACCGAATACACGCCCGGCATGAGCGGCATGGATCATCCCTGGGAAGAGAGCCGCGGCATGGGCTTCAGCTACGGCTACAACCGCGCCGAACGGCTGGAGCACTACCACACGGGCCGCGAACTGGTGATCATGCTGGTGGACCTGGTGAGCCGCGGCGGAAACCTGCTGCTCGACATCGGCCCGGCAGCGGACGGCACGATCCCCGTTGTCATGGAAGAGCGCCTGGTTCAAATCGGCGACTGGCTGAAAGTGAACGGCGAAGCCATCTATGGCACGCGTCCGTGGAAAGAGACACGGCAGTGGAGCGAAGGCGAGGTGCCCAAGGTCGATTACAACCAGGAATTCGAGTCTTCCTACGACGTTACGAAACTGGCCGCCAAACCCGCGCCCGGCAAGGCGAGCATCGAGGCTTTCTTTACATCCAAGGGGAACAACGTCTATGCCATTCTGCCCCGCTGGCCAGGGCGCAGCTTTCATGTAAAGAGCGTCACTGGAGTGAAGTCCGTGACGCTGCTCGGTTCTCCAGTGGCGCTGAAGTTCCAGGCGGCGAAGGGCGGCGTGTCGGTGGAACTGCCAGAGATGCCCGAAGACCTGATGCGGCAGCCCGCGTGGGTGCTGAAGGTCAGCCGCTGATTCATCGCGCTAACCACAGCAGCGGAGCCAGGCCCGCCACTGCCAGCGCGGCGAGCAACGCAATGCTCTGCACGCCCGTCTTGCGATCGCACAGCATGAACGCATAGACCCCCTTCATCACGTTGTTGCTTGCGGCGGCGATAAGAATGGCCGTCGAGGCTACTCCCAGGCTCGTGCCGCGGCCCGCCGATTCCGTTATCCCCATGATGAACGCGGTCACGTCGGTCATGCCCATCAACCCGGCAAGGAAATACACCCCCGCCTTCCCTAGATAAGTCACCGCAAGATGCGTGGCGATGAGCATCGCCAGGAACAGCGCGCCGAACAGGAATGCGGCTCCTAATTCGAGAGGGTTCTTCGGATCAAATTCCCTATCCACGGCTCCCGATTTGCGATCGGGCACGCGAGTCCATATCCAGCCTCCCAGTACGCCCATCGCCGCCAGCACCAGGAACGACCCTCCCAGACTCGCTATGAGTTGCCGGTTAAACAAAGCAACTAGCGCCGCCAGGCGCAGATACATAACGCCGGAGGCGATGAGGATTCCCCCGGCAAACAGGTGTGGGCGCTCTTCACGCGCCGCCCGTTTGGCCATCACGATGGTGGTTACCATCGAAGAATAGGCGCCGCCCAGCAGCGACGCCAGAATGACGCCGCCCTGCTGTCTGGTCAGCTTCTGAATCAGGTAGCTCGCATAGGATACGGAACTGACCGCCACCACCACCAGCCACGACTTATAAGGGTTGATCTCGAACGGGCCGAATACCTGATTGGGCAACACCGGCAAGATGACCGCGGTGAGAAGCAGAAACTTCGTGAACGTGAGAATCTCTTCCGCGGGGATGCGCTTCGTCAAACCCTCGAGCGCTGCCTTCAGTTCCAGCAGCAACACGCTGGCAACGGTCAGCGTCGTGGCGATCCACAACTGCTCGCGATACACCAACGCTCCCACCAGGTAGGTGGTGAGGGCGGACATCTCCGACGTAATCCCCGGCCGGCCCGCGGCCAGTTTGTTCCGGTAGGACATCAGGAGGAAGGCTGCCACAATGGCCAGGCCCACGGACACGGGGACCACCTGGCTGGCGGAGAGAAGAGCGACGGTGTATCCGATGAGCCCGATGAGCGGAAACGTCCGTACGCCGCCAAAGAAGGACCCCTCCTTCTCCACCCGGTGTTCCTCCCGTTCCAAACCGGTGAGGAACGACAGGAACAGCACCAGCAGGATCTTCCCGCCCTCCGGAGGAAACAGTTCGTAGAAGCCCGTCAACACAATCTTCGTCCGCCCACAGAATAGCCGATTTAGCGGAGCCCACGCCGCTGGTGGAACAGGCAGTCACAACCCACCCTACTCTTTTTCCTTGAGCCACTTCGACCACAACTGCGGATCGGCGAGCATCTTCACGAACACTCCGCCCACCACGGAACGCGCCTGAAAGCCGCGCTTTTTCGCGTCGTGTGTCCAGTACCAGTCACTCATCGGGACACGGTCCGGTGTGCTGTTCAGGAATCGCGCCACGGGAGCAACCAAGGCCTCGAAATCCGCCGCGGATTCAGCCAGCGTCGCGGACCACACAATCCAGTCGAGCTTGGTATATTGCTCGCGGTTGTCGAGCGGCAGGCCATAGGGCTTCTGCATCATCCGGTAGAAGGCGACTTCCTTCCGCGCCACCTCCGGTGGAAACAAATCGAGGCCCAGCAGCCGGTCCCACACCAGGTTGTACTTCTGGCTCCAAGTGCCGGGCTTGTCGAAGGCGAGCCGGTAGTGGCCGCCGTCACCGGCCATTGTTATCCATCGCCGCGCAAAATCCCGCGCCACCCCGCGGTACTCGGCTGCCTCGGAGCCGTGCCCCGTCCTTTCGCACAGCCATGCATAGGAGCCAAGCGCCAGAATTGCCTTGATGGAAAGGTTCGCATTGTGAGCCAGGTGGCCGGCGAAGTCATCCGTCGAAAGCTGGTTCTCCGGATCCAAGCCCTTCTCCTTGAGGTATGACGCCCACCGGGTCAGCAGCTTCCAATACCGCTCCGCGAAAGCGGCATTGTTTTCCGCCTTCACCAGCGCCGCGGTCAGAATCAGCATGTTGCCGGTTTCCTCCACCGGCATCTGCCGGTCTTCGTTGCGTTCTCCGCCGCCGTAGACTTGCCCGTTCGCTTGCGGATAGGTGCCAAGGTCGTGTGGCGCGAACGGGAAACGCCAGCGCTCCAGGCTGGCATAGTCCAGAATCGGCCGGATCATGCCTTTCAGCAATTCCGGATTCATCAGCAGAAACAGGGGCGCGCTTGGATAGGTGACGTCCACGGTGCCGATGCAGCCGTTGCTGAAATTCTCTTTGGAAAAGAAATAAGGGGTTCCGTCGATATCGGCTACCAGTTTGTGCGCCGCAATTGCCTGGCGGTAGGCCAGCGTCGCAATGAATTCATAGTCCGCTCCCCCGGCTTGGCGAAGGTCCGCCATCAGTTCTTTGTCAAATCGCGCGCACCGTTCGGTGAGTGAAGCCTGGTCCCGCAGCGCGGCGCGCAGCATGTCCTCCGCCGTTGCCCCCTTGCGCCGCCAATACGGCCGCAGCCGCCGCTGGAAGTATTCGATGGAGTACAGGTCGTCATAGGCGACAATCAGCGTCCGGCTTGCCGGCGCCGCAGTCACCTCGCCGAGATCGAATGCATAGGCGAGCGCCGGAAGCCGGAACCGTGAGGGCGCCTCCGGGTCCAATGCGTCCGATGCAGGCAGCCTACCCTTGGCGATAAAAGCCGCTCTCGTCTCTTCTCTCTCCGCCGAAACCTGCGAGACTCCAGGAGCCGGCGGCGCTGTGACGTACAGATATCCCCAGTCGATGCGCAGATCGTCGCCGCGCTTCTGGAGCACCGGCTGCTCCACGGAACCCATACGAAGCACGGGATTGCCGTCCAGAAGAAACCGCCCCCACAGCACCGGCTGCCTGGGCTGATCCACCACAAGCTGTGACGTGGCGTCGAAATACAGCGCTGCTTTGTGCGGCTTGCCATCCGTAGACCGGACGTCCCAGCGAATATAAGTGGCCGGGCGCGAAAGCACATCCAGATCCTTGAGAAGCGCCGGCGTCAGAAAGGTCAACGTCACTCCAACCCCTGCGCCTTCGAAGCGGTAGATGGTGCGCGTCGGCAGCACCTGCGCCGATACCTGCCGCAGCGGCCCGGTCCGTTCCGCAGGGCGCCGCGGCGGGTCGCTTCCCATCAGCCGGTAGGTGACGCCGTCAATCCGGATCAATGAGCCGATCTCCTGCGGCGCGCCCGTCCAATGACGCGTGGGGCCGCCGTTCAACTCATCGGTCGTGGACCAGATGCTGAAGTAAGGGTCATGCGTGATCAGCGGGTACGCGGGCGGGCGTTGGGCCAACCCCAGCGCCGTGCACAGTGCCAGAAGGGGGAATAGTTTGTTCATGCGGTTGGGTAATACTTTCGCGCGATGGATTGCAGAGCGTCAAGGTCCTGTGTCACTCCCGTTGCCGTGCTGAGGCTTCCGCTTCTCCGCGAGCGCGCGGGAAGCCCGTAGGCGCCGTTCCCGCAGCCGTGGCGGGGAGGCTTCTCCGGTTCATTCAACCTGAGAATACGCCTTCCCGGTCATTCGAACACGTGCAATGGAATGCACTCTTCTTCCACAACCACATCCACCTCGTCCGCCCGCGTCTCCTGGAAGGTATGAACGATCTCCTCGCGCGCCTCCGCATCGCAGCATGTGGAGACGATCACCGCCTCTCCCGAATGAGGATGCGGCTTCGCCGGAGGGTTGACATAGTTGATGCTGAGCACAATCCCGATGATGCCGCACACAAATGCGACCGGCCCGGCAAAGACCACGCCATAGATCAGAGCCGCCGGAGTGGCGCACAACGCCCCCAGAACAAACCCAGCCGGAACGGCCAGCGCCGTGAGGAGTGGTTTCTTCCTGCTTCTCTTCTCCCCCGCATGGAGCATGGTGAGGGTCTTTTCGTTGATGGGCAGCACGTCCACCGGGCTGAAGCCCCTCTCCCGAAGCTTCTGGGCCGCCTTCTCGCCGTCATCCCGGTGTTCATAGAGTCCCATGACGTCATACACGCAGGTAGTCATCGCGGACACCTCCGGCCAGACTCTTAGCACACGCATGGCCATTTCCCAGTTGGGCGCTCCAGAGGCATCGATGGAGCGGCGCCGGCGTTTTTGTGGTGGTTCAGAAGGAAATCGCCACTGCCACCCGCGCACGATTTGCGCAAAGATGTGGTGCGCTTCTTCGCTCACGCCGCGTCCGGTTGTGTTGACCCTATTGGTGCCCGGGGCGGGACTTGAACCCGCACTCCCGTTGCCGGAAAAAGGATTTTAAGTCCTTTGCGTCTGCCGATTTCGCCACCCGGGCACGATTTGAAAGCACCTATTGAACCGACTCAATTTGAGATCCTCCGGCTGTGGGGAGTCTCTGCAAATTGAGGTTCGCCATGCGCTCGACGGCGGACTCCAGGGCTTCGGGTGTCAGGTGTACATACCGCTGTGAAACCGAGACGCTGGAGTGCCCCATGAGTTTCATGATAGTAAACGCGTCGGCTCCTGTCTCGCCCGGTCGTTCCATGCGTTACTCCGCTCAGGTCGATCCGTTCCACAGGAACAATCGACCGGCAGGCAGGCCTCAGCTCTTACCCACGGTTGCTTGAACCCACCTGAAACTCATTTTGCGTGTTGGTCAACTGACTGCAGGGCCGACTCATATCCTGAATTCAGGTACTCCTCAATTTGCTTTTTCTTCAAAGAGAGTCTTAGCAATGCCGAGAACAATGTCCTCTTTGAGATCCTTTTTCATGGGAATCACAACTGGGCGTGCCATTCCTTGACGCGTCATCACATAATGATCACCCCGCGTGCGATCGTATTCGCAGCCAACGATGGTGCAGATGTCTCGCAATTCTTTCCAGTCAACAGGGCGCATACAGTCGAAGAGTCTATTTCCGGGGCGAAATACGCAGGGATGGACAACTCCATCTCCTGCTCCTCGACTTGAGGTCCAAGTAGGACAGTACAAAGTGAAATGAGCGACTCAAGGCGAGCCGACGAACCTCATCCCGATCTGGCTGCGAGGTGCATCCCAGTCCCCAAGCCGAGCCCAAGCGACGTACCGCTCCCAGTTTCGCGTCTCAAGACTTCAGAGAAGGTCGCCCTATTCCGTTCTCTGTTCCGTGGACGCGAGGATGTGTACGCGAGGCGTTGGGAAAGCCCCGACGGCCGTACTGGATACATGCCAAACACGGAGCGCGCCTAGAAGGCCTACTACGCCGCCAAGCCTGCGGAACGAAAACGCGTCGACAAAGAGACCAAGAAAAATATCCCGCTCGACGACGAGGCGATTCACAACCACCTCGCGGGCAAACACACGATCGGCGTATATCCACTCCTACTCGATGAAACCTGTTGGTTCCTCGCCGGTGGACTTGGACAAGAAGACGTGGAAAAAGACGCGGCTGCGTTTCGGGAGACGTGCAACACCCTTGGCGTGCCTGCCTCGGTTGAGTGCTCGCGGTCAGGGAACGGGGCGTAAAGGCCTGTGATGCCGATGTGCTGATGCTGGCGCGCATGTACGGACGACGCCTCAAGGGCTACGCCGATATGGGGCACAAAATTCTCGCGGAAGCGCGGCGGAGGCTCGATCTCTGAAGTTCCGAGTTCTAATGCGCTCCTGCACCCGAAGCGCCGAAATCACAAGCGGGTCAACAAATTCGGAACACCTCCTCAAGTTGACTTCCAGGGTATGTGTGCGCCCGGTGTGCTGTAACTGCGCCAAACTCGCACACACTCCGCACATCAAAAGCGAAAAGCCCTCGCGAAGAGGGCGTCTGAATCTCTGTACCTTATTGATTTTATTGGTGCGGATGAGAGGACTTGAACCTCCACTCCCTTGCGAGAACT
>JADLBD010000266.1 GCA_020847975.1 Bryobacterales bacterium | reverse complement strand
TCTCGCTTCCTCGCCTTCCTCCTTGCCCTCCTCGGCGCCCTCCGGCTCTCCCCAATAACCCGAAAATCCCCGCGTATTCGACAAATTCGACACAACCGCCAGACCGAACCGGCTGCCGCCGTCGAATTGCCTTTCTGGACCTTCTATCTCCCCGAATTCTTCACCTGGATTTGCTCGTTCATCCCCGAAAATGAGCGCTCCAAGCCCAACCCTCCCTCCGCAAACGGATAAATCCTTGCTTTCGAATCCGAAATTTCCCCTGGATTCCGCGCCCAATTGGAGACCTCTGTCTCCCGGAACTGTTTCATTCTCCGTCAATTCACAAATATTTCCCACTTACAAACCCACCCCACAAATCCTGAAACCTCCGCATGATAAAACCAAGCCAGAGTAGAACCCTATGTCCACCATCAGCACCGCACACAGCGACGCCGCTCGCACCAACGGAGCCAAGTCCCACGGCCCCATTACCCCCGAAGGCAAAGCCCGCTCCTCCCAAAACGGCCGCATCTACGGCTTCACCACCTCCCGCATCGTCTTTCAAACACCTGAAGAGCAGGAACCCAAGCCAACCTCCGCCATAAACTCAAGAACACCGTCAAGCAGATCGAAGAAGAGGCGAAACCATTCTCCGATACCATCCTGGACATGCTCAGCCAGTTCAAAAAGTAGTCTGAGCCACAAAAATCCAGCCGTCCGCCAAAGTCCTCATGCCCAAACTCCATCTCCCCGTAGGGTGAAATCCCCCAACCCCCGGCAACGCCAAGTGCCAATTCCCACTCTCGTCACCCCCACAACCCCTCTCCGCACGCCTGTTCCTTTCTGGAAGTCAACGTGCTACTACCCACCGCGAGGATGCCCGTTGACCTCCGATTCTTCCGATCCCGGAGTGAAGCGCCCTCGTCGCACGGAAGGAGAGCCATGAAGCGATCCGCTTTGGAAGCGCAAACCACCCTTGAGCGCAGGCAGCCGGAGGTCATCGATCAGCACATTGTCGAAATCGTCAGCGACTCGGGCGAAGGCGCCCAAACCTGCGGCCAGTCCTTCGGCGCCATTTGCGCTCGAAACGGCAACGGTGTGTGGACCGTCGAGATTATCCCCGCCGAGATCGAACCTCCGGCCCGCTCTCGCGCCGGAGCCAGCGGCAACCGCATCCGCATCGGCTCGAAGCCCGTCACCAACGCCGGCGACTTCGCTGACGTCGTCTTCGCCTTCAACGAGCAGGTCCTCTACAGCCGCATCGACAGCAGCGCCCTCCGCCCCGGCACCCTCGTCTTTCTCGACAGCACCTGGGCCGAAAATCCCATCGATGAAATCCGCGCCATGTATGCCGAAGCCGTCCAGGACTTCCGCCGCCGCGGCTACGTCGTCATCGAAATCCCCATCGAGCAGCAGTGCCGCAAACTCACCGACGAACCCCGCCGCGGCAAGAATATGTGGGTCCTCGGCATGCTTTGTGCCCTCTATGATCTCGACTTGGAACTGGTGCGCGCCGAGGTCACCAAGCGCTTCTCGAAGAAAGGTGGAGCGGCTGTCGAAAAGAACCTCGCCCTGCTCGAAGACGGTTGGAAATGGGCCCTCGAAAACACCGAGCACCGCTTCCATGTCCCCGCCTCCAGAACCGAAGCGCCCACCGTCACCATGAACGGCAACCAGGCGCTCGGCCTCGGAATCATGGCCTCCGGCATGGAACTGTGCGCCATGTATCCCATTACCCCGGCCACCTCCGCCTCTCACTTCCTCGCCTCCGCATTCTCGCAAGTGGGCGGCTTTGTCCACCAGGCCGAAGACGAAATCGCCGCCATCGGCTTCGCCATCGGAGCCTCCTACGCCGGCCGCACCGCCGTCACCATCACCTCAGGCCCCGGCCTCGCCCTCAAAACCGAATTCATCGGCTTTGCCGTCATGGCCGAAGTGCCCCTCGTCATCGTCGTCGTGCAGCGCGGCGGGCCCTCCACCGGCCTGCCCACCAAAATCGAACAGGGTGATCTCCTCGCCGCCCTCTATGCATCCCCGGGCGACAGCCCCAAGATCATCCTCGCCCCCGCCACCATCGAGGAGTGCTTCCACTTCATGGTCACCGCCCGCAAACTCGCCGAAGAGTTCCGCACTCCCGTCATGGTGCTCTCCGACGCCAACCTCGCCACCGGACAGCAGCCCTTCCCCAAACCAAAAGTCAGCGAATCCTGGCTCGCCGCCCCCGTCGACCAGAGCGATTGGGATCCTGAAGTCGCCCCCTTTGCCTGGGATCCCGATACCGGCCTCTCCCCACGCCCCATCCCCGGCCAGAAACACGGCCAGTACGTTCTCACCGGACTCGCTCACGACGAGTACAGCCACGTCGCCTACGAATCCGGCATCAACCAGCGCGCCATGGACATGCGCAGCCGGAAACTTGCCGTCCTTGCCGGTGCCCTCATCGCTCCCAAAGTCCATGGCGGCGAGGAAGGCGACCTCCTTGTGGTCGGTTGGGGCTCCACTCTCGGGGCCATCGAGGAAGCAGTGGACCGCTTGCGCGCTCGAGGCGCGAAAGTCTCCTCTCTTCACCTCCGCTTCCTCTCCCCCCTCGAGCCCGGTCTGAAACGCATCTTTTCCCGCTTCCGCCATGTCCTGACCGTCGAGATCAACTACAGCGACGAGACCGGTAAACCCTACCTCACGCCCGAAACCCGGCGTTATTCGCAACTCGCTCAACTCCTGCGCGCCCAAACCTTGATCGACATCGACTGCTGGTCCCGCGTCCCCGGCAGCCCTCTTCCTCCCGGCATGATCGAGCAGGAACTCAGCCGTAGACTGGACGCCATCGCCCGGCAAACTCGCACAGGAGACCAGCAATGAATACACTCGCTGAAAAGTGGGAACTCGAACCAAGACCAACAGTTTGCGTCCTCGAAGATTACGTCGGAGCCCAGGCTCGCTGGTGCCCCGGCTGTGGCGACCACTCCGTTCTCGGAGCCGTCCAGCGCCTTGCGCGCGACCTCCAACTCCCCCCCGAGCGCACGGTCACCGTCTCCGGCATCGGCTGCTCCAGCCGCTTCCCCCATTACATGAAAACCTACGGCTTCCATGGTCTCCACGGGCGCGCTCTGCCCGTCGCCTGCGGCATCAAGAGCCGCCGCCCGGATCTCAATATCTTCGTGGTCACCGGTGACGGCGATTGCTGCGCCATCGGCACCGCCCACTGGATCCATGCCATCCGCTACAACATGGATATGACCATCCTGCTGCTCGACAACAACATCTATGGGCTCACCAAAATGCAGACTTCGCCCACCACTCCCGTCGGGCAGCGCTCGAACACCCATCCCCAGGGCTCGCAGCTTCCTCCCCTCAATCCCATCTCCGTTACTCTCGGTATCCGCAACGCCTCCTTCGTCGCCCAAACCGTTGACTGGAACCCGCCCCACCTCTACGCCACCATCAAAGCCGCCTACGAACACAAGGGCGCTTCCTTCGTCCGCGTATTCCAGCGCTGCCCCCACTTCACCTCGAACATCTTCGCCCCAGCCCAGGAGGACCCCTCCCGCGTCCTCATGATGACCCACCCTGACGGCATCAACCTCGATCCCAACATGTTGCGCGCCTTCCCCAATCGCGTCGAGCACGACCCGTCGGATCTTTCCGCCGCCCGCGCTCTCGCCGATCGCGATGACGTCTATACCATCGGCCTCTTCTACCGCTCCGGCGGCTCTTTCCGCTACGACCATCAGACCGCCGAAGGTCTCGGCAGGACAACCGCCGAGAAGGCGGCGGCGCTCGACAAAGCTCTGGACCGCTTCCTGGTCTAATAAGGATTCCCGTGAACGAAATGACTCTTACCGCGCAAGAAACCACCCAATTCACTCTGCCCGCCGATTCCCCGGATTCGGCCGAAGTGAGCCGGTGGCGGGACAAGCTGCTTACCTTTCACCTTGCCGGAGGAGACCCGAACACCGGTCCACTGCCCCAACCTGCCGTCGTAAAACGAATAAACGATCTGAAATTCCCCATTCATCTCAGCGCCGGGGAATCCCCCGCCATCTCGTCCCTCGCGGACCTCCTGCCTTCCCCCGCAATGGACGCCCTTGCCTGCTCCTTTCGTGACTTGGTTGCCCGTACGGGCTCCATCCCCATGGCTGCCGCCCTCGAGCAGATCGGAGCAGGGAACGTTCCCTGGCCGCTGCCTTCCGAAGGCGTGCTGCTGCCTCCCGGCGCCGCCGCCCTCCCCGTCCTTCACGGAGCCCTGCTCGCCGCCGCGCGCCGCCCCGCGCGCCAGCGCCTTGCCGCCGAAGTCACCCGCCTCCGCTCCCGCCTCCGGGATCTCCTTGCGGTCGATGACAGCCATGCCCCGCAGGCCAAATCCCCCGAAGCCGTGGCCTCCACCTTCGGAGCCGAAGGCCGCCTCTTCTTTGACGCCGGCTCGCTGTCCGCCGCGCTCCGCAAGCCAATAGCTCCTCCTCGCATGGAGCCCGAGCGCCGCCGCCGTATCGAAGCGGCGCTCGCCTCCCTCGAACTCTACCTCAACGACAAGGATGGCCCCGCATTCTGGGTCCTGCTTCCCGAACAGGAAATCTCCGCTCAGCCCGGCATCACAGCCGCCGGAGGCTGCGCCATTCCCAACGGCGATGGCGTCCCCGGCGTCCTCCGGTTCTCTGATCAGATCCTCCAGCAGATGGCCGCTCTCTTCCGCGCCATTCGCACTGCCCGCCTCGAATCCGAAGGCGCCTTCCACCCCGAACTGCATGAAGAACGCCTCCAGCGCTTTGACTGGCGCGGCGCCACCGCGGACGAACTCGCCGCTGTTCCCGTAGTCGTGGCCTGCGAATCCGCCGCCTCGCTTGCCGCTACCCGGCTTGATGAACTCGCCCGCCTCCTCCGCTCCGGCCGCCCCGTGCAGGTCCTTGTCATCGATGATGGAGATTGGGACCCCGCCTCGCCCGACCTTGCCTCCCTCGCCATCGCCCACCAGGACGCCCTCGTCGCCTGCTCCTCCCTCGCCGAAATCGCCCATCTGAGTGACTGCCTCGCTGCCATGGCCGCAACCACTCGCCCCGCCCTCGCGCTGCTCTCCACTCACTCCTCTCCTCTGCCGCCTTTTCTCTACCATCCCGATTCCGGCGCCAACTTCTCCACCCATTTCCGCCTGCTCCGTGAATCCGCGGAGACTCCCTGGAAGTCCATGACCTTGTCGGCCGCGCGCGAGGGTGGCGGCCTGTTCGAATGGAAGGATGCGCTCACTCCTGCCCACGCAGCCGCCATGCTCCCGCAGTATCGCAGTCACTTCCAGGTGATTCCTCCGCGCGCCTGGGATTCGAGCCACGTGGAACTCACCGCCTTCCTCGAACAACCCGCCCCCGAAGGTCTTCCCTACCTCTGGCTCGCCGATTCCAACGGACTCCTTCATCGCGCCCTCGTCACCGCCGGGATGGTGGCCCTCTGCCGCCAGCATCTCCAGTCCTGGAAGACCCTATGCGACATGGCCGGGGAAGCCTCCGCGGCTCAACTCCGCAAGGAACTCGAGGCCTCTTCCACCGCTGCCGTGCAGCAAGCCCGCCAGGAGGGGGCCCGCGAAGCCATTCAACGCCTGGTCGCCGCCCTCATGAGCCGCGAATCCTTGCCTGCGTCGCTGCTCGCCACCCCGCTTCCTCCTCGCCCTGTCCCCGCAGCCCAGCCGAAAGCTCAACCTCCGCCTGCACCCGCCAAACCCCAGGAGCCTTCCGCGGCCGCCGCGGTCATGGATCCTTACATCGACTCATACCTGTGCACCAGTTGTAACGACTGTATGAAAGTGAACGCCCGCCTCTTCCTGTACGACGCGAACAAGCAGGCCTACATCTCCGACCCCAAACTCGGCGCCTTCGCCGACCTCGTCAAAGCCGCCGAAGGCTGCCCCGCCAAGTGCATCCACCCCGGCACTCCGCGTCCCGGCGACGCCACCGCCACCCCTCAACTCATCGCCAAGGCCGCCAAATTCAATTGACGCTATCGCGCCCCCAAATCACCCAGAAACACCCGCCGGTATTCCCGGAACTCCTCCGGTTGCATCGGCCCCAGCGAAGCCGCCTTCGCCGCCGCTTCCTGCTCCTGCCGGAAGGTCATCGCCGCCGTGTCGAACGCCGCCCGGCACGCTTCCACAATCTCCGGCCCGTAGTGGTCCGCGGCATCCACCACGTGATTGGCCCGCTCCAGCACATTCCGCGCCGCCTCCACTCGCGGCGCGGCTGAATCGAACATCTCCTGATGGGTTCCCAACTCCGTGTGCCCGGCGAACGCCCGTGTCAGGTCCGCCCAACGTTCGAGTACGATCAACGCCCCATAGCGGTGCTGGTCCAGCTTCATCTCGAAGGCGAAGGCGGAGCCTTTGCGCTCCCCCTCCAGACGCCGCAAGTACGTCAGGGCTGCATTCAACTCGCCTGTCAGGCTATCGGAAAACGCGCTCACGCAGCCCAGAAACTGCGCCTCATTTAACGACAGGAACCTCGTGATCTGCAACCCGGATCCCCTCAACTCGAGAGATGGTCGCCCAGCGACTTCGCAAACTGCTCCGGACTGATCGGCTCGCCACTGTTCATCCGCTCGAGCAGCCCGTTGATGATCTCCTTGGCTTCGTCCTTCTTGAAGTTCTTCACGAATCCGTCCATGTAATGTTCTCCCGCCATGGCCCGGTTGATCTCCGTCTCCTTGTTGTGATCCTGCAACTCGGTGAAGTACACCACGCGGTACTGCCCTGTGTACGTCTTCTCACGGTAGATCTCGAACATCGTCTTGTCGGATTCAAAAGCCATAGAAAGACGAAGGTAACACATCAGCGTACAATCATGACGTCCTCGAGCGGTTTCTTGGTGATCACCGGCGCCGTCGCATTCGGCGCCGGATAGCCGGCAGGAATCAGCAGAAAGGGCCGTTCGTTCGGCGGCCGCTCCAGAATCCGCGACAGAAAGCCCATCGGGCTGGGAGTGTGCGTCAGCGCCGCCAGCCCCGAACAGTGCAGCGCCGCCAGCAGGAACCCGGCTGCGATCCCCACCGACTCCTGCACATAGTAGTGCTTCACGCGCCTGTCTCCCTCGAGTCCGTAATCGATGCGGAACAACACAATCAGATATGGAGCCGTCTCCAGAAACTCCTTCTGCCAGTCCGTGCCGAACGGCTCCAGCGCCTGCAGCCACTCGTCCGGAAACCGCCGCTCGTAGTTCGCCCGCTCCTCGGCTTCCGCCGCTTCGCGGATCTGCCGCTTCAACTCCGCGTCCTTTACCACCACAAACCGCCACGGCTGCTGGTTCGCCCCGCTCGGCGCAAGCGCCGCCACGCGGATCGCGTTCTCGATCAACTCCATCGGCACAGGCTCGGGAGAGAATGCGCGCACGCTCCGCCGCATCCGGAACCGCCGCACCAATTCGCGGCTTGCCCGCAACTGCTCCTCCGGGCTCATCCGCTCGAACTGCAAATTCTCTCCAGGAACTTTCATTAATGGATCCTCCGCTTGCGCGCTACTCTGCTAACATATCTCAACCCGCGAACGCCGTATCCCGCGGCCCCAGGCTATAAAGGAGAAACTCCCCGATGGAAAAACTGAATCTGGTCATAGCCGAACTTCAGCTTGCGATCGCCATGGTTCAAGCCAATCCCCAGGACCCCAGGCTGAAAAAGCTGTTCGACGATGCCATCAGCGATCTCAAGGCCGCCGCTAAGAGCATCACCGGACAGGACCCCGGTCCCCCCGACACATAGACACAGACAACCAGGCGTCATCGGGAGGGTGTCCTCGATATCTTCCCGATGGCTCTCTGCAACTCCGGGTCAGCCCATAACCCTGCAAGATCGGGATCATCCTCGATCTGGTGCAATGTGGCCGGGTTCTTCACGCTCGCTATCAGAAGCTCCACGGCCTTTCGACGGTTGCCTGTCAGCTCATACACGATGGCGAGCCGCGCCAGCCGCGCGTGGCGTGCCGCCTCGGGAATACGCTCCAGTTCCGCGAGAGCGCCTCCTTTGTCCCCCAGTCTTGCCTTGTACTCCGCAAGGTTCGCCCGGACGTCATAATCATTGGGAGTAACTTGCAGGAACTTCTGCCCTAGCTCGATCGCTTTATGAAAAGCCGATGCGGACTTGCCTTCGTTGCCCGGCGTCCACTTACAATAAATGCCAAGATTGCCCCAGAAGAAGTAGCGGTTCGCATCCAGGTCGATGGCCGTTTCGATTGCCGATAAGGCATCCACAAAGCGGTGCTGAAGATAGAAAGTGGCCGCCAGGGTCCCGTAAGTTGTCGCGTTCGACTTGAGCTTCAGCGATTGCTGCAACTCGCTCACCGCCTGCGCATACCTGCCCTGAAAGTAATAGACCATCCCCAGGTTACGAAGGATAAGCTCATTGTTGGGAGCCAGTTGCTTGGCCTGCTCGAGCGCGGTCTCGGCTTCCTCGTACCGCTCCTGCTGGTAGTAATACGCGGCCAGTAACAGGAATCCGTACCAGTCCGTGGGCCGCGCCCTGGTTGCCTGAAGATAAGCGGCTTCCGCCTCCTGAAACCGGCCCAGCACCACATAGACCCGCCCCAACTCCCGCGGTGCTTCCGCGTTCCCCGGAGCCAGTTTGAGGGCCTCCTTCAATTCCCGGATCGCCTCCTCTTCCCGCCCGCTGGTGCCGTAAATCGCTCCCAAAGTCGTGTGCACAATCGGGATTCCCGGCTCCAGTTGCACCGCCCGCTCCGCGTTCTTTACCGCCTGCGCGGCCATCTCCGGGTCGCCCTCCGCGCGGCTCTTGCGCCAGCAGGCTTCCCCCAGCCCCGCGTAGGCGAGCGCATAGTTTGGATCTTCCCGGATCGCCTCCCGGAACTGCGCGATGGCCTTGTCCAGGTTGCCCTGTATGTCGTACCGCGCCAGCAACCCCCTTCCTCGCAGATAAGCCGAGTAAGCGCCCGGCGCGGACGTGTCCCCTCCGGACACCGTCTTCCGCGCCTCCTCCACATTTACCGACAGCAGCCGCGCAAGCTCCTCCACCGCGCGGTTTCTGGCGTCTACCGGATTCCGCGGGTCGTATTCGAGCACCCTGGCCGCAACCTGGCGCAAGGTCGCCGTGTCTACCAGGGCGAGCGTAAACTGGAGCTTCTTCCCCGCCGGCCGCGCGCTTCCCTCCAGAGCAAGGTTCGCCCCGTACACGCGCCGCGCTTCTTCCGGACTGCCGATGCTCCTCCGCCGTATCTCGCTGCTCGGGACAGCCGCAACCTTCCCGTGAGCCCGCTCGAAATCCGAGATTGCCGCTGTGAGCACTTCCATGAGCCCGTTGGCAATCTCCGCCAGCCCCGGAGCTGTTCCGATCACCTCGAAGGGAAGCACGGCCACCAGGTTTTCCTGCCGCACTCCCGTAACAGGAACGGCTCCGCCGGATGGATGTTGTCCGCGCCACCACCAGCCCGCCACCGCAAGAAGCAACAGCAGCGCCACTACTGCCACCGGGACCTTCCACCTCCGTGGAGCCTGTACGGGCGAGGCAGCCACCGTGGTGGCCAGCGGCTCTCTGCCTCCGGCAGCCCGTTCCAGCATTACGGCCATTTGCCTCGCCGTTCGCCACCTCTTCTCCGGCGCCTTGGCGAGAGCAGTCCGGATTACCTCTTCGAGTGCGCGTGGCGCGTCCGGCCGCCTTTCTCGAAGGGATGGCGTCTCCTCCGTCACAATGGCTCTGCCGAGACTCAGCGCATTGGCGCCCTCGAACGGCAGCGCCCCCGTGAGCATCTCGTACAGGACTACGCCCAGCGACCAGATATCTGTTCGCTCGTCTACCGGCAGACCCCGCGCCTGCTCCGGCGACATGTACGCCGGAGTTCCCACCGTCTTGCCCTCCACGGTCAGCCGGAGCGAACCGGGCCGCAAAGCCAGTCCGAAATCAAGGATCGAGACGTTCCCGTCCGGCCCCACCATGATGTTGCCGCTCTTGATATCGCGATGCACCACGCCCAGTTCATGCGCCTTCGCCAAGCCATTGGCCACTTGAATGGCGATATCGGCGGCTTCCCGCGTCTCCAGCCTCCCTCGCGCGATCCGGTGCGCCAGCGTCTCGCCTTCCAGATACGCCATGGCAAGAAACATCTGCCCGTCCACTTCTTCCACGTCATAAACCGGACAGATGTTAGGATGGCGGATCATGGCCGCCGCCTGCGCTTCGTTGAGGAAGCGCTGCTTGTCGGCATCCTGCAACGCCTCGGCGGGAAGGAACTTCAGCGCCACAGGACGGTGCAGCCGCGTATCTTCGGCGAGGTAAACCATCCCCATTCCACCCCGTCCCAGCGGACGGGTGATGCGGTAGCGGGAAATGACATCGCCGCTCTGGAACGCCTGCATTCAGCGGGCTCTCTGTAATAACGGCCGCACCACTCGCAGCACCGCGCGAGCAGCGGCGGCCGGCCGCCTGGTAGCCTCCCGCGTCTCCGTGTATCCCTCAACCCTGAGTTGCTTGGGAAGCGGAGCGCCATTCACGTTGGGAACGAAGAATGATCCGGCGCCGCTCGCCGGCACGGGGGCCGAGAGGGCGAGGTTGCCGTCGAGGCGAAACTCGAGAAACCCTACATTGGCAGTTCCCACGGTCACGTTCACGCCCTGGAATGTGGCCTCGAAGGATGAGATATGGACGCGGAAAACCGGAACCTGCGACAGCCGCCGGCAGGCCAGTTGCACCAGGTCCCGGTTGCCAAAGAACAGGTCGGCTTGCGTACGCTGGTGCACCAGGTCCGCCCTTACTCCGATGTCTTCAATCGGCTTGCCGGCGTTACGGCCCCTGCGCTCGCAGCGCCGGATGGCGAGGCTCATTCTCACTTCGCGCGGGAGCGGTTTCAACGGAATGTCCGGAAGGGGAGGAATGCTGGTGCGCAGGTCCTCATGGCGCCACAAGTTGGCCCCGCCCCCGCCCGTGTTGCTGTCCACCCCGATCACCTCGCCGATCTCATGGTCCTGGAATCCCGCCGCGAACATGTCCGCCGCGCTGTAGGTGAGGGCATCGATCAGCAGCACGACAGGCCCCTGATACACTTGCCCCGAATCATTCGCAGCCGAAGGCACGGTGAGTGGCCGGCCCGCCGTCAATTCTTCGAGCGGCGGGTTGTCTTCCGGACGGGTTTCGAGCCACGCCAGAAACTCCGAGCGGTCGCCTCCCGTGCCGTCTTTTCGGTAATGGCCGATGACCTTGTCAATGGCGGGCGTCTTCGCATAGCGGAACAGCACCGGCTCAATGGCCCGGGGCGTCAGCATCTGCAACATGCGCTCGGCTACCTGAATCTGGCCGCCGGGGTTGCCGCGAATGTCGAGGATCAAGCCATCGGGAGCACTCTCACTCATATCCTCGAGGATCTGCCGGAACCTGGTCAGAATCTGATCCTGCGCGACGCCGGGCAGCCCTCCGCCGAAGTCTTTGATCTTCAGGTAGCCGAATCTCTTGCCGGTCCCTTCATCCTTAAGCAAGTCCGGGTCCGGCAATTCGGTATCGAACATCGCATCCACGCCCTGCTTTGCCGCCGTCTCCTGGGACTTGTACAGGACTTTATACATGCAGGCAGTCTCCTGCGCTGAGTCGCTGATGCTGAATGCGCCGGCGGCAAACGACGTCTGCGCTCCCAGGCCGGTGGCGACGCTCCAGGGGAAGAGGATCTTGCGGATCTGCTGCTCCCCTTTGGCGGCGTAATGGACGACTACAG
Organism: Bryobacterales bacterium; assembly: GCA_020847975.1. GTDB lineage: Bacteria > Acidobacteriota > Terriglobia > Bryobacterales > Bryobacteraceae > CADEFT01. Next base: position 33,988 of record JADLBD010000266.1, on the reverse strand, counting down.
AGCAATCGATGCGAAACGGCGGCGCCCCAGAGGCTGCCAGCCCGATGGAAGACAGTGGCCGCAGCGTCATTCGGGCCACGCCCCGCGACAACTCCGCATCGGGATTCGCGCCCGGCTGGAGTTGGGCGGCGGAACGCGCGGCTATCTCCAACTCGATCCCGGCAAGATCGCGATCCGTGATCTCGCTCAGCCTGTTCCAACCCAGGATCTCCGCGCCCGCTCCAAAGAACTCGTGCTCAAACTCGCCGTTCTCCGATGTTGCCATGACCTTGGTCACGACAAGGCGCCGGTGGCCCGTCTCGTCCATGACGAAGCGCGCCTGGAAAGGAAGAAACGCGACGGCGCCTGCGTAAGGAGCGGGCAGTGTGTAGGAGGTATGGACATCGTGCACCGTCGCGAAGACGAGCAGCATGCAGACATGAAAGTCAAAGGTGCTCAGCGTATCCAACTGGGCGCGCACCAGCTCGATGGCCACGAGCGGATCGTCGCCTGGAAAATCCTTCTTCTTGAACGGCAGATGGGGATAGAAGTTCCGGAACAGGGTCTCGGCCTGAAGGAGGATCGCTTCCTTGTCGTTGCGATCGAGCGGCTGCGCGTCGCCGGCGAGGCGCAGGAATTCGTCCAGAGACTGAATGCGCAGATCCGGCAGGTTCAGACGATCTTTGTTCCTTTCGAGAAGCTCTCCGGCAAGTCGAACGAGTTCGCTCGCGTCATCAACTATCGCGGCGTCAGGCATCTGTTTTCCCAGGAGGGCTTTAGTATATCTCAACCCGCTGCTTTTGCCATTCTCGCCGAGGTTTGAAACAATAGGGGAAAAGGAGATCCCTCCGTTGTTCTGGCGACTCATTCTTGCTTTCTCTATTGGTGTCCTCACCGCGTATGGACAGATCGACTTCGCGCGCACCGTTTATCCCATACTGAGCAAAGCGGGTTGCGCCGGCTGCCACAACGACAACGGCGTGGCCTCACCGACCAGGCTGCACTTTCCGGAGGGCGATCCGAGCAGCGCGCGTCTTGACGCCTTCGGAAACTCCCTGTTCATATTGGTGGACCGCGCGGCGCCGGAAAAATCGCTGCTGTTCAACAAGCCCACCAATCGCATGCCGCACGCCGGCGGTGAGCGCATCGCGCGCGGCAGCGAAGGGGAAAAGATCCTCAAAGCCTGGGTGGATTACCTTGCCTCGACGCCAATCGAGAAGCTCCAAAGCATCCGCTCCACGGAATCTCTGGGGCAGGTGGGGCCCATTCTCCGGCGCCTCACCAACGCGCAATACAACAACACCATTCGCGACCTGCTGGGCGATGAGAGCCGGCTTGCCGATCAGTTTCCGCCCGAGGACTTCGTCAACGGGTTCCGCAATCAGTACCAGTCGCAAAACACCTCGCCGCTGCTGAGCGAGGCCTACAGCGCCGCGGCGGAGAAGTTGGCGAAGAAAGCATTCCTCGGCGGGGATACCAAGGGTCTCGTGCCCTGCAAGCCGAAGAGCGTCGAAGACGCGGTTTGCCGCGAGCGCTTCATCCGCGAATTCGGCCGCCGCGCCTTCCGCCGGCCGCTGCTGCCTAAGGAAGTCACTCGCTATTCCAGCCTGTTTGTGGAAGAGGCCGGGGAAAAGAAGCAGTTCCTCGCCGGCGCGCAGATTGTGGTGGAGGCGATGCTGCAAAGCCCGAACTTCCTGCTGCGCACCGAGAACGGCCTGGACCTGCAGTTGAGGGCCTACGAAAATGCGAGCAAGCTGTCTTATTTCATCTGGAATTCGATGCCGGATGAGACGCTGCTCAAAGCGGCCGCCTCCGGCGAATTGTCGACGGGAGAAGGGATGGAGCGACAGGCGCGGCGCATGCTCTCTTCGCCCAAGGCGCATCAGGCGGTGGACGAGTTTGTCACCGAGTGGCTGCGGTTTGACCGCCTCGACGGCACGGTCCGCGATCGCCGGCTGTACCCCATGTTCAGCCCGGAACTGACGCTGGCGATGACCGAAGAGACGCGGCGGTTGGTCTCGCACCTGGTGTGGGAGAAGGGCAACTTCATGGATTTCTTCTCGGCGCCCTATACCTACATCAACTCCGACCTCGCCAAGCTTTATGGACTGCCCGCGCCGAAGACGGAATACGAGAAGGTGACGCTGCCCGAAGCGGCGGGGCGCGCCGGAGTGCTTGGCCACGCGAGCTTTCTCACCATGACGAGCAAGCCCGCGGAGACCTCGCCCACGGCGCGCGGCCTGTTCATCCGTGAGCAGTTCCTCTGTCAGGATGTGCCGCAACCGCCGCCGGGGGTGAACACGAGCCTTCCGCCGGTTACCAAGGACCGCCCCATGACTCAACGCGAGCGCATGGCGGAACACCGGAGCAATCCAAGCTGCGCGAGTTGCCACCACCTGATTGATCCGATTGGTTTCGGCATGGAGAAGTTCGATGCGGTCGGCGCCTACCGGCCGACGCTGAAGCTGACCATTTTTCCGGCGCGGCACGAGAAGAAGGAAGAGCCGAAGCACGTCGAGTTGCCCCTGGATACCACGGGTTCGGTGATCGGACTGAAGGGCTCTGACTTTTCTTCACCGCGCGAACTTGGTATGATCTTGGCATCCACCACGCAGTGCCAACAATGTGTGGTGAAAATGTTGTTTCGGTATATGGCGGGCCGCCACGAAGCGCTCGCCGACCGGATTGTGCTGGATCGGGCTTTTGAGGATTTTAAGAAGTCGGGCTTCGATTTTCAGGAACTCATGGTATCTCTAGCCAAGTGGGGCTCTGCTCCGCCCAAGAAGGTGAACTGACATGGCCTCCGTTCATACACGCGATCGATCCCTCTCGAGACGACTCTTTCTGCGCGGATTTTCCGCTGTTCCCGGCATGCGCGCAATTGTTGGGCTTCCGCCGCTGGCGGCAATGTTCAACTCGACGGGCACGGCTTACGCTGCGCCCGCGCCGGCGAGGGATTCGCAGCCGGCGCCACCCTCGCGGTTCGTGCTCTGGTTCAACGGCAACGGCATTGTGGAGCGCTACTGGATCCCCACCGAGACGGGGCCGAATTATGTGATGACGCCGTGTCTGGCGCCGCTCGATCCGTTCCGTAACGACATCCATATCATTACCGGCCTCGACAATCCCGCTGCCCGGCTTCCCGGGCCCGGGAACGACCACCACCGTTCGATGAGCGCGCTGATGACCGGAACGCAGTTCACCGGGCGCGGCGCGGGAGGGCCGTCGATTGATCAACTGATCGCGGGCAAAATCGGCGGCGATTCGCGCTTCCGCTCGCTCCAGATCGGCGTCTCGCAGGAATCCTTCGGAGAGAGCGTGCAGCGCAACATGAGTTGGGCTGGTTTCGACCGCGCGCTGCCTCCCGAGATGTTGCCGAACAAGCTCTTCGACCGGCTGTTTGGAGCGCGGGATCTGGGTTGGGTGAATCGCAAGAAGAGTGTGCTGGACGCGATTCGCGACGATGCCGCGGAACTGCGTAAGGCTCTCGGCAAAGAAGACACGAACAGGCTGGAAGAGCACCTGGCTTCGGTGCGCGACGTGGAGCGTTCCATCGCCAGCCTGCCGCCCAATTACCGGCAGATCGATCCGCCGGACTTCGACGGCGATATGAAAGACTGGCCGCGAATTGCCAAGCTGCAAAGCGAATTGCTGGTGCACGCCTTCGCATCCGGACAGACGCGCGTGGCTTCCTACATGTTGACGAAGTGTCAGGGGTTGTCGCGCTTCCCGTGGCTCGGCTACACGGCGGCGCGCCATCACGACTATACGCATCGCGATGGGAAGGCACCCGGCTCCGATGCGCCTGACGGGCAGCGGATCATGCGGGACATCTGCCGCTGGCACGTCGAGGAGTTCGCCTGGCTGTTGGGACGCCTGAAGGCCACGCCGGAAGGCGACGGCACGCTTCTCGACCGCACGACGCTGGTTTTCGTGCACGAACACGCCGAAGCGAATGACCACAAGAACAACGGTCTTTCGGTGATCGTCGCCGGACAGCAGAAGAAGACGAGCACGGGGCTCCACACGCGTCACACGGGCACGGTGGCGGACCTCTACCTTGCGGTGGCCGACAAGGCGATGGGGGCGGAATTGAAGAGTTTCCCCAGCGCTCACCGGGAACTGCCGCGCGTTTTCGTCTAACAGACGCGCTTCAGCGAGTGAGCCTCAGCGCAGGAAGTGATCGAGCCAGCGCATGGCGAGCGAGACCGCTTCCGGCGTAGGCGTATGTCCGGTGTGATGGTTGAAGTAGCCGATGTTCTCGGGCTTGCCTAGCCGCTGGTACACGGCTCGCGCCGCATTGACGTAGTGCCAGCTTTCGGCTTTGTCGTACTCGTCGCCGCCAATCAGAAGGAACGGGCGCGGGGCGATTAAAGCCAGCAGTTCATGCTGATCCGTACCTGTTGGGAGGCGGTGGATGGCATCGCCGAGATACCAGAAGTCATCGTAATTCGACATGTGGAATCCGATGCCGCCTTCCGAGAAGGCCACGGAGCTGATGCGCGGATCCATAGCCGCGGCATAGAGCGCCATCTTCGCTCCGAGCGAATGCCCGATGATGCCGATGTGGCTGCGATCCACTTCCGGCAGCGTATAGAGATAGTCGAGCAGGCGCTGCCCATCCCATACCCACTTGCCCAAACCGGTGACGTTCGGGTGGCGCATCTTCAGGTTCGCCACCGCCTCATCGTAACGCTCGCCATAGCTTTCGCCGAACCAGCGGATGGCCGCGGCGATGTATCCGCGCTCGACAGCCAGGCGCGCGTAGGCACGCACGCGGCTCGGTTCGAAATGGCGGCCGTAGAGATCCTGCCCTGCCGGAACATCGACATCGTAATAGGGCACAATCACGACGGGGGTGGGGGTGCGCACAGGGTGGTCCGGCCGCAGGATGAGGATCTTTTCCTCCGAATCCGGCTCAGTCCGGAGATACATGAGTTCGCCGGTGTAGCCGGGGTTGCGGATGGTAGCGGCACGGCGGGCCGAGGGAGGAGGCGGCTTTACCGACATCGAGCCGAGAATGCGGGTCCATTTCTCTTTCAACCCGGCGATGTCCGTGAGCGGAGTCAGGTTGCCGGTGGAGGTTTCATAGCCGGGCGGACGGCGGTTGTAGGGCTCGAACCAGTCGTCAACAGCCGTGCGAACGACGCGGAAGCCGGTAAAGCGGCTCTTGCGGTCCGGTTCGAGCGAGGAGCGGTAACCGCGGTTCCAGCCGGACTTCGAACTCAGGAACGAGCCGCCTCGAATGACGCACGCAACCACGGGTTCGTCATCCCCGGTCCATTCCCAGACGTTGCCCAACATGTCGAAGAGCCCGGATTTGTTGGGCGCGAAAGAGGCGACGTCACGCGTACCCTTGCGAATCAACTCGAGCAGGGGAGCAGTGTCCTTAGTGCTCCCTGTGCTCAGATTGGCCTGTTGCGGATCGCTCGAGGCGGCAGCCAGGTCCCACTCCTCGCTGGTGGGCAGGCGGTATCCGTTGCGGGAACGGTCGCACCTTCCGGTGGTCAGATTGTAACAGGGTGCCAGCCCTTCCTTCGTGCTGCGCAGGTTGCAGTAACGGATCGCATCCCGCCAGGTGACGTTCTCCACAGGACGCCGGGGTCCTTTGTAAAAGGAGGGGTTCGAGCCCGTGACTGATTCGTAGTCCGCCTGGGTGACTTCGGTGGGAGAGATGAGAAACCCGCCCACCTTCACCAGATCGGCTGCTTGCGCCGGCGCGCCGAGTAGGGCCGCCAGCAGGAGGAGATGTTTATTGTCCGCCACTTCCGGTTGGCATTGTAGCGGATTTCTTCGAATCGATGGTGTAGTCGAACCAACCGATCATCATCTCTTCCCAATTCTGGCCGCCCCACTTCACTTTGCTGGGATCGGGGTTGAAGCGGTTGTTCGAAGGTTCTTGCGGGTCATTGAGGAAGACGATGATGTGTGGTGTTCCTAAAGCAACCAGCCAGCGTTGGAGTTGGCTGCGCTCGTCCGGAGACAGGACGCAGTCTTCGCACTGTTTGCACATCCGTCGGATCTTCGATGAAACCGTAGTGCACTTGCCGCACATCAACGGGAGCGCGAGCGCCGTTATAAATGACGCCGCACTTATAATGGCAGGCATCCATGATTTCCACCTCAACTATTCGAACCAGTCGCTGCGTAGTCATGATGACCATCGCCTTCGTTGCACTCCCCCCTCATGCCGTTTCGCAGGAGCTAACGCCCGCGGACGTGGAGCAGCACCTGCGAACGAGCTGGGAGGCTTGGGCTGAATTACAATTGATTCCCTATGAGGCATTGGAAGGCATGTCAGGCCGGGTTGTTTCCTGATCAGCTTGCACAATGAATCTGGCACTTCTGAGTGGCGCGGCACAGGAGATGAGAGGTTCGCCGACTTGTTGTGGTAAATGTCGTGACGCCCACCGGATCGCTTCAGGGAACAACCAGCGGCCTCCAGTTCCCGAATGAAGTCCCGACGGTTCAAGCCGAGACTTCAATCTCCTTGGTTTCCACGCCGGTGCAGGAAGTTTCTTCGCATTGGTCTTCGAGCATCATTCGATAGGTGTCGCGGATGTTTTCCTCGAGTTCCTCGATTGTCGCTCCCTGGCTGAAAACGCCGGGTACCTGTGGCAATCGGCCAACAAACCAGCCACCGTCTTTCCAGTACTCAAGCTTGAGACGAAGGGTCATAAATCTTTATGGGGTAGAGAGGGCCTTAATGCCGGAAATGCCGCACGCCGGTGAAGACCATGGCAAGGCCGAGGCGGTTGGCTGCGGCGATGACTTGTTCGTCCCGTACCGAGCCTCCGGGTTGGATGGCGGCGGTGACGCCGTGGGAGGCAGCCTGCTCGAGGCCGTCGGGGAAGGGAAAGAACGCGTCGGAGGCGAGGACGGTTCCGGCGAGGGGCAGCGCGGCCTTCATGGCTCCGAAGCGGACGGAATCGACACGGCTCATCTGGCCCGCGCCGGAACTCACGAGCTGGCCGTCACGCGCGTAGACGATGGCGTTCGACTTTACGTGCTTGACGATCTTCCAGGCGAAGGAGAGGGCGCGCCATTCTTCTTCCGAGGGCTGGCGGGTAGTGGCGACCCGGCACGCGGCGCGGTCGAGGGGGTGGATATCGGCGGTCTGGGCGAGGATGCCGCCGCTGATGGAGCGAATGGCGAGTCCGGTGATTCCGCCGGGCGGCACGGCGAGGAGGCGCAGATTCTTCTTCGCGCGCAATACCGTGAGCGCTTCCTCCGAATACGATGGAGCGGCAATGGCTTCGATGAATGTCCTGGCAATCTCCCTTGCGGTCTCCTCATCCACCTCGCGATTGAAGGCGAGGACGCCGCCGTAGGCGGAAACGGGGTCGGCCTCGAAGGCCTTGCGGTAGCTTTCGGCAAGTGTGGGCTGTTCGGCGCAGCCGCAGGGGTTGGTGTGCTTGATGACGGCGGAGGCGGGGTGGGAGAACTCCTGGATAAGCTGCCAGGCGGCATCGAGGTCCACGAGGTTGTTGTAAGAAAGCTCCTTGCCATGTAACTGTGTCGCGCCGGCGATGCCTTCAGCGCCCTTCGAGTAGAGGGCGGCGGACTGGTGTGGATTCTCTCCGTAGCGCAGGGACATGCTCCTGGGAAGACGCAACTGCAAGGCCGCGGGGAGCAGGGAAGGCTCGTCGACGAGGGCGAGGCGTTCGGTGATGGCGGAATCGTAGGCGGCGGTGAGAGCAAACGCTTTGCGGGCCAGTTTCCAGTGTGTGGGCGCGGCGAGTGAGCCGTTGTTGGAGCGCAGTTCTTCAAGGAGTCGAATGTAGTCCTCGGGGTCGACGACCACGGCCACATCCGGATAGTTCTTCGCGGCGGCGCGGATCATGGTGGGGCCGCCGATGTCGATGTTTTCGATGAGCCGCTCGAGGGTGACGCCTTCTTCGGAGGCCACTTTTTCGAAGGCGTAGAGGTTGACCACGACCATGTCGATGGTGGGGATGCCGTGCGCGGCGATGGCCTGCATGTGATCGGGCTTGGAGCGCATGGCGAGGATGCCGCCGGCGATGCGGGGATGGATGGTTTTCACCCGCCCGTCGAGCATTTCAGGGAAGCCAGTGACCTCGCTCACGTCCTTCACGGGGAGCCCTTCGCCGCGAAGCATCTTTGCCGTTCCTCCCGTGGAGATCAGTTCCACGCCGAGCGCGGAAAGGCCCCGCGCGAATTCTACGGCGCCTGACTTGTCCGTCAGGCTAAACAATGCACGTTGGATTTTTGCCATGGGAAATTTTCATTTTCGCATGGCGAGGCAGAGCTACCGCTCCCAGCGCATGCCGAGACGGAAGAGGCGCGGCGCGCCGGTGTTGGGGATGCCGGGTATGGTGGACGTTGGCTGAACGGCCCACCCCACGTAGAATTGCCGGTCCACCATGTTTTCCATCTCCGCCAGCGCAGAGAAGCCTTTCGCCAGGCGCTGGCGGACGCTGAATTGAAGGACCGCAAAGCCGGGCAGGATGCTGAGCCTGGTGTTCAGATCATCCTCGAATTGCCAGGCCACGGAGCGCAGTCCGAAAGTGGCCAGCGTCTTTCCGCGCACGTAGCTCAGTTGTCCGGAACCCTGGTGTTTTGGAACCTGCGCAATGCGCAGCCCTGTCCGGTAGCGGGAATCGGCGAGAAGGTAGCTCAATTCCATGTGAAAGGGACCGAACCGCTGGCGGAAGTCGATTTCAGCGCCGCGGCTCAAGGCGGAGGCGGCATTCCGCCGCTGGCGGATAGTCTGGGCGGGCGTGACGCTGAGAGTGACGTTGGTGATGATGTCGCTGATGGAATTGCGGAACACGGAGACCCCAAGGCGGCGCGTCTCGCCGACCCAATCAGCGCCTACCTCGACGCCGGTGAGGCCTTCCTGGTGGAGGTTCGGGTTGGCCTGGGTGACGGCGGTACCGGCGCGAAACTCGCGGTAGAGTTCGTTCAGGGTAGGGGCGCGGTAGCTTCGATAGACCGAGCCGCGGAGACGCAGAGCGCCGAGTCCGTAGGTAAGGCCCGCGCTTGGGCTGAGGAAGGTGCTGCCTTGTCCGGTGAATTGATGACGTAATCCGAGGATCATCTGCAAGGGCCCCTTATGGGCGTTCAGTTGTCCGAAGATGCCGTGCTGGAATTGATCGCCGCCGCCTACGCGGGTGCCGGCAGGCACCAGAAAGTCCGTGGACGTTCCCTCGACGCGGACCGCATCCGCTCCGGCGAGGATATCTATGTTCGTGAAGGAGCGGCGATACATCAGCGCGCCGCCAGTCGCCTCCGAGGGCACCTTCTGCCGGGAGGTGAGGCGTTCGGAGTTGCGGCCGGCCAACACGGTGGAGAACGACTGATGATAGCCCTCGCGCGTGTGGTAGCCGAGCAGGGAGAAGTTGTTGATGACGCCGCCTTCGTAGTGCGCCGATACGGTGCCCATGCTGGTGGAGTTGCCTTGCAGGACTGTTCCGTTGTCTCTGCTCTCCATATAGATGTCGGTCTTCACGTAGAAGCGCTGCTTGCCGCGGAAGTAATCGAAACGGAGGTACGGGGAGACGAAATCGACGCCGGCCTTGGTGTCGGCGAGTCCGCGATAGGGAGAGGGAACGATGTAGTAGCCGCTGGTGGTGTAGCCGCGAAAATCGCCGGAGATGGCGAATTGTTGGAATGCCTGGGCAAAGCTGGCGGTAAGCAGACTTTGATTGGCGTTCCCGATGTCATAGCCGAGCGCGTAGTGGGTGCGTTCGGCGCTGGGGGAGAACATGGCGATGGCTCCGCCCATGGCGCGGTCGCCGAAGACGCTGGTGGAGGCTCCGCGCATCACTTCGACGCGCTCGATTTCCTCGGGAGCGAATCGAGGCCACTGGACCCATCCGCCGAAGGGATCGTTCACGGGGACGCCATCCCAGAGGACGAGAGTGCGGCTTGCTCCGCTCGAGCCGATGCCGCGGAGGGAAACGCCTTGCGTGGTGGGATTGGCCACGAGGCTCGAGGAGCGGCGGAAGAGGCTGAAGCCGGGAACCATGCGCAGCTTGTCGTCCATGCTGACGCCGGGAATCTCTTCAAGGTCGAGGGGAGTGAGGACGGTGATGTTGGCGGGCGTTTCCGCTTTGACTTCACCGACGACCGTCACTGACGTCCGCACCGGTTCCAGTTTCTGCGCGCCGGTTGTTCCCTGGTCCTGCTGCGCCGGAAGCGGCATCAAAAGCGTTCCCGCCAAGAATGCGAGCAGAACCCCACCCTGCCTCCAACAAAGGGCCTTGCGACAGGCTGAATACGATTTTGAAACTGGTTTCTTCATGGGGATACACAATGGTTCTTGCACGCAGAGGTTTTACCTGGGCCAGATATTTCAGGATAGTATAAATGTCGCCGTTTTCAGGGAGCCGGATGTCTCTTTCCTGGGTGGCGAAGCGGAGGCGGGCGTTGCGGGTTGCGAGGCGCCAGCAGAGGAAGGCGCAGCATTCGATGGCGCGCTCGAGCCACTCCTCGCCGGCGGCTCCGGTTTCGAGATCGAGGAGCACCTCGACGAGATTGTCCTCTTCGCGGGCGAACTCGCGAACCTGTAGCTCCCCGGTGTGGGCGGTGGCCTTCCAATCGACGTGCCGCGCGCTTTCGGTGGGCTCATAGGGGCGGATACGGTAGAAATCGGAGCCGCGTCCCTGGAAGTGGGCTTCCATGTCGCCTTCGAGGGAGTGAAGCAGATCTTCGAAGCCTGCCTGGGCGTCGATGGAGGGATAGACGAGCACTTCGCGGTGGAGGCGAACCTGCACGCGGCGCTCAGTGAATCCGAAGGGGAAGCGCGTGGTGAACTGATACTGGCTGTCGCCGTGCAAGCCGCGCTTGCGGAAGTAGACCGTGGTGAGGGCTTCCAATGTCGCGCCGCCGGGAACGATGGGGAAATAGATCTGCGCGGGGGATTCTTCTTCGTCGCTCGAAGCGAGGTGAATGGAGAAGGAAGGCATCCACTTTTTTGCATTGAGGAGTTGAATGCGGGCGGGAAGGCGGCGGCCGGCGAAGACGTGCTCGGGCAGAAGGAGTTTGACTTCGAGTCCGGCGAGGGAGAGGCGGCTGACGAGGCCGGAGACGAGCATGGTGGAGAGCATGGCGGCGAGGAGGAGGAAGAGGAGGTTGTTGGCTGAGGCGAAGGCGGCGAGTCCGATGAGGAGAATGAGAGTGGTGAAAGCGAGCCCGCTCCAGGTGACCTGATGGCGGACGCCGGATTTCCAGCGGCGGAGCCATTGCCCGAGTGTGCGGAATGGGTTGTAGCGGTACACCTGTTGTCATCGTGGCACAGGGGCGGTTGGGGTGTCGACGAACAGCCCGCCGGACTGGTACCCGCTCATGACACAATAAGCACTTTATGCCCGTCCCGCCTCCGATCCGGCTGAAGCGCACGCTGACGCTCGGCCAACTGATTGTCATGGGGATCATTTTTGTCCAGCCCACGGCCCCCATGCCTCCATATGGAGCGATCCATGTCGTGGGTAAGGGGCACGTGGTGACGACGGTGCTGATCGCGATGTTCGCGATGTTGTGCACCGCGGTTAGCTACGGGCGGATGGCGCGGGCGTATCCGTCGGCGGGTTCGGCGTATACGTACGTAGGCAATGAGGTGCATCCGATTCTGGGGTATCTGACGGGGTGGTCGATGCTGCTCGACTACGTGGTGAACCCGCTGATCTGCACGATCTGGTGCGCAAGCGCGGCGCATGACCTGTTTCCGGCGGTTCCGGGTTGGATGGCGGTCTTCTTCTTCGCCGCGCTGTTCACGATGATGAACCTGCGAGGGATTCAATCGACGGCCCGGACGAACCAGTTTCTGACCACGGCGATGGGAGTGGTCATCCTATGGATGATAGCGGCGTCGCTGCATTACATTCTTTCCATCCCGAACCTTCCGGCGGTTGCCTGGCTACGCCCGTTCTACGATCCGCAGACGTTTTCCCTGCGCAACATTTCGACGGGCACATCGGTGGCTGTGCTGACCTACATTGGCTTCGACGCGATCTCGACGTTGAGCGAGGAGGTGCAGAATCCGCGGCGGAACATTCTGCTGGCGACGGTATACACCTGCCTGATTATCGGCGCGCTTTCGGCGATTGAGGTTTATGTGGCGCAGATGGTTTGGCCGGGGACGGCGCCGTTTCCGAACAACGATACGGCGTATGTGCATATCGCGCGGCGGGCGGGCGGCGACGCTTTGTTTCACGTGATCACGTGGACGCTGGTGGTGGCGACGATCGGATCCGGGGCGGGGGCGCAGCTTGCGGGGGCGAGGCTGCTGTACGGCATGGGGAGGGACAATACGATTCCCAAGGGTATTTTCGGATCGCTGCATCCGAAAACGCTGGTTCCGGCGAACAACGTGATTTTTATCGGATTTGCATGTCTCATCGGCGGGCTGGTGATGAGCTACCAGTTGGGGGCCGAATTACTGAACTTCGGGGCGTTGATCGGGTTCATGGGAGTGAACCTGAGTTCGCTGCTGCGCTACTGGATTCGCGCCGGGGAGCGTTACTGGTCGCATCTCGTCACGCCATCGGCCGGGTTGCTGGTGTGTTTCTATCTGTGGATCAGCCTGAGCCATGCGGCGCAGGTTGCGGGCTGGATCTGGCTGATTACGGGCATTGTTTACGGGGCATGGAAAACGTCGGGGTTTCGTAAGGACATGCCGCGCTTCGAGGAGACTGTAGAGTAGGCGGCGCGCTCGGGAAGGTTGGGAGCGCCGAGGCGGCTGCAATAGTCTGTAAACCCGGGCAGCGGCCCTTTCCATTCGAGTTCGTCAACGGTTTCGAACACCGGCACATCCGTGCGCAGGGTGGCGAGGGTGCGGAAGAGAAGGGCGTCATCCCATTGGGTAAACAGGACGGTGGAGAGACGCCGCGCTCCTCGAATGGAGGGATGCCATTGGCGCCAGTCCTTGGGGATCTGCTCGAAGTGCGGATATTGGGAGAGGGTGAGCGACGCGGCTTTCGGTCCCCATCCGGGGAGCCCCGGAAAGCCATCGGCGGAGTCGCCGACGGCGGCGAGATAGTCCGGGATGGACTCCGGTTTGACACCCCATTTTTCGATGACAGCGGCTTCGTCGCGAAGGATGCCGCGGCGGCGGTCGAGTTGGACAATGCGGCTGCCGGCGACGCACTGGGCCAGATCCTTATCGGGAGTGCATACAAAGACTCGTTGGACACGGACGTCGCAAGCGGCTTGCGATGCGGCGGAGGCAAGGGCATCGTCGGCTTCGTAGCGGACCATGGGCCAGACCAGGACGCCCATCAGCGCGAGGGCTTCTTCGAGGATGGGGAATTGGGAGAGCAGGGGTTCGGGGACGCCTTCGGCGGTTTTGTAGCCGGGATAGAGTTCATTGCGGAAGGATTCGACGACATGGTCAGTGGCGACGCCCACGTGAGTGGCGCCATCCTCGAGCATTCCGAGGATGGATTGGAGTACGCCTCGGACGGCGCCAACTTCGTTCCCGTGCTGATCGAGTGCGGAGGGGACGGCAAAGAAGTGGCGGAAGAGTTCGTAGGTTCCATCAACGAGATGCACATCCATGGGGGGCGTAGCTCCTCATTTACAATAGACGCATGAAGCCACTCCTTGCCGCGTTGCTGCTTACCGCTTCTCTTCATGCCGCCGGTTGGAAGAATCTTTTCGATGGGAAGGATCTCGACGGCTGGAAGATGGTGGGGCCGGGGAATTTCAGCGTGGAAGACGGGATGCTCAAGACGCACGGGGGGATGGGGCTTTTGTATTACACGGGGGAGAAGTTCGGGAACTGCACGATCAGGGTGGTGTTCAAGACGACGGGGGACCACGACAATTCCGGAGTGTTCATCCGGCTGCCGGAGCAGCCGCAGGATCCCTGGTATGGCGTGCATAACGGGTATGAGGTGCAGATTGACGCCGCGGGAGACGACTGGCACTCGACAGGGGCGCTCTATTCGTTGAGCAAAGTGACGGCGCGCAACCAGAAGCCGGTGAACGAGTGGAACACGATGGGCATTGTCCTCAAGGGCCAACTGACTACCGTTCTGCTGAACGGGAAGAAGATCAATGAGTTTCGCGGGGACCAGCCAGTGCCGCCGCGCAAGCAGTGGTTCGAGCCGGTGCGCGGTCCGCGGCCGGATGAGGGCTACATCGGGCTGCAGAATCACGATGGCCGCTCGACTGTATATTTCAAGATGATCAGCGTCAAGCGGAATTGACGTGGTGGGGTGAAGCAGCGTGTTACGGATTGCCGGCGAAGGCGATCACGGCCATGCGTCCGTCCGTGGTGAGGCTGTCTCCGGTGGCGTTGGACAGCTGTTTGGGTACGGCGGGGCGATCCACGTAGTAGACGGCTTGTACCTTGCCGGTGTAAGTGAGATCGGAGACAACTTTGTCGCGCTCGTCATCGATGCGGGAGATGACGCGATGGATGAAGGTCCGGTCCTGCCTGGAGAACGAGATGCCATTGTCGTGGGTGGAGGAGGCGACCCAGACGGGCGCTCCATTGTAGCCGGCGGGGCGGGAAAAGATGCGCAGGTGATGGCGGCGGGCGAAGGTGTCGTACTGTTTTTCCCAGTTCATATCCGACTTCCTGCCGTCGAGCAGCAAGGACGACATGGGGGCTTCTTTGTAGCCGCGGTCTTCGACGAGGGCGCGGAAGGTCTGGAAGCCGGAATCGCGATTGGTGTTGAGGGCAAGGGTCCAACCGGCCGCCTGGAAAGCAGCCTCGAGCTGTTCGCGGGTTCCGAGGAACATGAGGTTGGTGATATCGCTTGGCTTGGGGGGCTTTTCGGCGATGGTTTGAAACGGCTGGGCGTTGACGAGGTCAACAAGGGGTTGGGGCGGGGCGGCGGGCTCCCAAACCGCCGGTCCGGGAGCGCCGTTCCAGTCTGCGTTCGTGGTGACGCGCACGGCGAGTTCGACGCCGGCGCCGATGAGGATTTCGGAGTCCGGCTCCTGGAAGAGGGATTTCTTGATGTTCTCGAGGAAGCCTCCCCACTTTTGGCCGAGTTCCTGATCGAGTTTGGCGGAGTAGGTTTCCGAAGCGACAATCCCCTGGATGTTTCCGTTGCCGTCCACTTTTTCTCTGGCATTATCTACGCCGGCGACGATGGTTTTCACGTTCGCCGTGTTACCGGAATTGTCTGTGAGGGAGTTGAAATCGAGGAGGAGGACGGCGCGTTCGGCAGAGTTGGGAGCGGGCGTGGCTGTCTTCACCGTTCCACTGAGTAGGGATCCGGGCCAGACGATGATCCGGCCGTCATTCCTGACAGGGGCGATGACTTCGGCTTGGACAGGATCGCCGGCTTTGGATACGCTGCTGCCCACCCTGGTTTTCAGGCGAACGGATATTTCCGTGCCGGCGGTGATGGTGGCGCTCTGAAGGTGGGAGCAAGAGAGGACGGATAGAAGGAGAGTTGCTGTTCGCATGGTCAGTGCACGAAGTAGCCGGATACTCCGATGACGGCTCCCAGGAGGGCCGCTACCACACCGCCAACGGGAAACAGTTTCTTCCTGGAGATGAAGTAAAGGGACGTCATGACGAGTCCGATTTCGAGGAGCCCTTCGCCAAGGTCAAAGCGCAGGGCGCGCTGTTCGGCGACTTCGCTTTCGGCCTCCTTTTTCTTCGCTTCCCCTTGAATTTCCTCGGATTCTTTGTCATAGCGCTGCTGTTCGGATTGGTAGCGCTTGAGCATATCCGCGGCGCCCGGGCTCGTTGTTCCGAGTACAGCGATGAGTTCGCGCCCGAGTTCGATGGAGTGAAATTTCATGCGCTTGGCCTGATAGAAGGACCACTGATCGTTGGCGGCGGAGCGCTCCATGACGGCGGCGGTATGCGCGCGGTGGGAGGAGATGGTGATGACGGCGAGAACTACGGCAATTGCACCGGCAAGGACGCCGACTCTCTGGCCGAACGGGTCGTGGTGTTCTCCCTCTTCATGATGCACTTCCAGTTCCGGCATAATCCGCCAGTGTAGGGCGGCAAGTTCGTCGGGGACAATCGCCTGGGGAGTGCTAGCGGAGGGGCCATGGGGAGGCTAGGAAGGGCGCGAAAAAAATTCGTAACCTTCCCCCGCGGCGGCAGTATTCTGCTATGAACGGATCAAACACGGAACAGAAGGCGTGGCGCAGCAGACCGATGATCAATTGATGAACCGGGTGAAGGATGGCGACGTGGACCAACTCGCCACGCTCTTTGAGCGGCATCACCGTCTTCTTTACCGGTTTTTCTATCACTCATGCGGGTCAGGGACGCTGGCGGAAGATCTGACGCAGGAGGTATTTTTCCGCATGTTGAAGTTTCGCGGGACGTTTCAGGCAGGCAGCCGGTTCAGCCCGTGGATGTACCAGATTGCGCGGAACGTGCACGTGGACCAGATGCGGAAGAAGCAGGCGGAGATGCCGCTGTTCGACGAGCGAACGGAGCGGGAACTGGAGCCGGCGGATCCGGCGTTATCGGCGGAGTGGCGGCTGATGCGGGGGAGCGACCTGGCGATTCTGCGCAAGGCGCTGATGCGGCTGCCGGCGGAACGGAGGGAACTGCTGGTGCTGAGCCGGTGGCAGAACCTGCGGTATGAGGAGATCGGCGCGATTGTGCAGTGCGATGCGGCGGTGGTGAAGAGCCGGGTGTTCCGGGCGATGAAGCAGTTGAGCGAGATTTTCTTTCGGATGTCGGGAAGGAAGGCGGCGTCATGACGTGCGAACAGGCGAAGGAGCGGATGGTGGACCGGTGGATTACCGGGCTCGATGAGGCGGAGCGGATGGAACTCGACGGCCACCTGGCGGAGTGTTCCGAATGCCGCGAAGAACAGGAATCGTTGAACGCTCTTTGGAATGGCCTGGGGGACCTTCCCTTGGAAGAGCCGAGCCGGAACCTGCGCACGAATTTCTATCAACTGATGGATGCTTACCGGCTGGGGCAGGCGGAACGGAGCGAGGGGAAGGCGGCTCTGAAGATGCCCGCGCCGGCGCGCCGGGCAGGGTGGTGGCCCGCGGCGGTGGCGGCGGGTGTGGCGCTGGTGTTCGGACTGACAGCGGGGCACTTGTATACCGCGCGGAATCGGGACGAACAAACGATATCGCAGTTGAATACGGAGATGCAGCACATGCGGCAGTTAGTCACTTTGTCTTTGCTACAGCAGCAATCGGCGAGCGACCGGTTGCAGGGGGTGAGCTACAGCGTGCGCATGGAGCCGGCGGGCGATGAGGTGCTGTCAGCGCTGTTGCGCACTTTGAATCACGATCAGAACGTGAATGTGCGGCTGGCCGCGGTGGATGCGCTGCGGCAGTTTTCCAGCCAGGCTCCGGTGCGGCAGGGACTGCGCGATGCGATGCTGCACCAGAACTCGCCGCTGGTGGAGATTGCGCTGATCAACTGGGCGATGGATACCAAGGACTACGGGTCAGTGGAGGCGATGGAGAGGCTCGAGCAGGAAAAGGATTTGCATCCGGCGGTGAAGGAGCGACTGGCCAGGGCTCTGGAACGGCTGCGAATGAATTAAAGAGTTAACGAAAGGGAGAGACCGAATGAAACGATTACCTGGAGTGTGTCTGCTTTCGGCGGCCGCGTTGCTGGCCAGCGTCGAGGACAGGGAGACGATCCGCCAGACATATCCTTACGCGGCCAAACTGGACGTCGAGAACGTCAATGGATCGATTCGTGTGACGGGCTACAACGGCAGCACGATTCAACTGGTGGCGAACCGGAGGACGGAGGCGAGGGACAGCGCCGCGCTCGAGGAGGCAAAGCGTGAGGTACGGCTTGACGTGACGTCGAGCGGCGGGGTGCTGCGGGTATGCATTGATGCGCCGTGGAAGGATTGCAGCGATCCGGAGAACTGGCGCGGCCGGAATTCCCACGGGGATCGCAATTATTCCGTGCGTTTCGATTTCGAGTTGCAGGTTCCCCCGGCAATGGCGGCGAAATTGAAGACGGTGAACGGCGGGGTCACGATGAGCGGCGTGGGCGGCGATTTCGAGGTCAGCAGCGTGAATGGGGGATTGACGCTCGAGGATCTGGCGGGGTCGGGGTCGGCGAAGACGGTGAATGGGGCCATCAGGCTCAGCTTCCGGAACAGCCCGCAGCGGGGGGTGAACGCGAAGACCGTGAACGGGGCGATTGATGCGGTGTTTCCGAAGAATTTGAACGCGAACCTGAGGTTCAAGACGTTCCACGGGGATGTGTTTACGGATTTTCCTTCGACGGCGCTCGCGCAAGAGGCGGCGAAAGCGGAACGCGAGGGCGGGCGGACGGTGATCCGCAGCAGCCGGGTGTTTGGCGTGAGGGTAGGCGGCGGAGGGCCGGAGCATTTCTTCGAGACGCTGAACGGAACGATACAGATCAAGGAGCGGGAATAGCCATGGGGAGAGTGAAGATAGTGGTGATTGCGGCGGCGTTTGCCGCGCTGCTCGCGGCGCAGGAGCGGATGACGGTTCCGTTTTCGGATCCGAACGGCCCGAAGCGGCTGACGGCAAGCCTGCTGCGGGGCAGCATCACGGTGAAGACGCATGCGAGCAAGGATGTGACGATTGAAGCAAGCGGGGGACGCGTGCGGAAACGGAGGGAGCCGCCTCCGGGGATGCGGCGGATAGACGGGGGCGGATTGGGGCTGACGGCGGAGGAGTCGAACAACACGGTTCGGATCTCCGCTTCACCGGGTAGCGGAGCGGATCTGGTGATCTACGTTCCTGTGGACACTTCGGTCAAGCTGAACACGGTGAACAATGGAAACATCACGGTGGAAGGCGTGAGCGGAGAGATCGACGTGAACAACCTGAACGGGGATGTCACGGTGAAGGATGTTTCGGGCGTGGTGGTGGCGCACACGTTGAACGGGAAGTTGATTGTGTCGCTGAACCGTGTGCTGCCGGACAAGACGATGAGTTTCAGCACGCTGAACGGCGACGTGGATGTAACTTTGCCGGCGGACACGAAGGCGAACGTGAAGATGAAGTCCGAGCATGGGGACATTTTCACGGACTTCGACATTACGCTGAAGCCGAGTTCGCCGCAGCCCGTGCAGGAGACGCGGAGGGAGGGGAGGCGGTATCGCATTCGATTTGACCGGGCGATGTACGGGGCCATCAACGGAGGCGGACCGGAGTTTCAGTTCACGACGTTGAACGGGACGATCTACATTCGGAAGAAGTAGCGATGGGAGGAATGGGGCGAATGCCGTTGAGTCCCGCAAGTTATGCTGAAGTTACCGGATGAAAGCAAGCGCGGAAGAGATGAGGGCGGCAGGGTATGCGGCCGTGGACCGGGTGGTGGCGCACTGCGAAGCGCTCGAGGGCATGGCCGCATGGACCGGAGCGAGGCGCGCCGAACTCGAGGACCTGGAGTTGGGGATTCCGGATGGGCCCCGTCCGGCAGCGGAGGTGATTGCGCAGGTGGAGCAGGAGATCCTGCACTATATGGCGCGGCCGGCGCATCCGCGGTTCTTCGCCTTTGTGCCGGGGCCGGGAAACTTCATTGGGGCCGTGGCGGACTTTCTTGCGCAGGGATATAACGTGTTCGCGGGGAACTGGTTCGCGGCGTCCGGTCCGGCGATGGCGGAGTTGCGGACGATTCAGTGGCTGGCGGAATTAGTGGGATTTCCTCAGACCGCGGGTGGTTTGTTTCTCAGCGGGGGGTCGCTTGCGAACTTCACGGCGCTGGCCGTGGCGCGGGATCGGATTCTGGGTGAGGAGCGGCTGGGTGACGGAGTGGTCTACTATTCGGACCAGACACATTCGTCGGTGGAGCGGGCGCTGCGGCTGCTTGGCTTCGCGCGGCGGCAGTTGCGAAAGCTTCCAAGCGATGACGATTTCCGTCTGCCTGTCGCTTTGCTGCGGTCCGCCATGGAGGAGGACCGGCGCGGCGGGCGCCGTCCTTGCTGTGTCATCGCGAATGCGGGGACCACGAACACCGGCGCTATCGATCCCTTGGGGGAGCTGGCGGCGGCTTGCCGGACGGAGGGGGTGTGGCTGCATGTGGATGGAGCATACGGGGCGGCGGCGGCGATTTGCGAGGAAGGGCGGCGGCTGCTGGCTGGGATCGAAGAAGCCGATTCGCTCACGTTTGATCCGCACAAGTGGCTCTTCCAGCCGTTCGATTGCGGGTGTGTTCTGTTACGGGACGGGTCCCTGCTCCCGCGTACTTTTTATTCACGGCCCGAGTATTTGAAGGACGTCGGGGATAATGCGGAGGAGCCGAATCTGTTTGACTACGGGCCTGAACTGACGCGTCCGTTTCGGGCGCTGAAGTTGTGGATGACGCTTCAGGTATTCGGGGCGGATGCGATGCGGCAGGGCGTCGAGCACGGCTTGGAGATGGCGCGGTATGCCGAATCGCTGGTGCGGAAAAGGAAAGATTGGGTGATTGTGACTCCCGCGCAGATGGGGATGCTCAGCTTCCGGTATGAGCCGGCGGGTATTTCCGTGGAGCGGCTGGATGAGCGGAATCGCGAGATCGGGAAGCGGATTACGGCGTCGGGATTCGCGGTGGTTCTGTCGACGGAGTTGAAGGGGCGGACGGTTTTGCGGATGTGTCCGATCAATCCGCGGACGACGGAAGGCGATGTGCGGAATACGATCCGGGAACTGGACCGGTTGGCACGGGAATGAAAGATACGGCCGCGCAGAGAATCCAACAGATCGGCAAGCGTGTGAAGGAGCAGCGCGAGGCGGCGGGGTTGAGCCTGGATCAGCTTTCACGGCTGAGCGGGGTGAGCAAGGCGATGCTGTCGCAAGTGGAACGCTCGCGCGCCAATCCGACGGTGGTGGTGCTGTTGAAGATCGCCTCGGGGCTCGGCTGCCCGCTCGATGCGCTGCTCGGTCCGGGCACCGGAGGCACGCCGATCGATGTGGTGCGGTGTGACGATACACGCGCCATCTACACGCAGAGCCACGAATGCACCATCCGGACGTTGTCGCCGCTGGGCACGGGAAAGAATCTCGAGTTCTACGAGATCCTGCTGGCGGGCAATGCGGCGTTGCGGTCACAGCCGCACTTCCGGCGGACGGAAGAGTATCTCACAGTGACGCGAGGGAAGGTGAGGGTGGTCTCCGAGGAAAACACGGCGCTGTTACGAAAAGGGGATTCGGCCCATTACCGGGCGGACGTGCCGCATGCGATCGAGAATGCCGGGGCGGCGGAGGCGCGGGTTTACCTGGTGGTGAAGTACGGAATGGGGGACTGAGCGCTACACACCCGCGGCCACGGGTTGTTCGGCTTCCTGGAGGAGGTCGAGGAACGCGGCAGTGGCGGGATTGAACCGCTTGCGTTTGAGGTGGATGATGCCGAGGGGGCGGATGAGCCCGGGGGCGGCCAGGGGAACGCAGACCAGCCTGCCTTCGGAAACTTCGGCGCGCAGCATGCGGGAGGGGACGATGCTGATGCCGCTGCCGAGGGCGAGAGCTTCCTTCACCATGGGGATGGAGTCGAAGTGCATGGCCACGTTCACGCTCACGTTGCGCTCCTTCAGGAAACGATCCACGTCGCGGCGGATGGGAAGATCGGGATCAAAGGCGATGAATTCCATCCCATCGAGGTCAGCCGGGCGGACGGTGGTCAGCCTGGCGATGGGATGCGAGGGAGCCGCCGCCACGGCCATTTCCTCCTCGCGCCAGGGTATGACGGCGATGTCTTTGGCGTTCTGCGGGTAACTGACCAGGCCGAGATCGGCGGTTTCGTTGCGAACCGCCTCGTAGACCTTTTCGGGCCGAACGTATTCGACTTCGAGCGAGGCGTGTGGGAAGCGGGCGCGAAACTCCTCATCGAGGCGCGTCATTTCCACGAGGCCGACGGAGAAGATGGAGGCTACGCGCACGGCGCCCACAACGCCGGATCGCAACTGGCCGAGAGCGAGGCGGAACTCGTCCTGGAGGCGCAGCACGTCGCGGCAGAGACCGGCGTAGAGATGGCCTGCTTCGGTGAGCTGAAGCGGGCGGCGGGAGCGATCGATGAGCGGCGTGTCGAAGCTCCGTTCCAACTCCTGGACATGCTGGCTGGCGGCGGACTGGCTGATGTTGTTCATGGCTGCGCCGCGGCTCATGCTGCCGGTTTGAGCGATATCACGAAAAAGTTTGAGGTGGAAGAAGTCCACGTGGGGAGCTTATCATAAGATATTCTTATATAGCAAGCAAGCGGGCAGAGCGGTTGCTAATTGGGTGTTACGGGTACGCGGCGGCGGGAGCGGGGTTCAGAAGGCGGGGCAGATGTTGCGTATGTACTCGAGGGCCTGGGGGCCGTTTTGCTCGATGGGGCGGGTGCCATCGAGCACCAGGCCCGCATAGGCAGCGGTGGGATCGATGTAAAGCTCGCGCATGGGCTGGACGGTTCCGTTGTACTGGCTGCGCACGGAGATTTCGGTGCGCTCGCGTTCGCGCAGGTCGCGGCCGATGCGGCGGTGGAGGCAGACGGTGTCGGGAGCGGTGATGAAAATAGACGCGGAAAGCAGGGAACGGATGTTCGGCCAGTAGAGTGTAAAAAGTCCTTCGATGAGGAGATAGTGGTCCGGTTCGAGGTGTAATGTGCGAGCGCCGCGGGTGTGGACGGCGAAGTCGTAGATGGGGCGATCCACGGGACGGCCGGCGATGAGGAGGCGGAGATGCTGCTCGAGTAGGGCATCCTCGATGGCGGCGGGCTCGTCGTAATTGATCCGGGCGCGTTCGGAGGGGGTGAGATGGTCGAGGGCCTTATAGTAGGCGTCGACGGGGAGGACGGCTGCCGGGAGATGACCGGCAAGCCAATGGGTGAGGGTGCCCTTGCCGGCGCAAGAAGGGCCCGCGATTCCGACCAGATGCATGGGTTGGGAACAGAGTAGCATTGAAGCGGTTGGCGCGGCTTGGGTGAATTGCGCCCGGTAAACGGGTTATTCGCGTTCGGCGGCGTGGGCGAGGGCGTTTTCGACAAGTTCGACGATGTGGCGGTCGGCCAAGGCGTAGTGGATGTGTTTGCCGTGGCGCGTGCGGACGACGATGTTCTCGGCGCGGAGGACGCGGAGTCTTTGGGAGATGGTGGAGATGGATTCGCGTTCGGCTTCAGCGAGTTGGGAGACGCAGGCTTCGCCTTGGGCGAGGAGGGCGAGGAGGCGGAGGCGTGGGGGATCACCGATAGCGCGGAAGAGGCGAGCGGTGCGGTCGATGGAGGCAGGGGAGGCGGCGGAGAGAGGGGGGTGGGGGTGGGGGTGGTGTTGATTCATTTGAATAACTGTGCAACTATGATAGTGACAGGGTCAACGCATCCTTGTCAAACCGGGACGTATCTACTCCCCTTGATATCCTGATGAGAGGTGCCGCCATTCATTCTCACGCTGAATTCCATGTCCACGGCCTCGATTGCGCCGAGGAAGTGTCACTTTTGCGCCGCGAAGTGGGCGCTGTATCGGGCGTCACCGACCTCACGTTTGACGTTCTGAACGCGAAGATGGGGGTGCAGTTCGACCCGTCACGAGTGGACCACGGAATGATCCGCGCCGCCGTTGCGCGGACCGGGATGAAGTGTGAACCTTACCGGGAAGCGAAGCAGGAGGCGCCCTGGTGGCGGCTTCATGGCCGTTTGCTGCTCTGCCTGACGAGCGGGCTGGCGCTGCTTGGCGGAGCGCTCACCCAGGCCGCTTCGCTGGCGGACTTTGCGCGGTCATTACTGGTGCATGAGCATGACGGCCACATCGCGCCAATTACGATGGCCTTCTATGCCGCGGCGATGATGAGCGGGATGTTCTTCGCGGCTCCGAAGGCGTGGGCGGCGTTGCGGCGGTTCAATCCCGAGATGAACGCGCTGGTGGCGGTGTCGATTCTGGGGGCTGTGGTCCTGCGGGAGTGGCTGGAAGGGGCGACACTGGCGTTCCTCTTCGCGCTGGCGGGGCTGCTGGAGAGTTGGAGCATTTCACGAGCGCGGAACGCGGTTTCCTCGCTTCTGGCGGTGAAGCCGACGGAAGCCACTGTGGTGCATCATCACGGCGAGCACCGGATGCCGGTGGAGCAGGTGAAGGTGGGGGAGGTGGTTCGCGTCAAGCCCGGCGAGCGGATTCCGTGCGATGGAGAAGTGACTTCGGGGATGTCGCATGTGAACCAGGCGGTGATCACCGGGGAGTCCATGCCGGTGATGAAAGAGCTTGGGTCCACCGTATTTGCGGGGACGATGAACGGAGACGGGCTGGTGGAAGTGAAAGTATCGAAACCGCCCGCCGATACGCTGCTGTCGAGGATGCTGCGGATGCTGGACGGTTCTCACCACCGGGCGCATACGGAGCAATTTGTGGAACGGTTCGCGCGGGTTTACACTCCCGCCATCTTCCTGCTGGCCATTCTGGTGACGGCCGGCGCGCCGTTGCTGATGGGTTGGGACTGGCAGCGGTCGGGCTATCAGGGGATGGTGATTCTGCTGATTTCGTGCCCGTGCGCGCTGGTGATTTCGACGCCTGTGACGGTGGTGGCGGCGTTGGCGTCCGCGGCGAGGGCGGGAGTGTTGATCAAGGGCGGAGTGCACCTGGAGCAGGCGGCGAAACTGAAGGCGTTTGCTTTCGACAAGACGGGCGTGCTGACGCAAGGGTCCCCCGAAGTGCAGACTTTCCGGACATTGGACGGCATGGGAGAGGCGGAAGCGCTGCGGCGGCTGATGGCTTTGGAACAGCGCAGTGAACATCCGGTGGGGCACGCGATTGTGCGCTATGCCACGCGGCAGGGGATTGAGCCGGAGGCGGTTTCGGATTTCCGCGCGGTCCGCGGCCGCGGGGCCGAAGCGGTGGTGGGGCAGGAACGGTTCTGGGCGGGGAGTCATCGCTTCCTGCATGAGAAAGGCCTGGAGCGGGAGGGGATCTGCTCGCAAATCGAGGCATTGGAGGACGAGGGACACACGGCGTTCCTGTGCGGGACGGGCGACCATGTGTGGGCAATGGTGGCGCTGGCCGATCCGCTTCGGAAAGAGGCCGCGGAAGCCATTTCGGGGCTCCGCCGGGAAGGGGTGGAGCGAGTGGTGATGTTAACAGGCGACAACAAGCCCACGGCGGCGGCGGTTGGCAACCAACTGGGCCTCGAGGACGTGCGCGCGGAGATGCTTCCTGAAGAAAAGGCGGATGCCGTGAAGCTGTTGCGGAGCGAATACGCGCATGTGGCCATGGTCGGGGACGGGATCAATGACGCGCAGGCGCTGGCGAGCGCATCGGTGGGGATTGCGCTGGGACGGCGCTCCACGGATGTCGCGCTCGAGACGGCGGATGTCGTATTGATGAACGAAGACTTGCGGAATCTTGGATTTCTGCTGCGCCATGCGCGGCGGGCGGCGTCCGTGATCCGGCAGAACGTCGTTTTCGCCATTGGTTTAAAGGCTGTGTTTCTGGTGACGGCATTCGCCGGGATCGCCACGTTGTGGATGGCGATTGCCGCCGACATGGGGGCCACATTGCTGGTGACGTTCAACGGGTTGCGGCTGCTGCGCGCGAAGCGCTGAAGGATGGAAGAAAAGGCGTAAAGCACGTGGGGCCGAAGTCAGGCTTTTAGGAACACGCGCAAAACGGAGCCCGCCCGCGCCGCGAAACGTGGCGGTGTTCCTCGCACACGGGGGGCGCGGGACGTGCCCTTTGCGCTTTCGACGCTCAATGTGAGAGCGCT
The DNA here is from genome assembly GCA_020847975.1 of Bryobacterales bacterium. Classification (GTDB taxonomy): domain Bacteria; phylum Acidobacteriota; class Terriglobia; order Bryobacterales; family Bryobacteraceae; genus CADEFT01. The sequence continues at coordinate 8,458 of JADLBD010000266.1, read as the reverse complement.
TCCGGCTGAAACCCGGATTCCTTATGTCGCGTCCACCGTTGGTATACTGATACGAGGCTTCCTAAGTTTATTCTTCATGCGGAAATACGGGATCAGTTTGCTATTGGCGGCGGGTTTGTGCGAGGCCGCCGACTTCTTCAGTGGGATGGCCGCCCGGGCCGTGATCGGGCAACGGACTTTTACCGCCCAGACTCCAGGCGCGTCGGATGTTTTGTTGGGCGGCGTGGGCGGAATTGCCTACGCCAACGGCGCTCTGATTGTGGTGGACGACAATCGCGTTTCCGCCTCGCCCCAGAACAACCGCGTTCTCATCTTTCGAAATGTAGGTTCCTTTCTGCCGGCTCCTACGGCGGAACTGCCGGCATCCGGGGTTCGCTGTCCGGTGTGCGTGGGCCAGGCGACGGTGGTTCTGGGTCAACCGGATTTCACCAGTTCCGACATTGGACTGAGCGAAAAGACGTTCCAGCATCCCACGGCGGTGGCGACCGATGGCCAGTACCTGGCGGTTGCGGACACGGACAATAACCGGGTGCTGATCTGGAAGTCGATTCCGGCGGTGAACCAGGCGCCCGCAGATGTTGTGATCGGGCAGCCGGATTTCAAGACGAACAAGGCGAATGAAGGCAACCAGGCTCCGTCGGCGCGGAGCCTGCGCGGACCACAAGGGGTATGGATTCAGGCGGGCAGGCTCTACGTCGCCGATACATTGAACAACCGCATTCTCGTGTGGAGAAATATGCCCACGCAGAACTTTCAGCAGGCGGACCTTGTTCTTGGGCAATCGAGTTTTACGGCCACCACGACGCAAGACCTGCGGTCGCAGAGCTTTGATCCGAAGCCGAACAACATGCTGGCGCCGGTATCCGTTACCTCGGACGGGTTGAAGCTGCTTGTCGCCGATCTCGGGCACAACCGGGTTCTTGTGTGGAACAGCATTCCGGATTCGAACCAGGCTCCCGCGGACCTCGCCATCGGGCAACCCGATCTCAACAGCGGCGCCTCCAATAACACGCAGAACCTGTGTCCGGAAAATCGGACCACAGACAGCAGCGGGAATACTGTTTATCCAGCCTCCTGTAACGCGAGCCTGGATTTTCCGCGCTATGCCTACTCGGATGGGAAGCGTCTGTTTGTAGCAGATGGCGGGAATGACAGGGTGCTGGTGTTCAACAGCATTCCGACACAGAGCGGGCAGGAGGCGGATGCGATTGTCGGGCAGGTGGCCAGCGGGATCAACCAGGTATCCGACAGCGCCAATCCGCTGGGACGCGGCAGCGCGGATTCCGTGGCGACTCCCATGGGGATTACGGGCGATGGCACGAACCTCTATGTGAGCGATCCGTATCGCCGGCGGGTGATGGTGTTCACACCGGGCGAAACGTACATTCCGTATAGCGGGGTGCGAAATCTGTTCAGCCGCAGCGTGTACGCCGTGGGCACGATTACTTTTTCCGGAACCTTGAAGGAAGGCGACAAGGTTACGGTGCACATTGGCGATTCGGCGAATAACCAGGAAAAGACCTATGACTACACGGTGGTCAAGAATGACTCGTTCACGCGCGTTGTCAATAACCTGGTGCTGACGATCAACGCCGATAGCGGCGATCCGCTGGTGTTTGCCACGCCGAATACAAATTTCAACACGATCATTTTGACGTCCCGCCTGCAGGGCGACGCCGGGAACTCGATACCGATTTCGGTGACCACATCCGACAACGCGGTGATCACCGCCACCACGAGTGGCGCGACGTTGAGCGGCGGGCAGGATGCGGCCAAGATCGCGCCGGGGACTCTGGTGGCGATCTTCGGGGCCAACCTTTCGGATTCGACCGCTTCGGCTCCGGCAGAGGCGGATCCGCTGCCGACGGAACTGGCCGGAGTGCAGGTGTATTTCGACGGCATCCGCGCTCCGCTGCTGATGGTGTCGCCGACGGAGATCCGGGCGCAAGTGCCGTGGGAAGTGAACGATTCCAACAGCATCAGCAACTATGTGCGCATTCAGCGTTCGAGCGGAGTGGTGGTGACGACGGCGGCGGTTGCGGTGCCGATCATCGGGGAGAACCCGGGATTGCTCGCACAGGAAGGCACCGACCCGCGCCCGGCGATCGCGGTGCACTCGAGCAGCCAGGCTACGGCGACGGTGTCCGTGGACGGATCAGCGAACGCGAGCGATGTGGCGACGATCCTCATCGAGGACCGCTCGTATTCGTATACGGTGCAAAGCGGCGATACGCTCGAGAGCATTCGCGACGCCTTAATCGGCAAGATTAACGCGAACGCGGACGAGAAGGTGGAAGCCTATGCCGCGGGGTTGTTCACCCGTATTCGCCTCCGGGCGAAGGTGCAGGGGCCTGCGGGCAACGGGATTCCCATCTCCGCCAGCACGAATGACGGCGCGCAGGTGATTCTGACCGCCACGAATTCGTCCACGTGCTGCGCCAACGTAGCCGGCGCTGCTGTGACGATCGACAATCCCGCGATTCCGGGAGAGACCATCATCTTCACGGCGACCGGTTTGGGGCTGGTTACCAACCGGGATATCGTTGCTGAGTTGGCGACAGGCTTCCGGTTAAAGAGCACGGAGAGCAATACGCCGAATGAATTTGTCTCTTCGCTGATCGGCGGCAAGACGGCGAACGTGCTGTATTCGGGGCTTCAGCCGGGGATGGTGGGAATCTACCGCGTGGAACTGGAATTGAACTCCGATATTCCAACGAACCCGAACACGCAGGTCACTATTGCGCAAGACGTGTACGTGAGCAACATCGTGACGATACCTGTCTTCAATCCGGCGCAGGACCTTCCGCCGCCGCCGGATGCTTCCACGGGGAACGTAGTCCGCCGGAGGCGGTAATTGGCGCTCACGCGGCGCGCCTGGCTCGGGTCGGCCGCGGCCGCCCTTGGGCAAGTGCGGTCTGTTCGCCCGAACGTACTGATCTTCCTTTCTGACCAGGAAACAGAGTTGCTTCCGGGTCCGGTGCATACGCCGAACCGCGACCGCCTGGGCGGTGTCCGGTTCACGCATGCCTTCTGCAACACGCCGCAGTGCTCTCCGGCGCGGGCGGCGATTCTTACAGGGCTTGATCCGCACAAAGCCGGGGTGCTCACCAATGTGGACAAATCTTCTTTGGGGCAGCCGCTGTCTCCCTCGATTCCGAACATAGGAAGCGTATTCCAGGCCGCGGGCTATCACACCGGATACTTCGGGAAATGGCATCTGAGCGATTCGAGGGATCTTGCCGCCTACGGTTTCGCTCACAGTGAATGGAACGGGGCGGATGAGGATACGGCGCGGCGCGCGGCAGCGTGGATGCAGGCGCAGAAAGGGCCGTGGCTGGCATTTGTTTCGATCCTGGACCCGCATCGTATCTATGACATTCCGCGGAGGATAGGGGAGGTGAAACCGCGGAATGACGTACGAAAGCCATTCAGCGGCCTCGAGGATCTGGCAGGCAAGCCTTCCGAGCAGAGGGAGTATGTCGACCGGGACCAGGGTAGAGCGACCCGGGAGTTTACGCCCGAGGACTGGTTGAAATACCGGAGCTACTATCTTCAACTGGTGGAGCATGCCGACTCTTGCTTCGGCCTGGCGCTCGAAGGGATTTCCCGTATTTCAGACACGATAGTCCTGTATGCATCGGATCATGGAGATGAAACCGGCGAGCATGGCTTACCGTACAAGGGTCCGTTCCTGTACGAGGAGTTGTTGCGTATTCCGCTCGTGATGGCTGGTCCCGGCACGGATAAACTGAAGGCGCGCGCCGGCGGGATGGTGACGCAAACCGACATCGCGCCGACGCTGGCCGGGCTTGCGGGATTGCGCTGGCCCACCGCGGTGAGCGGGAGGGACCTCACGGCCGGCGGGGACGCTCGCGACGCGGTGCTGCTTGAATACTACGCCAAGCAGAAATGGAAGAACCCGGTTCGGACGATCCGCACGCGCCGCTACAAGCTGAACTGGTACAACAGCGGGCATCAGGAACTCTATGATCTCGAGAAGGACCCCCATGAGACGCACAATCTGGCGGGGGAGCCTGCCATGCGTGGAGTTCAAAAGGAGTTGGAGCGGCGCATCAGCGCCTGGCGCGGCCCGATATCCTGATTGAGTTCTGTTTCAGGCGGATTTCCGTTTGCGGTCGCGCGCCGCCTTGGCGGCAGGCCGCGGCTTTGCATGGACAGGGACGGGAACCGGTTGCGGAGCGGCGGCAGCGGCGGGAGCCCCTGCACGGATGCGCATGAGGAAACTGAGGAACAAGGCGAGGATCGAAGCCCAGCAGAGAATGTCGTAGCCGATGATGACTCCGCTATAAGGCGCCTTATTAAGGGAATTGGCGAGGCGCCAGGGGAAGTCTCCGCCCCAGTAGTTGTATACGGATGTGAGGAAGACGGCGGCGGAGAAATTGAACAGCAGGAGGACTTCCGGGCCGAGGAAGACGCCCCAGGGGGCGATCCAGGCGAGGTACTGGACGCCAAACCCGGAAGTGACGAGGAAGAAGAGGGAGGCGAGGCATCCGAGCCGCAGGGGCAGTGGGGCGGAAGGGTGTTTCTTCTGAAGCCACACTCCGCCGGCGGCGAGCGCGCCGACGGTAAGATACTTGCCCACGGCCTGAAAAATCTGGTTGGGCATTTCGAAGCCCGTGACAGCGGCAAACCAGGTGAGGGCTTGCGGGATTCCCCAATTGCCGTAAACGCTGTCATAGCCGAGCAGCCGGCTCAGCACGAGCAGCGGCGACTGGTAGAACCACGGAGCCGATCCAATGGCGAGAATGAGCGCCACTCCGCCGAGGAACAAGGCCCGGCGGCGGGTGGTGGGGAGCCATGCGAGGACCGCGGGAATGAGGAGCAGCGGCCAGATCTTGATGTTCATGCTCATCCCATAGGCGAGACCGGCGAAGAAAGGATTTTCGACGCGCTGGAAGACGAGGAGGGAGAGCAGGACAAAGAAGATCATGACGGCATCGGTGCTGCCGTGGAAGCCGGAGATGAGGTAGGAGACAGGCGAGGCGGCGACGATGAGAAGCGCCCATCGTGTGGCCGATGTGTGCGGCTTGAGAAGGCGCCAGAGGACCCACAAGATGCCGGCATCCGCCAGCATGGAGGGCATTTTGAGCCAGAAAAAGAAATGGAAGCCGATGGTGTCGGTGAGCCATCCCGCCGCACGCAGAATGTTGATGACGAACGGCGGATTGCGGAAATCCTCTTTGTGGTAGGCTTTGCCGTTCTCCACCAGTTCGATGCCGTCGCGATACAGGCCGAGGCCGCCATCAGGGGCAAGGCTTCGCTGCCAACTGGCGTGATAGAAGAGAATGTCGTTGGTGCCGAAAGTGGTCATGGCGAAGACGGCCTTGGCGATGAAGGCGGCGATGGCGGCGACGATGATCCATTTGGCGGCGACGCGCGGAAGCGCATCGGAAATTGTGGAACTGCGGGAAAGAGCGCTCACCGGATGTCTCTACCAGAAGTGATGGCCGCTCGGGATGGCGCCTGGGAAGACATAGGCATACATGAGCACGAGCAGGCCTACGAGGAAGGCAAGAGCCAGGCTGTGTTTGGCCACCGCACGGAACAGTAGGCCTTCTTTTCCTTCCTGGCCGGTCACCGCGCAGGCGATGACCAGGGACTGGGCCGCGATCATCTTTCCCATGACGCCTCCGGCGCTGTTGGCGGCGCCCATGAGGATGGGGCTGAGTCCCAGTTTGTTGGCGGTGATCATCTGCAAGCTGCCGAACAGCGCGTTGGAGCCGGCGTCAGTTCCGCTGAGCGCGACACCGATCCAGCCGATGAGGGTGCCGAACAGGGGGAACAGGACGCCGGTATTCGAGAGCGCGAGGCCGAGCGTCGCGTCCATTCCGCAGTAGCGGGTGAGATACCCGAGGCTCAACATGGCGAGAATGGCCGCGATGCTGAACCGCAATCGGGAAAACGTGCGGAAGAACACCTTCATGGTGCGTCCGATGGAAAGCCCGAGCAGCGGGCCGGTGAGGAGCCCCGAGAAGAAGGTGCCGGTTCCGACGGTGGAGAGCCAGGAAACATCGAAGACCGCGGGTTCGGCATACGCTTTCACCACGGCGGGCGGCTGGCGGAGCACCAGGTGATCCAAACCGGGGACGGGACCCTTCCAGGAGAACTGGTCGAGGAATTTCGCCACGGCAGGGAGGCCCCAGACGACCACGAAAACAGCGAGCAACAGGAAGGGCGACCATGCCTTGAGGATCTGGGGGAGGGTGAGGGCCGGGCGATGGGTATAGGAGGTCATCTTCCAATCCGGGGCCACCCAAACCTTGGCGGGCTTCCAGACCTTGCGGAAGAAGAAGGCGAGCACCAGGAGGGTGCCGATGCCGCCGAGGATGTCCACCAGGGACTCATCCATGAAGTTCGACCAGAAGAATTGAATGCCGCCGAAGGTGACGCCGCAGACGAGCAATCCGGGCCAGACGGCGAAGGTGTCGGCCGTGCTGGCGATCATGCGGATGAGCCAGAAGGGAAGCACGAGGGTGGTGAGCGGAAGAATGCGGCCCACCATGGCGCTGAAGTCCGCTTCCGGCAGGCCGGTGACGGCGGTGAGGGTGCGGATGGGATTGCCCAATCCGCCAAAGGCAACGGGTGCGGAGTTGGCAAGCAGGCAAAGAAGGGCGGTGGCGAAGGGCGGGAAGCCGAGGCCGATCATCATGGCCGCGGTAACGGCCACGGGCGCGCCGCCGCCGCCGGCTCCCTCGAGCAGGGCCCCGAAAGCAAATGCGATCAAGAGAGCCTGCAGCCTCGGGTCATTCGCAATCTGCCCGATGGATTGTTTCAGGTTTTCGAACTGGCCGGATTCGACAGTGAGTTCATAGACGAATACGGCGGCTACGACCACCCAGGCAATTCGCCACCAGCCGTACGTAAGTCCGCTGGCCACTGCTCCGGCGAGCATGTGGGCGGGCATGCGAAAGACCGCGAGAGCAAGCACAGCGGCGGCCAGGAACGCGTAAATGGCGGCCTTCCAGGCCGCCGTGCGGCGCACGGCAAGGAGATAGAAGAGAACGATTGCGGGGAGCGCGGCCGCGGCCGTCGACAGGAACACGTTGCCGAGGGGATTGTAATTCTGAGACCAGGTTTCGTTCATGGACGGATGGCTTAGTTTATAACAAACTACGGTCCCGGCACCGGGGACTTGGGTGCGCGACTTGAGTGGGAACCACTGCAAAATGGTTCCGCTGTGGATCTCGCACGCTCATTCGGAAGATGATCTGCACAAGCGAACAGGTGGCCGATAAACGGGGATCAACGCCGATAACCCCTGTATTCTCCATCCCATTTATCGGCATTTATCAGCGGCCAATTGTTTTCCACAACCTGCCAGGGTGTCCTCAGTACCAAGTACGCTCAGTTTCTGCCGCTTTTTCCTGTGATGCCGGCGACCTCCATTCTTGTGTCGCATAGCCCGGATCAGAGGCTTGGAAGATTAGAATTCTTCAGGCTGTTCTGAAGGGTTCGGACATCAACACGGATACCCTGCCGCAACAATTCCTCGTAGGCCTGCCGCAGATCCTTGATCTCTCCGCGGCGGTACAACTCTTCGAGTATCCCGACGCAGCCCACGACGGCGAGCCCCGCCTCGGTGGCCATCCTACGCCCCTTCCATTCATCCATCAGCAGCAGATCCGCTTGAAGCTCCTTGGCGAGCAGCACCGCACTTGTTTCTCCAGCGCCGAGTCCTGTACTGATGATCGCCTTGGCGAGGACCTGGGTGTCCAGTACCGGAGATACTTGAATCCAATCCGCCTTCGATACCGCCGAGGCGCCGGGCTAGCCGGCACCGGCAATGACGACCTCGTGATAGACCTCAGTCGAGATGTGAACGACTGGATAGAGATTGCGAAGGGAATCCAACTCCCTTATCCGGGCAAGTGTAATCAGCGGAGAAGCATTGGAAACGATTTTCTCCGCTGAAGGCTTTGCAAGGTCCTGCGATCTTCTTCGAGCTCACCGGCTCCATGGTGAAGCGGAACCTGCCTCTGTCCGGCGAATTCCATGAAGGTTTCAACCGGCGTTTCACATAGTTCCGCCGCCCGGCCAAGAGATACTTTGTCCTCGCGGAACAGTTCCAGCGCAAGCAACCGCGCGGCGTCCGCAGAGGGATTGGAACGGCTCAACTGCGCCGCTTCAACCAGCCCTTCCGGCAAACTGACCTGCACACTCTTCATACCCATAACCTAGCACAGGAACGACTTTTGCTATCGCTGAGCGGCGCCGATCGAACGGAATGAAGCTTGACAGGAATCGCGTCAGTCTTCTTCGCCTTCCTCTTCGTTGGCGTAATCGAGAAATACGGGTTCCAGACCGTGCAGCACGAGCCGCGTATCGAGGGCGGTTTCCACGACTTCGCCTTCGGCATCGGAGAGGCCGCCCGCCAGGTCCTCGATTTTCTTTAGAACCTGCGGCATGTCGCCGCGCTGGAGGCGCTGGATGGGGACAG
>JADLBD010000265.1 GCA_020847975.1 Bryobacterales bacterium | reverse complement strand
ACTTTTTTTCTTGACTCGATTTGCCGTTCGCCGTAAGATCCAAATCAAACGAAGGATTTGTACGGATGCGAAACCGTCGAATCTGATTCTCCCAAAAACGTCCCCTGGTGAAGAGCCAGGGTCAAATGATGCAAATGCTCACCTTCGGGTGAGCATTTTGCTTGAGGGGGGCGGTGGGGGAAGGGCGGTCAAACGATTATTGGTTTCCAATCCGACCTATTCTGGTTGTGGAACTTTCCCGGATGACGGAACGTCCCTAAGAACGTCACAATCCTGAAGTCTCTAGTACATTCCTGTCGCGTAGACGATAATGGATTTAGTAAAGGTCATCCCTGCCGTGAGACTACACCCCTGTATTCCAGCTTTGCTTACTTTCGCCGCGGCGATTAGCGCCACCGGCCAGACCATGAATCGCCCGAAAGCGGGCCCGGTTGCCATCATGAAGTCCTCGGAGTTGAAGCCGGGGATGAAGGCGACGGCCTGGACGGTTTTCGAGGGAACCACGCCGGAAGCGGTGCCGGTGGAGATCATCGGACTGTGGAAGAACGCATGGGGACCGCGCCAGGACATCATCCTGGGGAAGATGGGCGGGAAGGCGCAAAGGACGAACGTAGCCGGGGGCATGAGCGGCAGCCCGGTATATATTGACGGGAAGCTGATCGGGGCGGTGGCGCTGCGGTTGAGCGTGTTCTCGCCGGACGCCATCTGCGGGATCACTCCAATCGAGTTGATGTTGGAAATCAACGACTTCGACAGATCGCGGCCAAGTGACGCGAAGGCACCGGACAAGCCGGGGGCGCGGGCGGGGCTGGAGGTTCCGGGCGAACTGCTGGCGAAAGTAGTGGAGGCGAGCGCTTCGGGAGCGGCGGTGAGCGGGACCCCGCTAATGACGCCGATCGAGACGCCGCTGACGCTTGCGGGGTTCAACGAAGCAACGCTGAGGGAGTTCGGGCCGCTGATGCGGCAGATGGGGCTGAACCCGGCGCAGGGAGGGGCGAGCGGAGCGCTGCTGGGTCCGAAGCCGGCGGCGGGATGGCGGACGGCATTGCAGCCTGGGGACCCGGTGGCGGGGGTGCTGGTATCGGGTGATATGTCGATGACGGGGCTGGGAACGGTTTCGTATAACGACGGGCGGCGGGTATTGGCGTTCGGGCATCCGTTTTTCAATCTTGGGCCGGTAGAGATGCCGATGGCGAAAGGTGAAGTGCTGATGACGCTGGGTTCGGCGTTCCAGCCGAACAAGATCGCCAACGCGACGGAGATCGTGGGGGCGCTGCACCAGGACCGGCATTCGGGGATCATGGGGGTGCTGGGAGACACGGCGGAGATGATTCCCGTGTCGCTCAAGGTGAGAAGTTTCACGGACAAGGATAAGGTTGAGAAAACAAAGGAGTTTCAGTTCCACGTTTTTGTCCAGCAGAAGTGGACGCCATTTCTGATGATGATCACGCTGTTCAATTCGATCAGCGGGGTAAACGACTTTTCGGACGAGGTAACGTACCGTTTCAGCGGGAACGTGGAAATGGACGGGCACCAGCGGTTGAGTTTGACGACGATGCAGGCACCGAGCGAGCTGCCGGTGCCGGCTCCGATGATGCTGGCGGGATGGTGGGCGGACAAGTTCAACCGATTGTTTCTGAACGCCGTTCAGACGCCGAAGCTGAAGAGGGTGGACGCGACGGTGGACCTGCTGCCACAGCGGCGGATTGCGACGATTGACAACGCCTGGCTGGAGCAGACGGAGGTGGCGCCGGGGGCGACGATCACGGGGAAGGTGTTCCTGCGGCCTTTCCGCGGGGAGCGGATCGCGCGGGAGATCCAGATCCACGTGCCGGCAAGCCTGGCGAAGGGGACGCACCGGATCCTGTTGAGCGACGCGGATACGCTGAACCGGATGCAATCGGCGGCGGGGATGGCGAACCGGTATATCGACATTCCGCAGACGGTATCGCTGATCAACCAGGAGCGGTCGAATAACAAGCTGTACGTATCGCTGATCGAAGCGAGGCCGACGGTGTTCACGGAAGACAAGACGATGCCGAGCCTGCCGGCATCGGTTTTGAACGTGCTGCAAAGCGGGCAGACGCAGAACCACACGTTCATCACGTCGGGCGAGTCGGCGACGGAGCAGGAATCCATTCCATTTGATTTTGTAGTCAACGGAAGCTACAACCTGAAGATCACGGTCAAGTAATCACTCATGCAAAAAACTCGTTCGCTGTACCTCGCGGGACTCGCGCTGGCTATGTGCGGCTATGCCGTGGAGACGAAATTCTGGCAGCAGTATGAAGCGGCCGATTATGAGAAGGCGACGCTGCACGATGTTTCGTTGAGGAGCGACGGACGGCTGACGCTGGCTCCGGTGTTCCGGGAGATTTACGACACGTCGGCGGCGTATTTATGGGCGGTGGCCGAGGACAGCAGGGGGAATTTGTACGTAGGCGGGGGATCGGCGGGAGCGAGCAGGGCGAAGGTGTTTCAGGTGGAACCGAACGGGAAGGGGAAGGCGCTGGCGGAGTTGGAAGGATTGGAGATTCACGCTATCGCCGTGGACAAGCAAGACCGGGTGTACGCGGCAACATCGCCGGACGGGAAGGTGTACCGGGTAGGGTCAGACGGGAAGGCGGCGGTGTTTTATGACCCGAAGGCGAAGTACATCTGGGGGATGGCTTTCGATTCGAAGGGGGACCTGTTTGTCGCGACGGGGGATGAAGGGAAGGTGCACAAGGTTGGGGCGGACGGGAAGGGCGTGGTGTTTTTCCAGACGGAAGACACGCACGCGCGGTCACTGGCGGTGGATGGGAAGGACAACCTGATTGTGGGGACAGAGCCGGGAGGTTTGATTCTGCGGGTATCGGCGGCTGGGGAGGGATTTGTCGTATACCAATCTTCGAAGCGGGAGATCACAGCGGTGGCAGTGGCCAAGGACGGAACGGTGTATGCGGCGGGAGTGGGGAACAAGACGCCGGCGGCATTGCCGGCACCGGCGGTGACGCCGATGCCGAAGCCTTCGCCAGTTGCTTCGGCGAGCACATCGGCGGCCGCGCGGCCACAGCCGGCGCTGCTGCCTCCGACGCTGAGTCCATCGGCGTCGATTGCGGGAGGGAGCGAGGTGTACCGGATTGAGCCGGATGGGGCTCCGCATGAAGCATGGCGGCACTCGTCGGATGTGGTGTATGCGATCGGATTTGATGGGCATGGGAAGGTGCTGCTGGGGACCGGGAACCGCGGCCGGATCTACCGGCTGGAATCGGACCGGGTGTACACGCAGGTGGTGGATTCGACCTCGACACAGATCACGGGGATGCTGGGCTCGCGCAGGGGCGGGGTATATGTGGTGTCGGCGAACATCGGGAAGCTGTTCCGGCTGGGACCGGAGTTGGATAAGGAAGGCACGGTGGAGAGCGAAGTGTTCGATGCGGGCGCGTTCTCGTATTGGGGGCGTGCGCGGCTGGAAGGCAAGGGGTTGACGGGAGTGAGCCTGGAGACGCGAAGCGGGAATCTGGACCGGCCGCAGAAGAACTGGAGCAAGTGGGAGGCGGTGAGGCTGAGTCCGGACACGGGGAGGTCCGGGGCTCCGGCGGCGCGGTTTCTGCAATACCGGCTGAAGCTGACGGCGCTTGCGGACGGGGGCTCGCCGGAGGTATCGCTGGTGGAACTGGCGTATTTGACGAAGAACGTGGCGCCGGAGGTGCGCGAGGTGGAGACGACGCCGGCGAATTACAGGTTTCCGAATCCGGTAGCGAGCACGAGCACGACGCCGCCGAGCCTGACGCTGCCCGCGCTAGGGCAGCGGAGGAGCAGCAGCGGGGGGATCTCGCTCGATTCGTCGTCAAACACATTGAACTACGCGAAGGGATATATTGGGGCGCGGTGGCGGGCGGATGACGAAAACGGAGACACGCTGGAGTACAGGGTAGAGATCCGGGGAGTGGGAGAAAAGGAGTGGAAACTCCTGAAAGACAAAGTGAAGGAGCGGAACCTGAGCTGGGATTCGACGGGGTTTGCGGATGGGGAGTACCAGGTGCGGGTGACGGCGTCGGATGCGCCGGACAATCCGCCGGCGCAGGCGCTGAGTTCGTCGCTCGAGAGCGATACGTTCACGATCGACAACACGCCGCCGCAGATTACGGAATTGAGCGCGACGGAACAAGGCGGGAAGATATTGTTGAAGTTCAAGGCGAAGGACGCACGGAGCGTAATCGAGAAGGCGGAGTATGCGGTGAACGGGGGCAGTTGGATACCGTTGCAGCCCGTGACGCGGCTGTCGGATTCGCTGGAACTGGAGTACGCGGTGACAGTGGAGCGGCCGGCGGGGGCAGGCGAGGTGATTCTCGCGGTGCGGGCGGCGGATGAATTCGAGAACCAAACGGTAAGCAAGACAAAAGCGCCATAATTCGGCAAGTGGATCTCAGCACGCCATTGATGTACGTCAAAGGTGTCGGCCCGGCGCGGGCCGACATGCTGGAGGCGAAAGGCCTTTCGACGGTGGAGGACCTGCTGGCGTATGCGCCGTTCCGGTATGAAGACCGGACGAACGTAAAGCCGCTGGCGCAGTTGGCTCCCGGGGAGATGGCGACGACGATCGCGGAGGTGGCGTCAGTGAAGTCGTCGCAATTGCGGCGGCGGACGGCGCTGTTTGAAGCGCGATTCCAGGATGCCTCGAGGGCGGCGCTGGTGGGGAAGTGGTTTCACGGCGATTATCTGAAGACGGTGCTGGTGCCGGGGACGCGGGTGGCGCTGTACGGGAAGATCGAACTCGATTCGTATACGGGCGAGTTGACGGTGCTGCATCCGGAGTTCGAGATTTTGGGCTCGGACGATGAGGGCGAAGCGGCGATCCACTTAGGGCGGATCGTGCCGATTCACGAGGCGGCGGGGAAGATTACGCCGCGGGTGATGCGGACGCTGTTGTGGAGAATATGCGAGTCGCTGCCGGCGCTGGAGGATCCGCTGCCGGAATCGATTCGGAGGGAACTGCGGCTGCCGGAACATGGGACGGCTTTCCGGGAGCTGCACTTTCCGAAGGCGGGGGAGGATCTGCGGCAGTTGAATGCGTTCCGGTCTCCGGCGCAGTTCCGGCTGATCTTCGAGGAGTTCTTCTGGCTGCAATGCGGACTGCAATTGCGGCGAAGCAAGGTGAGGCTGCAACCGGGGATCGCGTTCGGGCTGACGGACCGGGTGCGGGAACAGATCAAGGCGATGCTGCCGTTCAAGCCGACGGGGGCGCAGAAGCGGGTGCTGGGGGAGATTGCGAAAGACATGTCGGCTCCGCACCCGATGAACCGGCTGCTGCAAGGGGACGTGGGGTCGGGGAAGACGCTGGTGGCGGCGGAGGCGGCGATCATAGCGATCGAGAACGGGTATCAGGTGGCGGTGCTGGCTCCGACGGAGATATTGGCGGGGCAGCATTATTTGTACTTCAAGAACCTGTTTCACAAGCTGGGGTATGTGGCGGTGCTGTTGACGGGGTCGTCGAGCGCGCGGGAGAAGGGGAAGTTGAAGGAACTGGTGGCGCAGGGACTGGTGCAGATTGTCATCGGGACGCATGCGCTGCTCGAGGAGGACGTGGCGTTCAAACGGCTGGGGCTGGCCATCGTTGATGAACAGCACAGGTTCGGAGTAATGCAGCGGCTGCGGCTGATGGAAAAGGGGATCACGCCGGATATTCTGGTGATGACGGCGACGCCGATTCCCCGGACGCTGTCGCTGACGTTGTACGGGGATCTGGATGTATCGGTGATTGACGAGATGCCGCCGGGACGGAAGCCGGTGTTGACGCGGCATGTTTCGGAAGACCGGATCGAGATGGTGTGGAGCTTCGTGAAGAAGGAGATTGAACAGGGGCGGCAGGCGTATGTGGTGTATCCGGTGATTGAGGAATCGGAGACGGCGGCGCTGAAGGCGGCGGAGAAGATGTACCGGCATTTGAATGAGGTGGTGTTTCCGAATTTGCGGATCGGGCTGTTGCACGGGCGGATGTCCGCGGATGATAAAGAAGAAGCGATGGCGGGGTTCAAGCGGGGGGACGTGCAGGTACTTGTATCGACGACGGTGATCGAAGTAGGCGTGGATGTGCCGAATGCGAGCGTGATGGTGATTGAGCAGGCGGAGCGGTTCGGGTTGGCGCAGTTGCACCAGTTGCGGGGGCGCGTGGGGCGAGGTGCGGCGCAGAGCCACTGCATATTGGTGACGGGGCGGTTGAATGATGCGAGCCGGGAGCGGATCCGGACGATGGTGGATTCGAGCGACGGGTTCCATATTGCGGAGATGGATTTGAAGCTGAGAGGGCCGGGGGAGTTTTTCGGGACGAAGCAATCGGGGCTGCCGTCGCTGCGGATTGCGAACTTGCTGCGGGATACGGAGTTGCTGAATGTGGCGCGGCAGCAGGCGGTGGCGTTTCTGGAGAATCCGCCGGATGAACGGGAGAAGGAGCGGGTGTTGGGGTATTTGCGGGATCACTGGCAGAAGCGGTACGGGCTGGCTCGGGTGGGGTAGGTGGGGGTGTTTGATTTTGGGGCTGACTGTATCCGAATCGCGTTATTGGCGATTTCGTAGGGCGGTGTGGAATCGGAGGGTTCCAGAACGCGCGCACGTGTGGACTTCCGGCTCCAACCCGGAATTCTCTTGCTCCCAACTTCCGGTTGGCGCGTAATTCGGGCCTTACGATCGAAAGCTCTACCCTTGCCGACCAGGACGGAGCTATGACCGGACACCAGCGCGAGGGCTCCACAAGCCCAGGGTCCGGCAGGGCGATTGGATGACCATCGGCGACATGAATTAAGACCTCGACGATTCTCACGGACTGAGCCTGAACACGCTTTGTTCATGAGGCCGGCTTGTGCAACAAGACCTTGATCGTCTACAATTGTTGTTAATCTAGGCATATGGGAAAGCCAACCGACCTTGTCCAAGGCACTCTTGATCTGTTGATCCTCAAGGCTATCTCGATCGAGCCGAAACATGGCTGGGCGATCGCCAAGCGCATCCAACAGGTTTCACAAGAAGCGCTCCAGATCCAGCAGGGGTCCCTGTACCCGGCGTTACACCGTCTGGAGCAGCAGGCCTGGATCAAGGCCGAGTGGCGCCCGACCGAGACCGGGCGAATGGCAAAGTTCTACTCCCTTACGCGTTCGGGACGGAAGCAACTGGAAAGGGAATTGGCCAACTGGGTTCGTCTGTCGGCGGCCATCAACATAGTAGTCCAGGAGGCTTAGCAATGCGGATTCTGGACAAAGCCCGATTGCGGCTTCGATCGCTGTGCCGCCGCCGGAATGTCGACGTCGAGCTCGAAGCCGAACTTCGTTTTCACCTGGATCAGCTCATTGAAGAGAACATTTCATCCGGTATGCCACCCGAGGAGGCCCGCCGGGCCGCGCAGCGCGTTATCGGAGGCATCACGCAGTACAAGGAGGAGTGCCGGGATATGCGCCGCGTAAACTTTGTCGAGGATCTTCTGAGAGACGTACGTTACACGATTCGATCTTTAGGCAAGAGTCCCGGGTTCACGGGAGTTGTCGTCGCCACGCTGGCGCTTGGGATTGGAGCAAACACTGCCATCTTTACAATCGTGCGCGGAGTGCTACTGCGGCCACTCGGCTATCCCAAACCCGATCAGTTGATGTATCTGACGGCGGAAGCACCGGCCATTGGGAGCACCCGAAGTGCGCTCTCTACGCCAGAGTACATCGAGTTCCGCCAGATGAACCGGTCGTTCGCTGAGGTCGGCGCATATTCGACCGGCGGCACGGCGTACACAACGGGCGAGGTCAATCTCACGACCGGGGGGCGGCCTCTGCGGGTTCGCTCGATCTCCGTCGATGCACATTTGCTCAATGCGCTCGACATTCAGCCGGAGCAGGGACGCTTCTTTAGTGACGAAGAAACCACACATTGGACTGGGACGTTACCGCCGCCGATTGCAATTCTCTCCCACGAATTGTGGCGAACCGCGTTTGGAGAACGACCGCTGATCGGGCAAAAAGTGGAGATCGACGGCCGCCCTCACGAAATCGTCGGCATTATGCCCTCTGGGGCTGACGTCATGGATCACCACACGCAGGTTTGGTTACCCCTCTGGTTACCCCCGAACATGGCATCGCAACGCGAGGCGCATGTCCTCTACGTCATCGCGCGCCTGAAAGACGGCGTCACCGCCAGGAGGGCGCAGACAGAGATGAGCGCATTTCTGGAAAACTGGAGCGACCGTGCCGACACGCGAGAGCATGTGCCCACGAACCATCCCCTGCGCTCAGGAGACCACACCCTCGAGTTACGGCCGTTGCAGGATGCGATCGTTGGGAATGCCAGCCGCCCGATCTGGGTTTTGCAGGCCGCCGTGGGATTCGTGCTGCTCATCGTCTGCGCGAATCTTGCGAACCTGGTAATGGCTCGCGCCGGTTCCCGCAGACGTGAGTTTGTACTGCGCACTGCTCTTGGCGCCAGCCGCGGGCGGCTGCTCCGGCAATCGGTAACCGAAGGTGCGGTGATGTCGGTAGCGGGCGGCATTCTGGGCGTGTGGCTGGCCGGCGCTTGTGTGCGGGCGTTGATCCGTACTTACCCGACCGGCATGCCACGGATGAGCGAGCTTACGATTGATTTGCCCGTTCTGATGATCGCGCTCGGCCTCTCGATCGGGACTGCCCTGCTTTTCGGATTCGTATCGCTCGGGCGCGCGAGAACGAGGAGCCTGGTGACTGCACTCAAGGAGGGCGGTAGGGGTGCCAGTGGCGCCTGGCGTCAGCACGCCCGTCGTGGGCTTGTGATCACCCAAGTCGCTTTCGCGGTGATGCTGGTTATCGGAGCAGGTTTGCTAGGCCAGACAGTCTACAACCTCACGAGGATCGATGCAGGATTTGACCGGTCGCGGCTGGTGACGTTCGCGATGACATTGCCGATGGCGAATTCCGAGCCCGAGACACGCGCGCAGGCATATCAACGCGTTCTCGACAGGCTTCGCTCCGTACCGGGCATACTGGGAACGGCGGGCATGTCTGGTCTGCCGCCGAACCGAACTCCGGATGCAATCACTACCGCTATTGAGAACTACATCTCCGATGCTGGAAAGCCCTTTGCGAGCGTCGACTACTACCAATTCGTCATGGGCGACTATTTCGGAACGATGGGCATCCCGATTGTCGCCGGCCGCGGCTTCGAGCGAACCGACAACGTGTCTGCAGGCAAAGTCGTGGTCGTCAATCAGACTCTTGCGAAAAGGATCTGGAAGGGGCAGAACCCGATTGGCCGGCGTCTGCGGCCTCCGGGTGGTTCATTCGGCGCCGATGCTGATGTCTGGCATACGGTGATCGGAGTAGCCAAGGACGTCAGGCAGCGCGGCGTGGAGCGCCCGGCAGGAACGGAACTTTACGTATCCCTGGACCAGCACGGCGTCGCTCCGCCGAGTATGAACCTGGTGATGCGCACGACGCTACCGGCGGCCGCGCTGTCAGGGACAATCGAGCGAATCGTACGGGAAGTGGACCCCGCGGTTCCCGTCGTGCGGCTTCGCGACATGGATTCGGTGTTCACCGATTCCATTCGCCGGCCGAGACTCCTCGCGCAGCTATTGGGCGCATTTGCAGGGCTGGCGCTGCTATTGGCGGCCATCGGCACTTACGGTGTGCTCTCCTACATGGTGACGGAGCGGCGGCGCGAGATCGGCATTCGGGTCGCCCTCGGTGCAACTCGCTCCGACGTGCTCACCGGGATCCTGAAGCAAGGGCTTCAGGTCACGGCGATCGGTGTCGCGATTGGCCTTGCAAGCGCGCTTGCCGTTAATCGGCTGATTGCGTCCCTGCTGTTTGGCGTGCAGCCGACCGATACCGTGACGATCAGCCTTGTGATCGCGACGATTGCGGCAGTGGCGGTGGTCGCCAGCTGGCTGCCGGCGTGGCGCGCATCGCGGCTCGACCCGAACATCGTGCTCAGAGATGAGTAACAGCCTGAGACGCTCTCTTACACCGTAATGTATGGCTGGATTGTCGCTACACGGAAGCTGAGGCCTGCGAAGCGGCGTTAACCAGAAGGCGCCAGGAAAGCCAGATGCCGATTACCCACTGCTGACGGTTGCAGTGTTTAGCGGTAGCTTCCGGATCGTCGCCTATCCGGAGGTTGGCCCGAAACGGCTCCCGGCGAAACGTAGAGGCCAAGTCGCGAGTTTGGGGATTCAGGGGAGGGTGAAGGTGCTGCGGGGTTCGGCGCGTTGTTGCTGCCGCGGCATCGAAGTGGGCGTGGACGTGCCGAATGCGAGCGTGATGGTGATTGAGCAGGCGGAGCGGTTCGGGTTGGCGCAGTTGCACCAGTTGCGGGGGCGCGTGGGCCGGGGTGCGGCGCAGAGCCACTGCATATTGGTGACCGGGCGGTTGAGTGACACGAGCCGGGAGCGGATCCGGACGATGGTGGATTCGAGCGACGGGTTCTATATTGCGGAGATGGATTTGAAGCTGAGGGGGCCGGGGGAGTTTTTCGGGACGAAGCAATCGGGGCTGCCGACGCTGCGGATCGCGAATCTGCTGCGGGATACGGAGTTGCTGAATGTGGCGCGGCAGCAGGCGGTGGCGTTTCTGGAGAATCCGCCGGATGAAGGGGAGAAGGAGCGGGTGTTGGGGTATTTGCGAGATCACTGGCAGAGGAGGTACGGGCTGGCTCGGGTGGGGTAGGTGTGGGTTTTTGATTTGGGGGCCGGTGTGGAATCGGAGGATTCCAGAACGCGCGCAACCCCTTGCTCCCAACTTCCGGCTAGCGCGTCATACGCCCGGAACTCCGACGATATTCATTGTCCTCGAATCTGCCAACCCGGCACCGAGGCGTTCAACAACTAATTAGCGCATTCGTACTAGTCGAAAGCTGTGCAAAGGAGGGATTCTCTCTCCATACGTGAACGGCAGTTATGCTGCGTTGCCTGTGCAGGGTACGTCGTGCTGCCATCGCACTCCGAGCACGGAGAAACCTCGTTCCAGTAGAAACTCAGCCCACAGGGTGAACGTCTTCGAATCCGTGACAACAACGCCAGTATTCGGTACTGTGAAAGGAGAGGTAAGGAACCGGGCATCAATGAACCTGACTGTAGAAATTCCGGACGACGTGGCCAAGCGCCTCAGCGCGGGAGGGGGCGATCTTTCCCGACGCGCCCTTGAGGCATTGGTCGCTGAAGAATACCGCCAGGGGCGCCTTAACAAGCCCGACCTCCGCCGTTTGCTCGGCTTCACGACGAGCGATCAGATCGATACGTTTCTCAAGGCTCACGAAGTCTGGATTGATTACACGATCGAGGATCTGGAGCGAGAACGCGCAGGGCTTCAACACCTGGGCTTCTAGTGATGTTGCTGGTTATCGCTGACACCAGCCCCATCCGTTACCTGGTGCAGATCGGGCATATCGATCTTCTTCACAGCCTCTTTGAAGCAGTCTCGATTCCGACTGAAGTGGCGCGCGAACTTGGCGACCCCTCGGCTCCCTGGCGGTCCAGGCGTGGATCGAATCGTCGCCAACATGGTTGAGTGTGCATGAAGCGGTGGACAACGACGATCCGGGCCTCGCCGCTCTCGATCCCGGCGAACGCTCCGCCATCTCGCTTGGGATCACGCTCAAGGCCGATCTCATTCTCATCGACGAGCGCAGAGGTTATGCGGCCGCCGTGAGTAAGGGTCTGGAAGCCACCGGCACGCTCGGCATCCTGGACCTCGCCGCCAAACGGAAGCTGATCGATCTGCGCGGCGCCGTCGAGCAGCTGAAGCAGACGAATTTCCGCTATCGCAAAGAAATCATTGAACGTCTGCTAGCGCAGCACCGGGATGGGTAAAAAGGCCCATTCTCCAGTTCCCGAATCGTCGGCTATCCGGAGATTGGCTCGAAACGGCTACAGGCGACGTAGACGCCAACCGTTGCTTGCTGTTGCGGGCGAGTAACCGACCGTGGGTTTTGCCCTGGAGTGGGGTGGGGTAAGGTTAATAGTTACGATGCGAGTGATTGGCGGAGAGTTCCGGTCGCGGCGGTTGAAGGCGGCGCCGGGGATGACGTGCGGCCGACGCCGGACCGGTTGCGGGAGACGCTGTTCAACATCCTGGCGCCGTGGATTGAGGGGGTGACGTTCGTGGACGCGTATGCGGGGACGGGGGCGGTAGGGATTGAGGCGGTGAGCCGGGGGGCGGCGCGGGCGATTCTGATGGAGAAGAGCCGGCAGGCGCTGGAGGTGTTGGAAGAGAACGTCGCGAGTTTGGGGATTCAGGGGAGAGTGAAGGTGCTGCGGGGTTCGGCGCGGTTGTTGCTGCGGCGGCACGAGGGGATATCGTGTTTCCGGATCCGCCGTATGGGGAGCAACTTCCGGTTAGCGCGTTATAGCGGAGGAATCCGGACGGAGCACATGAGCGGGATGACTTCTCGTCCAACTGGCATGGTGTAGACTCAAATCATGCAACGAACGCAACGCCTGACCGCCATCGTCGAGCGAGAAGACGATGGCTTCGTCTCGTTGTGCCCGGAGTTCGACATCGCCAGCCAAGGCGCCTCTATCGAAGAGGCCCGGGCAAACCTGGTCGAAGCACTGACGCTGTTTTTCGAAACAGCGGACCCGTCCGAGGTGAGGCGGCGATACCACGGCGACGTGCTTGTGACCCAAGTCGAGGTCCCGGTTGGGTAGGCTTCGAGTCCTTTCGGGCCTGGACATCTGCCATATTCTCGAACAGTATGGTTTCCTCCCGGTCCGCCAGCGCGGCAGTCACCGTATCATGCAAAAGCGGACAGAGAGTACGACCATCACGGTTCCGGTTCCGGTTCCACTTCACAATCCCGTCCGAGCAGGCACGCTGTCGAGCATAATCCGACAATCCGGGTTGCCGCGGTCGCTTTTCGAATAGGCCCCCGATCCCCGCTGACACACGTCATGAACCGGGATGGGGACTACACGCTGATGTGGATTGGCTGGTTTCCGAGAAACCCATTTCAGGAGGGCCAAGGGCTGTCATGGCGAGCCGGCCCACGAGGGAGCCGTTCAGAAACGAGCCGGGGAAGATTGGACTGGGAGGAACGGATGGATGCCCCAACGAGTCACAATCCTCGGGGGCACCTGAGTGTGCGTGCCGAGTTCAGCTGCGACAGCGGCTAAGCCGTCGATCTCACTCGCAACTCTTTGCTCCAACCATACCTGGTTCGGGTAAAGCCAACTCTCGACATGCAAGACCGCTTCGGCCTGCGCCTGACTGTTAGCCGCAGAGTTCGGCTTGAAAGACGGATCGTCGATTATCTCTAAGATGGAGTGGGCGAAGCTGTAACGTTGCTCCATTGACAGGCTAGGCCTGCCCTTTACCCGTAACAGCCTCGGGGCAAATGTCATTCGGCATCATCGGCATCATCGGAATTCCGAAGTGCGAATCCTTCACACATGAGTAGAAGTTGCGAAAAACCTTCCCACATCAGTTGGT
>JADLBD010000264.1 GCA_020847975.1 Bryobacterales bacterium | reverse complement strand
TGCTGCTCACGACGATCTGCGCGGCCGATGCGGAGGCAGGCTCCAGAAAAAGATTTCCGCCGTATGTGGCGTTCAGCGAAAGGATGCCGGATGCCGACGCATCCCGTCCGGGAAAAGGACAACAGAGAGTGTTTTCCGTCCCGAAGGATGAGCCGGTGGCGGAGAAGTTCTTTGGCAGAGCGGAACTGCCTGCCGTGATGTTGATAGTCCCCGAGAAGTTCACGTTTCCCCCGTCGGCGGACAGGGTGGTGCGCGTGGCAACGGGTTGTCCTGCGACGGCCGCTCCGGAAAGCCCTGTAATTTGCAGGGTGGGGCGCAGTTTGACGTTGAATCGAACTTGCACGCTGACTACCTGGGTCGCGGAGACGGATGCTTTCAAGGTGAGGACAAACGTACTGCCGATGTCGGAACGCGCCAGATCAACGACAGGCGTGATGGCGAGATTTCCGTTCACCAGCGTCCCGAACGCCGAAATCAGACGGGACTTGGCTCCGATCGATCTTCCGGCCGCGTCGATTTGCGCCAGATCGAAGCTGATCCGGCCATTCAGGACGGATACCCCGGTCGATCCGCTGACGAGTGCGCGTTCCAGCGGGTGATAGGTGGTCTGCGAGAATCGGAACGACGGGCTGGGCAGCACGCCGCACGAGCGGCTCGGCCCGTTCCCGTCACGTCCGCCGGTGGCAAGAATAGAGCCGTCAGCCAGAACGACGCTCGCCAGTTCGCTGCGGGCGGCGGTCAGCGATCCGGCCGGCTGCACGGAATCCGATGATGGATCGAACAACTCCGAGGAGACGAGCGGCTGGGAAGCCGCCAGGCCGCCCGTGATCACCACGATGCCGTTTGTTTCTGACATGATCGCCGTGTGATTCCGGCGCGCATCCTTTAGCTTCGATTCCAGCATCTGAAATGTGTTTGTCTCCGGAATCCAGACCTCGATGGCATTCAACTCCGATGTTCCATCGGTCCCACCCGCCAGCAAAACACGTCCGTCCAACAAGGCGGTTGCCGAATGGTCGGCGCGAGGCATGGATAGCGACGTCGATATCACTTCCCCGCTATCGGGATCCAAAATCTCGGCCGTATTCAACACGCCTGTGTCGCCTACGCCGCCGGCAATCAACAGCCGCCCATCCCGGAGAAGGGTGACGGAATTCCGTTCCCGCAGCGTCAATACGCCGGGCAGAACACTGAGCGTGGAAGTGTCCGGATCGAAGACTTCGACTTCGATTGCCTTGCCGCCCGTGATGAGAGCGCGGCCATCGGCAAGCGGTGTCACGGCAGTGCCTCCCGCCCGCGGAATCGTCGAATCGACAGAGGTCCAGGCGTCGGTCGAAGGTTCGTAGAGTTCAATGTTTGCGGCGCCTCCGCCGGCAGCCAGAACACGGCCATCTTTGAGAACCGCGCAACCGTGTCCCGACCGCGCGGCGTTCATCGGCGCGGCGTCCACGAACATCTCCTCGGGCACGAACTGATAGATCTCGGCCGACGCAAGCGGCGCATCGGCGGTTCCTCCGGTGATCAGAACCCGGTCATCGGCCATGCGCACGGCGCATGCTCCCGATCGGGCCTGTTTCAGGAGCGCGGTGGCCCGCCATGTCCAGTTTTGAGCTTCGGCTTGGGGGACAAGGGCGCCCGCACAGATGAATAGAGCGACGCCACGGTTCAGACTCTGGCAGATCGGCATAGGAAATAGAATACATCTTATGGAAAAGTGCGCTTGACAACCTTTCGGACGCAACGGAAACAGTTGGGTGGAGGCGCGGCAGCAGGCGAGCCGGTAAAATTCTCGAAACGACGAGTATTTTAAGATAAATTTATGTGAAATACTATTATTGTTGGAATTTGACAGCCGGCCGCCCGGCCTGATTAGCATTCAGGACGAGCAGCCGCCCCTCCCCCCGCAGACGCTCTGTCTCCCCCGGACTCAGAAAGAACTCCTGCATCCGTACTCCGGATTCCGGGTGCTCTTCAATATGTGCATCCGTTCCGGGCGTAAGATACACGTACGTCTTCTTGTGATCCACAAAGGGGTAGTGCGCCAGTGCCGCCCAAAACTGTTCGCTGCTGACTCCCTCGATCAGAATCACCGCATTCGGATTCGCGGCGTGCGCCGCAAACACGCGCCTCACCAGCCTCTCCGCCACCAGGCTCCGCGACCTCCACCACCCCGTTCCACGATACGCGCACGGAACCATGAGCATCAGATACAAGGTCACGAAAGGAACAGCCGCCCACGGGTGGCGCGATGCGGCGAACGCCCCCAGCATCGACAGCGCCGCCAACGGCACTGTGAGGTAATAGTCCGTCACATGACCGCTCAGCGGGAGCACCGGAGCCAGCAGAATCACAAACCACCCCAAAAACAAAAGCCCCAGGTATTGTTTCCGCGCGGCCTGCATCCCGGCAAACACCAGTAGCAGCAGCGGAAAGACGATCCCGCTTGCCGTGCCTGCCCACCGCGGCAACCCGGTGAACGCTGCAAGATTATCCGGCACGAACGCCCAGCGAAAATAGCGCGCCGAAGTCGCGGCCATCCCCGCGTCGAAATGCATGGCATAGCTGCCTCCCGCCATCTTCGGGGCAAGCGCCATGTGCAGCACGTAATACCCCGCCGACACCGGCCATAGCCAAACCACACGGCGCAGTTTTTCCCGCTCCGCCAGCAGACAGTAGAGCGTCGCCAGCGCCGGGAACACCACGTTCATCTCCATCGCTCCAAACCCGGCCAGGAACGCCGCCCACATCGCCCCCCATTGACCTCGCATCAGGAACCACAGACCCAGCAGGAGAAAGAACCCGCTCAGCACATGGATATACGCGCCATTCGAGATCATCGGAATAATCAGCTTGCTGTTCGCCGCCCAGAGAATGGGCGTAAGCAGCGCCGCGCCCCATGACCTCGTCAGCCGCAGCATAATCGCCTGCGCCAGCGCCAGGCTCCCCCACTGCGTCAGAAACGCAACCACGCGCATCGGCCACGCCTCATACCCGAACACCCAGGGGAAGAAGAGAAAATAGGCGCGCTCTCCAAGTGGCCGCCAGGTCCCGTGCTGCGAAGGATGGAACAGCGCACGCCAAAGGCTGTCGCCCTCTCTCACTTCCCTCAGCAGCCCCATCCACGCGAAATCGTCCTGTTGGAACCACGAAAACAACCCCTGCCAGTAGACCAACAGCAGGAACAAGCCCGGAACCAGCCAGAACAAAACGCGTTTCATTTGTTTCGGCTGCCTACTTCAACGCGATATGGAAACTCGTGGTCATACACAGGCCGTTTGTCAATTGTACCCGCCGCGGACCGCGACAGCGTCCGCATCCACATACTTCACTGCGCCCAAGGCGAGCAATCCTCCCGCAACCAGGTAAACCACGGCGGTCACCGCAATCGCCAGGCTCAGCCCGTAGTGATCCGCCAGAAGTCCCACCATTAGCGGAGCCGTGCCCCCGCCGGCGAGCCAGCCCACCGTGTTCATCAACCCCGCCGCCGCGCCGCGAGCTTCCGGCCGCACCACTTCATACACCGCCGCAAAAATGTTCGCATCGTACAAACCCTTGCAGAAGCCCCAGCCGATCAGCGCCACAATCAGCCACGGGATGGATTGCGTCAGCCCGCAAAGCACCACAAACGGAGCACCGGCGAACACGCCGATCGCCTGCACCACCATCCTTCCCCCCGCGCTGCGCCGCCTCAGGACATCCGCCATCCACCCGCCCACCGGCGAGCCCACCATACTCGCCAGTTGCAGAAACAACGTCGCCGTCAGTCCCGCCATCGCCAGGCTGAGATGGAACTTGTCGAAGAGAAACTTCGGCATCCACGAATACATCACCGTCGCCACGAAGTTCGAGCACACAAACGCCAGCAACAGCACGCGCACCGTCTTCGTACGCCACGCCAGACCGAGAAATTCGCCGATCCCCAGCGGCCTGCCCGCCTCCATCTGCTCCGATGCTCCGCGTTTCGGTTCGTGCAGATAGCGTGACAACACAAAACCGAGCAGCACGCCTAATCCGCCGAACACCAGAAACGATAGCCGCCAGCCGTAATATTGCCCGATCAATCCCGCGAAAAATCCTCCCCCGATCGTCCCCAGGTACACGCTCGTCTGATGAAACCCCATCGCCCGCGAGCGTGTGGTCTTGTCGTGATAGTCGCTCACCAGCGACATCGAGGCCGGGAAGTAGAACGTCTCTCCCAACCCTTCCGCGGCGCGAAAAAACAGCAGGTGCGAAAAATCCCGCGAAGCCGCCGTCGCCATGCAGATGACGCTCCACGTGTGCAGTCCGCCGATAATCGCCGTCTTACGGCGTATCCGGTCCACAACTGATCCCGCAAACAGCGCCCCCAACCCGTACACCCAGGCAAAAGAGGAGCCGAGCAAACCGAGTTGCGTATTGCTTAACGCCAGCTCCTTTTCAAGCAGCGGAAAGACCGAAAAGATAGCCTGCCGGTCCGCATAATTGAAGAACGCGATCCACCACAGCATGGCGACCACGTACCACTTGTAATTCGGCGGTAACGCCTTGTTCGTTGAATTCATGAGTTAGAGAGGAATGTTGCCGTGCTTCTTGCGCGGCATGGTGTCGATCTTGTTCTCGAGCATGCGCAAGGCTTTGATGACCCGCGGCCTTGTCTCCCGCGGTTCGATCACATCATCAATGAACCCGTGTTCGGCGGCCGCAAAAGGATTTGCGAAGCGCTCCCGGTACTCCGCGATCCTCTCCGCCAGAACGGCCTGCTTGTCTTCCGCCGCCGAAAGTTCCCGCCGGTAGATGATGTTCGCCGCGCCTTCCGCCCCCATCACCGCGATCTCCGCCGTGGGATAGGCGAGGTTGATGTCGCACCGCAGATGCTTCGAACCCATCACGCAATAGGCGCCTCCATAGGCTTTGCGGGTGATTACCGTGATCTTTGGCACGGTCGCCTCCGCGTAGGCATACAGCAGTTTCGCGCCGTGCCGGATGATGCCCCCGAACTCCTGGTCCGTCCCCGGAAGGAAGCCGGGCACGTCCTCGAGCGTCAGAATCGGAATGTGGAATGCATCGCAGAAGCGCACAAACCGGGCGCCTTTCGTCGACGAGTTGATGTCGAGACAGCCCGCCAGATGGGCCGGCTGATTGGCCACAATGCCGATTGTCCGCCCGTCCATCCGCGCGAAGCCCACCACGATGTTCATCGCATAGTGCTCCTGCACTTCAAAAAAATCCCCGTCATCCACAATCCGGTGGATGATGTCCTTGATGTCGTACGGCAATCCGGGGTCTTGCGGAACCAGACTATCGAGCGCCTCATCCATGCGATCAATCGGGTCCGCGCTCATCTTGCGCGGGGCGCTGTCGCGGTTGTTCGGCGGCAGAAAATCCATCAGCTTGCGTATCATCCGCAGACATGCGCCATCGTCGGCGGCGATGAATTGCGCCACGCCGCTTACCGAGTTGTGCGTCGCCGCGCCGCCCAGCGTTTCCTTGCTCACGTCCTCGTGAGTCACCGTCTTGATCACCTCGGGGCCGGTCACGAACATGTAGCTCGTTTTGTCCACCATGAAAACGAAATCCGTGATGGCGGGCGAATACACAGCCCCGCCCGCGCACGGCCCGAGAATGGCGGAAATCTGCGGAATGACGCCGCTTGCCAGCGTATTGCGGAGAAAAATATCCGCATATCCTCCAAGTGACAGAACGCCCTCCTGAATCCGCGCCCCGCCCGAATCGTTGAGGCCGATCACCGGAGCCCCGTTCTTCATCGCCAGATCCATCACCTTGCAGATCTTCTTCGCGTTGGTCTCCGATAACGACCCGCCGAACACCGTGAAATCCTGCGCGAACACGTAGACCAGGCGCCCGTGCATCTGGCCATACCCCGTGATAAATCCGTCGCCGTCGATCACCTGGTCTTCCATGCCGAAATCGCGGCATCGGTGGCGAACCAGTTTGTCCAGTTCCTCGAAGGTGTCTTCGTCGAGAAGAAGTTCGATGCGCTCCCGCGCGGAGAGCTTGCCCTCATCGTGCTGCCGCTTCCGGCGCTCCTCTCCGCCGCCTGCCTCCGCATTCGCGTGGCGGAGCCTCAACTCTTCCAGACGGTTCATGGCCATAAGAGACAAAGGTACCAAACGGTACCATGGGTTTGAGCATGATACACGCCATCGTCGGAACGGCTGGGCACATTGATCACGGAAAAACTGCGCTCGTCCGCGCCCTGACAGGCATCGATACGGACCGGTTCGAGGAAGAAAAGCGCCGCGGCATCTCCATCGATCTCGGCTTCGCTCACCTCAAACTCACCGAAGAAATCGAGTGCGGCTTTGTCGACGTGCCGGGTCACGAACGATTCGTCCGTAACATGCTCGCCGGCGTGGGCGGCATCGACCTCGTGCTGCTCGTCATCGCCGCCGATGAGTCTATCAAGCCCCAGACACGCGAACATTTCGACATTTGCCGCCTGCTCGGAATCTCCCGCGGCATCGTGGTGCTTACCAAGATCGATCTGGTGGACCCGGAAATCCTCGAACTGGTGAAACTCGAAGTCGAGGAGTTCGTCGCCGGCTCGTTTCTCGAAGGCGCGCCAGTGGAGGCGGTAAGCGCCGTCACCGGTGCGGGCCTCGTTGAGCTGAAGCGGGCCATTGCGGCAGTAGCGAAAACGATTCCTCCGAAAGACATAACCCGCTATTTCCGCCTCCCCGTCGATCGCGCATTCTCGATGAAGGGCTTCGGCGCCGTCGTCACGGGAACCCTGCTATCAGGCGCCGTCCGCGTCGAACAGGAGGTCGAGATTCACCCTCTAGGTAGGCGTGTGCGCGTGCGCGGCATCCAAGTCCATGGAAAAGCCGTCGACAAAGCCGTCGCCGGGCAGCGGACCGCGGTGAACCTCAGCGGCGTCGAGCACAGCGAACTCCATCGCGGCATGGCGCTCTCCGAACCCGGGCGCTTCTCCACAACAAATCTCCTCGATTGTGTTGTGGACGTGCTCCCCTCCGCCAAGCCGCTCAAACATCGCGCGCCCGTCCATTTCCACGCCGGCACTGCGGAGATGGAAGCCGAGGCGCGGCTGATCGAGGGATCGAAGTTGGAGCCGGGAACGCGCGGTTATGCGCGCATCGCCCTCCGCGAACCGGCGCTGCTGCTCCCCGGCGACCGATTCATCCTGCGCAAGTTCTCTCCCGTCGTCACCATTGCCGGAGGCGTAGTCCTCGATCCCGCCCCGCCCCGCAAACTCGCCCGCGCCGCGCCGCGGCTCGCGACCCTCGAGCGCGGAACCCTCGCCGCCCGCGTCCAACTGCTGGTGAAAGAATCTCCCCACGGGCTGTCACTCGATGCCCTGGTGGCCCGCACCGGCCTGCTCGCCGCTGAACTCATGAAAGCAATTCGCGAATCGGGAGTGACGTGGGTCGAAGAGCAGCGCTGGGCCCTCGATAAGGACTGGCTGGCCTCGCGCCGCGCACGCATCCAATCGGCCTTGGCTGCCTTCCACAAACAAAACCCGCTCCTGCCGGGCATGTCGAAAGAGGATCTGCGCAGCCGGGAACTGGCCGGAGCCCCTCCGTTTCTCCTGGACATCGTGCTCAAGTCCACCCCTGCCGTCATCGCCGAAGGCGACCTCGTGCGCCTCTCTTCCCACCGGCTCGCCCTCAAAGGCGAAGAGGAACAGGCGCTCAAGAAGATCGAAGACGCCTTCGCCAACACCGGGCTCGCTGTGCCCGGCGCGCAGGAAGTGCTCAGGAACTGTGGCGTCGATGCCGTCCGCGCGCGCTCCCTCCTTCAGATCCTGTTGCGGGAAAAGCGCCTCATCAAAGTGGCCGACGACCTCTTCTACCATCCCTCCGCTCTGGCCGCCATGCGCGGCATGCTGGCCGCAAAGAAAGGCGCGCGCTTCACGGTTCCCGAATTCAAAGACTGGACCGGCATCTCCCGCAAGTACGCCATCCCGCTCCTCGAGTACCTCGACCGCGAACGCGTCACCCGCCGGGAAGGGGACGCCCGAGTGATATTGTGAAAAGTTACCCTATGAAACGACGCCGATTGCTTCAGTCCATGGCCGCGTTGCCTGCGCTGCCGGCGATTCCCTCAGCCGCGCAGTATTCCTCCCAGCAGTCCTCTTCCGAGATTCCAAAGTTGCAGGAGACCGCGCCCGATGCCGTCGGGGATGGCGTGCCCCGATGCTTCTCCGCCGCCCAGATGGCCGCGCTCCGCAAACTCGCGGATATCTTCGCGCCGAAGATGGGGGAGCGTCCCGGCGCATTGGACGCCGGCGTGCCCGAGTTTCTCGACTTCCTCATCGGAGCCTCGGAATCCGAACGGCAGACGCTCTACCGCAATGGACTCGACCGGCTGAACAGCGAAGCGCGCACGCGCTTCGGGAAGGATTTCGCCGCGCTCACTCCCGAACAAGCCAAGCCGTTGCTTGCTCCGCTGGCCGAGCCCTGGACCTATGCCGGCCCTCCGGACCCGTATGCGCGTTTCTTGCGCGAGGCCAAGGACGACATGATCCAGGCCACAACCAGTTCGCGCGAATACGCGCGCGCCATGTCCCGCCGCGTCCGCTCGGCCGGCGGCATGAATTTCTACTGGCTGCCGCTCGATTGAGGAAATTCACATGACCCGGAACTACGACGTACTCATCATCGGATCGGGAGCCGGCGGCGGCATGGCCGCCTGGGTGCTCGCTCGAGGGGGCGCGAAGTGCCTCATGCTCGACGCCGGACCGGCGTTCGATTACGGCCGCCAGCGCGTTCTCAAAGCCGTCTATGACCTGCCCTACCGCGGCTTCGGTAAGCCCGGCCGCTTTCCTCACGTCACTCAGGCTTCCGAGTTCAACGCCAACATCTGGGCCGACGAGAAACAGAATCCGTACACCTACGATCCCGGCGACCCCTACTATTGGGTCCGCATCCGCGCCATCGGCGGCAAGACGCTCATGTGGGGCCGTCAATCCTGGCGTCTGAGCGACTACGAATTCAAGTGCAAAGAACACGACGGATTCGGCGATAACTGGCCCATTCGCTACTCCGATCTCGCCCCGTACTACGACCGTGTCGAGCCGATGTTCAAGGTGTCGGGCCGCAAGGAAGGTTTGCCGCAGCTGCCCGACGGCATCTACATCCCCGATGAATCGCGCGACTCAGGTTGCGTGCAGCGCTTTGCCGCCGCCTGCGGGAAGCGCAATATCCCTGTCACAAAGATGCGGCGGGCTACCGGGACTCTGGCAAGCTCGTCAAATCTGCTGCTCCCCGAGGCCCTCGAAGCCGGCAACCTCACCCTCACGCCCAATGCCGTCGTACGCGAAATCACCATCGATCCGAACACCGGCCTCGCCAACGGCGTACTGTTTCTCGACCGCCGTTCGAAGCGCGAATACCGCGCCAAGGCGAGCATCGTCGTGGTCGCCGCCTCGTGCATCGAGAGCACGCGCCTGCTGCTGAACTCCAAATCGCGCCGCTTCCCGAACGGTCTCGGCAACTCGAGCGGCATCCTCGGCCACTACCTGTTCGATCAGTTCTACGTCAAGAGCGGCGTCCTCGCCGTCGTCCCCGAAGCGCGTGGAGGCAAGGGAGGGCGCGGCCTCATGGGCGGAGGCGGCTACGTGCCTCGCTTCCGGAATCTCGACCGGAAAGAGAAGGGATTCCTCCGCGGCTACGCCTACGATTTCGGCAGCGGCTTCACCCCCGCCGCGAAATACTTTCCTACTTACGGAGAGGAATTGCAGAAACAGCTCAACGACAATGCGGGAGCCGGCTTCTCCATCACCACCATGGGCGAAGCCCTCCCGCGCAAAGAGAACTTTGTCCGCATCAACCCTGATGTGAAAGATGCGTGGGGCATCCCCGCGGCTCACATCACCCAGAAGTACATGGACAATGAGCACGCCATGGCGAAGGATGCCATGGAAACCGGCGTCGAGTTGTGCAGGGATGCGGGCTTTGAAATCATCGCCTCGCACGCGCAAATGGTGCCCCCCGGCGAGAGCATTCATGAACTCGGCGGTTGCCGCATGGGGGACAATTCGAAGACCAGCGTCCTCAACGCGCACAATCAGAGTCACGATGTGAAGAATCTCTTCGTCGTCGATGGCAGCAGTTTCGTTTCCGGCGGAGCGCAGAACCCCACGCTCACCATCCTCGCGCTCTCCATGCGCGCGGGCGAGTACATCCTGGAGCAGAAGAAGAAGGGAGCTTTGTGAAGCTCGCTCTGCTTCTCTTCCTCTTCGCGGAACACGCCCCGCCGCCGGCGCAGCCCATCGCCTACAGCCACAAACTCCACGCCGGCGCCCTGGGGCTCGCATGCAAGACCTGTCACACCAATCCTGACCCCGGCGAACTGATGGGCTTCCCCGCCACCAGCGTCTGCATGACCTGTCACCAGACCGTCAAGAAGGACTCGCCGCAGATTCAGAAACTCGCCGCCTTCCATGAGCAGAAACAGCCCGTCCCCTGGAAACGCGTCTATCAGATTCCAAGCTTCGTCTTCTTCTCGCACAAAACCCACCTTGAGTCCGGAGCCGCGTGCGAAACCTGTCATGGACCCGTAAAGGAACGCGACGCGCTCTGGCGCGAGAAGATTCTCTCCATGGGCAACTGCATGGAGTGCCATCAGAAAACGCACGCCCTCAACGACTGCGACACCTGCCACGAGCCCCGCTGACGGCGCCTCTCATCCGCCCTTCCATAGCCCGCCGGCAGGTAAAATCCACAGAATCCTGTAAAAATGCCCTGTCCCGGGACCGCCCGTCGAGGACCGTAAGCGTTTGATTGCCCGTGAGTGGCACGCATTTGGAACGTCATCTGCAAAGACCATGCATAGTACAGCGCCGCGCAGACAGATTGCAGCGGCCCTGACGCGCATATGGAATCCACGTAACCGGCTGAAAGGATCGTGCTCAATGAAGATATTTCCCATTGCTGTTTTTTGCTGCGGCTGGATTGTTCCCGCGGGCGCGCAGATTGTTTCCGTCGGCGTCAAAGGTGGTGTTCCCATTACTGACGCGCTCGAAACCTTCCGTGGAAACAGCGCCGGTTACTTCACCCATACCCGACGCTATACCGTAGGCCCGACCTTCGAGTTACATCTTCCGGCAAGGTTCTCCATCGAAGTGGATGCGCTGTATAAACGGCTGGGATTCGACTACTCCAGCACAACGCCTCCTGTTCTCTCATCCACTACCCGGGCTAATTCCTGGGAGTTCCCCATACTGGGAAAGTTCGAGCTTCTGCCCGGCCCCATTCGCCCGTTTCTGGATGCCGGCGTATCCATCCGGAATATCAGCGGAATCCATCAGGTGCGCGAAGTCGTGTCGGGCGTCACACTGAACCGCGTCGAGATCAGCAATCCGCCCGAATTCAACAAAGCCACCGATGTTGGATTTGCTTTCGGAGCGGGCATCGCCTTCAAAATCGGCCCAGTCCGGATCTCACCTGAGTTCCGCTACACGCGCTGGGGTGGGGAAAACCTCCGCGACCCGATTGGAGCGCTGCTCCGTACAAACCGCGATCAGGGCGACTTTCTCCTGGGCCTCACATTTTGACTGCCCAGCCTCGCGGCATGACACCGGCAGCGTATCCCTGGCAAGCGTCACCGTTCCCGGCGCAGTCGCCGCCCTTCACATCGAGAGCAATGGCCCCGGCGTTCACGGATGCCTGAAAGCGTTTGTCCGTGGCGGGGTCAACATCCGCCAAACCCGCACAGGTATGCGGCCCGGGCCGGAGTGAACGCCGTCGCGGTTGGCGCCAAGCAGGCCAAGCCAATCCCGCGCCCCCCAATCGTCGCGGCGCGGCATACAATCAGGAGCATGAGAATTGCCCTCACGCTCCTGCTGGCCGCCGCCTCGCTCGCTGCCCAAGATGGATTCCACCCCTTGTTCAATGGCCGGAACCTGGACGAATGGGTTGTCGACACCCCCGGGTTGTGGCGGGTGGAAAACGGGGTGATCATCGGCAAGTCTCCAGGCCTCAAGTACAACGATTTTCTCCGCACCAGGAGGGAGTATAGGAACTTCGTGCTGAAAGTCACCTTTCGCATGACGGGTGACGCAAGCAAGTCGAACTCGGGCGTGCAGTTTCGCAGCAAGCCGGTGGAAGGCTCCCACGAGGTGATGGGTTATCAGGCGGACATGGGCCAGCAATACTGGGGTTGCCTCTACGACGAGTCGCGCCGCAAGAAAGTGCTCGTCCAGGCGAGCCCACAGGCATTGGCCAAACTTCAGAAGAACGGCTGGAACCACTATGTCATCACTGCCCGCGGCAACCACATCACCCTCGAATTGAACGGCGTGAAATCCGCCGAGTGGCTCGAGACCGAGCCGAACCTTGCCGCTTCCGGTTTCATCGCCCTCCAGTTACACGCCGGCCCGCCCTTCCAGATGGAGTTCAGAGACCTCATGATCCGTGAACTGAACTGATCCGCTCATGGCGCCTGCGCCGCTCCAGTGAAAAATTAATTGGGAACCTGCGCGGGATTGTTCCGTATTAGCATTCATGACCAGCCTTGTTCAGGACCTGCGCTTCGCGCTGCGAACGATGACGCGCAGTCCCCTGTTCTCGACGGTGGCGATCGTCTCCCTGGCTCTGGGAATCGGGGCCAATACGGCGATCTTCACGCTGATGGATCAGCTCATGCTGCGGCAGTTGCCGGTGAAAGATCCCCGGCAACTGGTGATGCTCTATCAGAAAGGCGCGAACAACGGAAGCAACATGGGGGATCGGATGCAATCCTACCCCATCTATCAGGACTGGCAGAAGAAGGCAGAACCGCTCGCCGAAGTCCTCTGCCGCAGGCTTGTCCCCACATCGGTCAGCGCGGGCAACAAAACCGAGCGCGTGGATGCCGAACTGGTCTCCGGAAATTACTTCACCATGCTCGGAGTGAAAGCCGCTGCCGGGCGAGTCTTCAACTCCAAAGAGGATGATCAGGTCTACGCAGGCCATCCCGTGGTTGTGTTGAGCTACGACTACTGGAGAACTCGTTTTGCCGCCGATCCGAAAGTGGTAGGCACGAAGATTCTGGTCAACAACTATCCGATGACGGTGGTGGGCGTGTCCGCCGCCGGATTCTCCGGCCTCGATCCGGCGCAATCCCCCCAAATCCGCGTGCCGATTCTGATGAAGCCCGTAATGGTGCCGGAATGGGAGTGGGTCCACATGGACGACCGCAGGACGAGGTGGGTCCAGGTGTTCGCGAGACTGAAGCCGGGATACACAGCGGAATCGGTTGCCGCTCCACTCCAGGTGTTGTATCACCAGATCCGCCGTTATGAGATGACTCTCCCCGCCGCCGGCAAATGGTCGGCCTACGAGCGGGAGCAGTTCATGCGCGGCACAATGGTGGTCGACAAGGCGGCAACCGGGTATTCCAGCCTGCGAAACGACTTCTCGACAGCGCTCATCGTGCTCATGTGCATGGTGGGATTGGTGCTGCTGATCGCCTGCGCCAATGTCGCGAATCTGCTGATCGCGCGAGCTTTCGCGCGGCAAAAGGAGATTGCCGTGCGGCTGTCGATTGGCGCCTCGCGCGGGCAACTCGTGCGGCAGTTGCTCGTCGAGAGCCTGTCGCTTTCGCTGGTTGGCGGCCTGTTGGGTGTGTTCCTCTCCGTGGCAATGACGCGCGGATTGCTCGCGCTCGTGCCATCCGAGGGGAATCCGCTGCTGATTCAGGCGAAGCCGGACCCGCGGATTCTTCTGTTTGCCCTCGGCTTGACCTTTTTGACGGGAGCATTGTTCGGGCTGATTCCGGCTCTGCGCGCCAGCAAAGCGGACTTGTGGACCAGTCTGAAGGATTCGGTCGGCTCAATTGCCGGTGTGGGCGGTTCCCTGTTTCTCCGCAAGAGCCTTGTCACCTCGCAAGTGGCGTTGAGTTTCCTGCTGTTGTTCGGCGCGGTGCTCTTCGTGCGCAGTCTTCAGAACCTGAAGGCCACCAACACGGGGTTCGACGAACCGGAGAATCTGGTGACCTTCCAGGTGGCTCCGGCGCTCAGCGGATACGACGCGCCCCGGACAGTCCACTTCTATACCGAATTGCTGAGCAATGTTCGAGGCGTGCCTGGCGTCAAAGCCGCGGGATATGCCGGTGTGCCGCTGCTGCACGGCTGGGAGTGGGATAGCACGATGTCAGTGGAGGGCCACCAGGCGAAGGATGGCGAGGACATGCAGGCATTCATGAACGCGGTGTCCCCAGGGTATTTCGAAACCATGGGAATTCGGGTGCTCGAGGGGCGCGATTTCGACCGCCGGGACATGAAAGAGGATTCCAAGGTGGCGATTGTGAACTCCAAGTTCGCCCGTCACTTCTTCGGCGGCCGCAGCGCCGTGGGACGCCATATCGGATTTGGCGCGCGTCCCGGTTCGAAGCTGGACATCGAGATAATCGGGGTGACTGAAGACACGCTGTATGAAGGGCCGCGCGAGGGCGTGCGCCGGCAGGTGTTCGTGCCCAACTGGGGAAAGAACTCCGCGACGTATTACGTACGCGGCGCCATGGGCTCGTCGTCACTGTATGCGGCGTTGCGCGCCGAGGTGAAGAAGCTGGACCCCTCGCTGCCGGTGTATGAGATGAAGACACTCGAGGCACAACTGGATCAGACGCTGCTGACGGAACGCCTGATTGCTCTGCTTTCAGCGGGTTTCGGCTTGCTCGCGACCCTGCTCGCTTCCATCGGGCTGTATGGAGTGATGGCTTTCGCTGTCACGCGGCGGACCAAGGAGATGGGTGTGCGCATGGCGTTGGGCGCGCGCCGCAGTTCCGTCATCTGGCTGGTGATGAAAGAAGTGCTTGCGTTGTTGTCCATCGGACTCGCCATCGGAGTGCCCGCGGCGCTCGGTCTGGGTAAGTACGTCTCCTCGCAACTCTACGGCATCAAAGCGGATGACCCGTGGATTGCGGCGACGACGATGCTGGTGCTGCTTGGAGTGGCGGGAGCGGCCGGGTTGATCCCCGCGCACCGCGCCAGCCGCATTGATCCGATCCTGGCGCTGCGCTACGAGTGAAGCCGTATCCGTGAATAGGTTCATTGAACTCTGGGGCGGGACGGGAAGAAGCGGCTGCGGAGTTTCGAAAGAACGGGGTTCTGCGCGGAGGGAACGTACTCCATGATGGCTCCCTCGGAACGAAGCGTGCGGGTGAGCATGGCGGTATCGATTTCCTGCACCGCCTTGCCGGATTGTATCGCCATTTTCGCCGCGATTCCCGCGGCCTGTCCGATGATCATGTACTGCGGCTCCATGCGCAGCGTGCTGTAGGCGACGTGGCTGGCGGAGAAGCATACCGGGACGAGCAGGTTTGTGGCTTCGGCGCGTTTGGGCGTGATCATGCGGTAGGGGATCTGATAGGGCTGCACCGGAACCTGCATGTCGCCTTCGTTCATCACAAAGCCGTCGGGCGTGAGGACGCGCTGGATGTTGTGCGAATCGCTGTTGTAGGAGCCCATGCCGATCGGATCGGGCTTCACGCGGTCCGTCTGGATGTCCTTCTGCGTCATGACGTATTCGCCGATCATACGGCGCGCTTCGCGGATGTAGAGTTGATGGGGCCAATGGTCCGTGCCGGTGAATTCGTCCCTGGACAGACCCCAGCGGTTGACCTCGTCCTGGAGCGGCTTGGGCACGCGCGGATCGTGGGCGAAGAACCATAACAAGCCCTTGGTGTATTCGACGTGATCTTCCCAGATACCGGCGCGGCGCGCGTAGGAAGCGTTCGGGTAATCCCAACTCTTGCCGATGTAGTCGGTGGAAAATGCGCCGTAGTTATTGAAATCCGCCTTGTGGTTGGGGATATTGACCGGAAGGAAGAACTCGTTCATGCGCAGGGGATGATCGGCCTTCTTCCGGTAGGCCTCGATGAGGCGGGCGAGCAGTTCGTAGCGTTTCGGGTCGTAGTGTTTGGGCTTCGGATAGGGTGTCTGGTTGGCGGGATCGTCACTCAGGACGAGGCGGAAATTGTAGGCTTGCACTTTGCGGTCCGCAGTGCCGGGCGCGGCGAGGGGCTCGGGGGAGATTTCGGGGAGCAGGTTGCCGTGTTCATCCCGGCCGGAAATCGGAACTGAAAACTGATGCAGCGGCGTTCGTTCGCGCACGCCGGCGAGCGACTCGCCGTATTGCCCTGTCGATTCACGCCCCCATGTATAAGAGACGCCCGCCTGCGCCATAAGGTCACCTTCGTAGGAAGTATCCGCAAAGATCTTCGCCCGGATCACAGTCCCGTTCTCCATCGTAATGTCCTGAACTATGGCTCCGTCTTTGCGGACGCCGTTCTTTTCCCGGAGGCGGTGATGCAGCAGCAATTGGACTCCGGCTTCCCGGAGCATGTCGCGGAAGATCGCCTCGGCGACATGCGGTTCCATAAACCAGGAAACATCCTGCAAGTAGCGCACGGTGTCATAGTGGATGCCTGCACGGAAGTAGAGTTCGAAGGCCATGCCGCCGATAACTTCCCGGCGGCCCACGTCGGTGCGCTGCAAACCGCCGCTGGCCATGCCGCCGACGTACGCTCCCGGTTCGAGGAGGACGACTTTGAGCCCGGCGCGCGCGGCGCTGACGGCAGTGGTGACTCCGGCAGCAGTGGCTCCGTAGACGGCAAGATCATAGGTCTGAGCAGCCGCGCTGACGGCGCAGACGAGAAAAGGCAGCAATCGCATATCCGCTAACCAGTGTATACGCGAGCGTGGGCAGTATCGACTCTGCGCTACCATCGGAATAGTCCCCGTGTCATGGAGTTGTTTAGTACTCAGTTCCTGCTGGATATCCTGGCCATCGTTCTGATTGACCTGCTGCTGGCGGGCGACAATGCCGTGGTCATCGCCCTGGCGGTGAAATCGCTGGGGCCGAGAGAGCGGAAGGTCGGGATCGCCGTGGGCGCGGGACTTGCCGTGGCGCTCCGCATCGTGTTGACATTCTTCGCGGCCAAGCTGCTGCTGGTTGAGTTTGTGAAGCTGATCGGCGGCCTGTTGATTCTTTGGATCGCGGTAAAGCTGCTGGTGGACGATACTTCGGGCGACCATGGAAGCAAGGAAGCGAAGACGTTATGGCAGGCGATGGTGTACATCGTGATCGCTGATGTCACCATGTCGACGGACAACATTCTGGCCATTGCGGGGACATCGAAGGGCCACCTGGGACTGCTGATTTTCGGCCTCGGCCTGAGCATTCCGTTCGTCGTCTTCACCAGCAACCTGCTGGCGGTGATCATGGACCGTTTCCCCGTAATCGTTGTAATTGGGGCGGCGATTCTGGGCCGCGTGGGCGGAGAGATGATCATCACCGATCCATGGGTGCACGCGCTGGCTGAGCCTGCGAAGTGGGTGGAATACGCGGCGCAAGCGGTGTTAGCGGTGGGAGTGGTGGCGGCAGGCAAGTACTTCGCCAAAAGGGGAAAACCAGTGCCGGTGGTGAAGGCTGCCGCGGTGACGGCCCGCGAGAGGGCGTATCAGCCCGATGGGGATTAGCGCCGGATTGCGGGCCGGGCGCCAGGGTATGATTTGGTGGAAAACAATGCTCCTGCGATGGATTACGGCCTGCCTATTCTTCTGCTTTCTCCTCGACGGAGGGGAACCGGAACCGTTCGGGAAGCTTTGCGCGGGGTGCCACGGAGACGGCGGTGTGGGGACGGACCGGGGGCCGGCGCTGGTGAACAGCCGGAAACTGCGCAACCGGTCAGAGGAGCAGATTCTGCGGCTGATCCGCAATGGGACGCAAGGAGGGATGCCGCCGTTTCCGCTTGCGGAGAGCGAACTGCGTCCGCTGGCGCGATGGGTGCATTCGTTGAATGCGTCGGCCTATGATGTGAAACCGGAGGGAGACGAGAAGGCGGGGGAGCGGTTCTTCTTCGGGAAGGGCCAATGCAGTACGTGTCACATGGTGGGTGGGCGCGGCGGAGTGAATGGTCCGGACCTCTCAGATGCCGGGAAGCAGCTTCCGCTGCGGGGTTTGGAGCAGGTGTTGGACAATCCGAACACGCGAGGCGGGGAGCGGACGGCGAGCGGCTGTCCCGGATGGGCGTGGTGTCCGCAGGATCAATGGGCGGTGGTCAACGTGCGGCTGCGCAGCGGTTCCACGCTTCGGGGCCTGTTGCGGGGAAGAGGGAAGCATGATCTGCAATTGCAGACAGCGGACGGGCGGCTGCACCTGTTGACCGATGCGGAGTATGAGGAGATCACGCGGGAGGCGGCGTCGTACATGCCTCCTTTGAAGGCCTCGGGAGAGGAGCGGCGGAATCTGATTGCGTATCTGAGCCGGCTGGGCGGGATTCCGATCGGGCCTCTGGCGGGAGTGAAGGACGAGATACCGGCGGCGGCCATCGAGGGTGTGCTGCATCCGGCGCCGGGAGAGTGGCCGACTTACAACGGCACGTTGAGCGGGAACCGGCACAGCACACTGGCGCAGATCAATACAAGCAACGCTGGGAAGCTGCAACTCGAATGGTCGTACGCGATTCCTTATCCGAGGCTCGAGACGACGCCGCTGGTGAGCGAGGGGACGATGTTTTTGAGCGGCCCGAACCAGGTGTGCGCGCTCGATGCGCGGACGGGGCGGGAGATCTGGTGTTATTCGCGGCAGAGGACGCCGGCGGGCAAGATCGCGGGGGACGCGGCTCTGGGCGCGAACCGCGGCGTGGCGCTGCTGGGGGATCGAGTCTTCTTCGCCACCGACAATGCGCACCTGATATGTTTGAACCGCATTACGGGCGGATTGATGTGGGAGGTCATCATTCCCGAACTACCGGGGCCGTATGGATCCACGGCTGCGCCGCTGGTGGTGGGCGATCTTGTTGTTACCGGGGTAGCGGGCGGAGACCAGGGGATCCGGGGGTTCCTGGCGGCGTACAAAGCAGCGACCGGGGAACTGGCATGGCGGTTTTACACGGCGCCGAAGCCTGGGGAACGGGGATCGGAGACTTGGAGGGGCAAGGCGATCGATGTGGGGGGCGGAGCGACGTGGCTCACCGGCAGCTACGATGCCGGGAGCGGTCTGCTGTATTGGCCGACGGGCAATCCGTTTCCGGATACGGACGGGGATGAGCGGGGCGGAGACAATCTCTACACGAACTCGGTGGTGGCGCTGGAGGCGAAGACCGGCAGAATGAAGTGGCATTTCCAGTTCACGCCGCACGACCTGCACGATTGGGATGCGACGGAGCCGCTGGTGCTGGTGGACACGAAGTTCCAGGGGCGGGAGCGGAAGCTGCTGCTGCAAGCCAATCGCAGCGGGTTCTATTACGTGCTGGATCGCCTGAGCGGGGAGTTTCTGTTGGGCAAGCCCTTCGTGAAGAAGCTGACGTGGGCGAGCGGGATCGGAGCGGACGGGCGGCCACAACTGGTGGAGGGGAACCGGCCCTCTCCGCGGGGAACGAAGACATGCCCGGCGGTGCGGGGAGCGACGAACTGGTATTCAACGGCTTTCCATCCGGCGACGAGGCTGTTCTATGTGATGGCGGTGGAAGACTGCAACATCTACAAGCAGTCGAAGCTGGGCGGATATGAGCCGTATCATGATCCGGCGGACCCGCCGCGGAAGTATCTGCGGGCGCTCGAGGTGGAGACGGGGAGGATCGTGTGGGAGATTCCGCAGGTAGGGGCTCCGGAAGCGAACTATTCGGGTGTGCTGTCGACGGCGGGCGGATTGGTGTTTTATGGGGAGACAGGCGGCGGATTCGCGGCGGTGGACGCAAAGACAGGCCGGACGTTGTGGCACTTCGAGACGAATCAGGTGTGGAAGGCGTCGCCGATGACGTATGCGGTGAAGGGGCGGCAGTACGTGGCAATAGCGGCGGGCGGAAACGTCTTCTCGTTCGCGCTCGGGCAGTGATTGGGGATCAGGAACGGCGGCTGCGGTAGCCGCCGCCGATAGCGCCGAGGTCGATGAGAACGGCGAGGACGACCCAGACGATGCCTGCTCCGTTGGTGGAGATTCCGCTGTTGACCATATAGGCGTAGACGATGGTGGTGAGGGGGAGGAAGAGGAAGCCGAGGAGGGGGAGGAGCATGCCGTGGTAGGCGCGCTCGAGGAAGTTGGTGAAGAGGTAGAGCACCACGATGGCAACGCGTGGGAAGAGAAGGACGAGGCAGGCAGCAAGGCAAGGCATGGCCGTAGATCCCCACTCTAGCGCACCGGCGGCGGATGGGGGGTGGGATGAGTTGGACGAGGCATTGGGGGGGGCGGGCCTGGGTTCGAATGGTAACAGGCGCCAGCCGGGGGGATGGGCCGCGCGGCGAGAGTAGACGGGGGCGGGATGCATCATGTGGTACAACCCGCGCTGATACGAGATCCAGCAGTTGGAGGGATGCATGCTCCGCGGCGGCGATCCCCGCGGGGGACGCATCACTTGTAGTTGCTGTAGGGACCGGCGCGAGAGACGTCGGTGGAGGCGAGACCGTCCTCGTCCCAAACGATTCGTCCGTTGCGTATGGTGAGCGCGGCGCGCAGGCGCTGGCCGGCCGTGAGTTTACCATGGCCGGAGTCGAGGAAAGCGAAATTTCCGTTCTCGAGGGCGATGACGGCCACGTCGGCATCCGCTCCCTCAGAGAGGGTCCCAAGGTCCGTGCGATGAATGGCTTTGGCCGGATTCACGGTGCTGCGTTCAATCACCTGTTCGAGGGTCATGCCGATGTTGAGCAACTTCGACATGACATTGATCATGGTGGCGTGGGGGAGCATGATGCTGCTCTTGTGGATGTCGGTGGAGATGGTATCGGGAAGGAAACCCTGCTGAACCATGGGGACGGCGATGCGGAACCAGAAGCTGCCGGAGCCGTGGCCAACGTCGAAGAGGATGCCGCGCTTGCGGGCTTCCCACATGTAGGGTTCGACCTTATTCTGAGCGTCGAGTTGCGGGGTGACGCGGCCGTAGAAGTGGGTGTGGATGTCGCCGGGCCGCATGTGCTTCAGGATGAGGTCCTCGTAGGTCCGTCCGGGCTTCTGACCGAAATCGACCATAACGACGGTGCCGGTGAGAGTGGCGGCTTTCACGGCATTGTCGACGGCGATCCAATCGGGAGGCTGGTAGTGAGCGGTCTTGATGCCGACAATGAGGTCACGGTGTTTGTTGACCATGGCGACGGCTTTGTCGACATTCATCTGGTTGGGATCGTTCTCGATTTCGGGGCCGTACATGCCGCCGGCGACGATGTTGAGAAAGGCGAGGACGCGCGTGCGGGAGTGTGAGATGACGAGGCGGCGGAAGTTCTCGAAGGTATCGGCTCCGGAACTGCCGGCGTCGACGGCGGTGGTGACGCCGTTGCGGAGGGCGTTGTGGTCCGGGTTGAGGTTGAGCCAGGCTCCCTCGGCATCGAAGTGGGTATGGATGTCGATGAGGCCGGGGGTGACGTAGTATTCGGAGGCGTCGATGACGGTACGAGCTTTCGAAGGAGGGAGATCCTTGCCGACGCGGGCAATGGCGTGCCCGACGATGGCTATATCGAGCCGCTCATTGCGGTGATTGGCGGGGTCAATGACGCGCCCGTTCTTGAGGAGGATGTCATAGACCTGGGCGTGAGCGGAGAAGGCGGCAAGGAGGAGGATGAGGCTTCTCATTGGATCACCTCATAGTTGCCGGCCTTGGTCCATTCCGGGAAGGCGAGGCCATCGGCGTCGTAGACGATTTTGCCGTTGCGGATGGTCAAAACATTTTCCAATTTTTTTGTTCCGAGTTTTTTCACGCCCCAGGCGTCCTTGAAGGCGAAGGTTCCGGTGCGCATGGCGAGAACGGCGATGTCGGCAGTGCGGCCTTCGCCGAGGGTTCCCAATTCGGGGAAGTGGTGGATGGCTTTGGCGGGATTCACGGTGGAGCGGAGGATGGCGTCCTCGAGGGTCATGCCGAGCAGCATCATTTTCGAGATGCAGTTGGGCATGTCGCTTTGCTGGATCATGATGCTTTGGGCGTGGAGATCGGTGCTGATGGTGTCGGGATAGAAGCCTTGCCGTGTGGCGGCCATGGCGACGGGCCAGAGGAAACTGCCGCCGCCGTGGCCCATGTCGAAGAGGACGCCGCGTCTGCGGGCTTCGATGGCGTAATCCTGTACCTTGCCGTTGAAGCGGGAGATGATCTCGATCTGACGGTCATTGTACATGTGGGTTTTCATGTCGCCGGGGCGCATGTAATCGAGCAGTGTTTCCCGCGAGGAACGGCCTGTGTTGCTGAGGATGCCTTGGTCGACCATAACGGGGACACCGGCAAGGCGTCCGGCT
This sequence comes from Bryobacterales bacterium, assembly GCA_020847975.1. Classification (GTDB taxonomy): domain Bacteria; phylum Acidobacteriota; class Terriglobia; order Bryobacterales; family Bryobacteraceae; genus CADEFT01. Next base: position 6,106 of record JADLBD010000264.1, on the reverse strand, counting down.
TCGACAGCGCGTTTGATGGCGTCCCAACCGGGCTTTCCGAAATGAGCCAGTTTGATTCCCACGATGACATCGCGGTTGTTGCGGATGACCTCAGCAGTCTTGTCGGGCAGCATGTCGGCAACGTTGTTTTCGGAGGCTGGCCCCACCATGCCGCCGCCGGCGATGTTGAGGAGAGCCAGAACGCGGGTTTGGCAGCGGGCCACAATTTTCTTCTTGAAGTCGGCGAAGGTGCGGTAACCGGGGCCGCCGGCATCGACGACGGTAGTGGTACCGGCGAGGAGAGCGGTGTCGTCAGGGAAGATGGCTCCCGAGTAGCCGTAGGAGTGGAAGTGGAGGTCGATCAAACCGGGGGTGATGAGGTAGCCCGAAGCATCCAAGACCTTTTTGGCCTCAGCGGAGGGGATATCCGCCGCGACGCGCGCGATGCGGTTGCCCTGGATGGCGACGTCGCGAATGGTGTTGAGGTTGTTGGCGGGATCGAGGACGCGGCCGCCTTTGAGCAGGATGTCGTATTGCTGCGCGGAAGCCTGAGCGCCGAGCAGGAGGAGGATCACGGTAAACATGGATGCAAACAGCATACAGCGAGAAGGTGGGGGAATGGGAAGCGGCGGGCGCGGCGGGTGGAGGCCGGGTTGCGGTTGGCGGCGCCGGGCGGCTGGCGGGGACACTTCTCGCAGACGAGCTGAAAAAAGGTAAGAATTAGAGAGCATTTTCTGGGGAATTGGGTTACTTACGCATCTGGTTGAGCATGTCCTGGATCTGGGAGTTGAACAGCTTCGCCTCTTCTTCGACCTGCTTGACGGTATCCTTGACCTCCTTCTTGAGGAGAGCCTGGGTTCGATGAGTAAAGGCTTGAGCGTTGGCCAGTTTGGGGGCGTCCTTGGGGAGCTGGTTGGGGAACTGCTCGCGGTAGAGGCGGTCATTCTGGAGGCGGCGGAGTTCGGCGATGGCGCGGTGGAAGGCGCGTTCGTTGGTGGTGCGGTAGCGCTGGAGGCGGTCGGCGAGTTTCATGAGTTCGGGGTCAGTGGAGAAGATGAGGTCTGCGCCGGTTTGCTCGCCGAGGGTGGTTTCCTGGAGGGAGATGTTGCGGAGTTTCCAGACGGCGAGGATGAGTTCGTCGAAGACGAGGAGTTCGGCATCGCCTTTGGGGGTGAATTCGGCGAGGAGGCGGGCGCGGAGCTGATCAAATTCGGGCTTGTCCAGTTCGGCGAGGAAGAGTCGCTGGGAGGTGAAGCCGTGGGTGCGGGCGTTCTGGGAAGAACGGGCTTTGCCATCGGGGGTAATGGGGCCGTGGGACTTGGCTCCGTTGGTGCGAGCGGCGTCGCTGTGTGCTTGGCTGATGGTGGACATAGTGTTCTACTCTGGCTTGGTTGTATCACGCGGAGGTTTGGGGATTTATGGGGTGGGTTTGTAAGTAGTTGTGGGGGAAGGGAGAAATATTTTTGAATTGATGGGGAACGAATTTTTCTCGCAGAGCCGCGGAGCGCGCAGAGTTTTAGGAGTTGGGGTTGGTGAGGGGGTGGGAGATGATTGCTCTTTGCGCAGTTCAGACCGTTAACGGCATGAGGTAGTTCTTTAGGAGGCGGGGAGGACGCGGAGATTTCAGACCGAGAAGGCATCATGGTGCGAGTCTTGGCATCAGCGTATCCGTGTATCAGGTTGGTGGTTATGAGGACTACGGTGACGTTGGACGATGATGTTTATGAGGCGGCACTGCATCTTTCCCGTTCGAGCGGGGAGCGGTTGGGAAAGGTGCTGTCGGATCTGGCGAGGCGAGGCATGAGGAGTGAGCGTGCACCGCGCGGCAAAACCCGACGTAGATTTCCGCAGTTTGAAGTGCCGCCGGGGGGCGCCGATTCTTGCGGCGTCGCGGATTCAGCGAGTGATTGATGAAGACGGACTCTTCTAGCCTGCTTCTGCCGGACGTCAATGTTCTGCTGGCCGCGGCATGGCCAAACCACCAGTTCCATCGTTCGACGTTGGGGATCATGGACAGGGGTAACCGGTGGGCGACGTGCGTTTTGACTGAACTGGGCTTCCTCCGGCTCTCGTCCAATCCAAGCGTGATTCCAAACGCGGTAAGCCCCGGGGCGGCCGCGGGCCTGCTGCGGGAGATGGTTGGGGATGCGCTTCACGTGTACCTGGAAAAACTCCCTTCTCCGCTCGACCGGCGTTCGATGGGTCTCGTGGAACAGATTCTTGGGAACAAGCAAGTGACTGATTCCTACCTCCTTGAAGTCGCGCGATGGGCGGGGGCGGTGCTGATCACGTTCGATACACGCATGCAGGTTCTGGCGAGCGGCCGCGTGAAGGTGGAAGTTGCGGGACTTTGAGGAACCGGCGGCAGCGGTATCCGCGGTCAGTCAGGCCGTGATCCGATTGGGAGGCCTCCTCTGGCGCCTCCGCAGTCGATGGCGGCGGACGCATCCGGGGCAGTGTTATTGGGAATCCGGAGGAATCTGCGCCACTAAGGACAAGCCCACAGGCATGTGAGGCTCCGCGCGCACCGCATGAGGCGAAATGAGTGAAATTGGCTAATCGTTCAGCAGGACCGAGTATCCGGCCAATTGGGCTCCGAATGGCGGCTCGCCTTCGACGTTGTCCCGCGGAAGAAGGTCGGCGCCGACGGTGGTGAAGGACGCCAGTGCTCCGGGAGTCAAGGCGTTTTGGGTGCGAATGGGGGCATCGGCGACAAGGACGGGTTCGACCCGGCCATCATCCACTGACATACGAAAGACGTTCCCTTCGGCTGTTCCCAGGAACGCGATCTTCCCGCTGCGAGCCAGGATGGCTTGCCGCAGAAAGGTGCGGAATGCGGGGAGGGGCCGAACTTCGGCGCTATTGCGGTGAAAGGCGGCGGCTTCATAGGCGTCGCCAACCGCGCTGGGGGGCGTTCGCAGAACCAGTAACCGGGCGCCATCGGAACTGGCGCTGGCAGGGAGACTGGAGGTTACCATTAAGTCCTCGCCTGTGCGCAGACCGATGCGGTGAATCTCATTGGGGATTCCATAGAAACCGAATTGCCGGCGTCATCGAGCCAAAATCGAGAGGATGCTGTTGGAAATGGGAACGTCCTGAAAGCCGCTTCCTGATGCAGCGGCGATTGCGGGCCCGGAACCGCTCCAGAACGCGGCAGTGCCTCCATTCACAACGGCGGCGACGGTTGCCAATTGGGAGCCGGGAAACGTGCGTTCGCCGGTGGCTGTGTCACTCCGCCACGCCGATTCGTTGGGCAATAATATAGTTGACTGACAACTGTGGTAAGCTTGGCAAGAGTTCCCCCAATCTTATGCCGAGTTCTCTCATCTACGCGACAGTGCTCACCTGCGATAGGGTGATCATTGAGAAGGATGACGATACTGCATCCGCGATAAGAATGATAGACATACTCTTCGTTCCCCCGAAGGAGGAAGTCCCTGACGCTGCGGTCTTGTTGTCGATTCTAGCGATTGCCAGATTTGTTGAACCTGAGCCAACCGAGCACAAGTTCCAGTTTCAACTTGAGCGGCCAAGTGGTGAGTTGAAGTTCATTGGAGAACCAGTTCGCGCACGTGAGCCGGGAAAGTACGAAAATACGCCATCCGGCATTTCAATGAGGCTACAGCTTCCGATTGCCGCAAGAGAAATGGGTATTCACTGGATGCACCTGTGGGTGGATGACGAGAAGGTGGCTTCCGCGCCTTTTACACTGCTACCTGCTCCTGCACGGAAAGCGGAAGATCCGAAGCAACATGAATCGGCTAGAGAGTCAGGAAAAAGATTGAAGATTCTCGATGCCGAACGCGAAGCGTTTTCCGAATGCTCAAACGGTCTGGCGCGCGGATCGTGGATACTCACCGCGCAGTTTACAGCGGTTGATTGCACGGGCGGCACCGAGACCCCTACTATCTTCGAATTCGCCTCATCCCACATGCCAGCAAAAGGGCGGATGGCCGCAGCCATTTCCCGTAATAGGCTCGGCTGATCCAGGTGCCCGCTGGTGTACTCCGAGAGGAGTAAATCGATCCGCTCAGCTATTCGCTTATCCGAATCTGCCATCTCCTCAAAATCCTGATCTACGAACCACGCGTAGAAATCCCTCAAGGCAATACGCCCATTCACCAACTCGGCGATGCTGTGTTTTAGGTGGATGGCAGAGGACATGAGAACGAAGCTTTCCATACCCAGTATACTCAAAGACGCCGGCGAGGTGCGGCGGGTTTTCAATGAGGGTGGGTTTGAACGTGACGCCCAATTAGGTCTACTGACGATAGAAGTCGCTGATTCGCGACCAGCGACAGATTCCTCTATTCGGAATTGGGCGCCGGGAACACTTTCTCAGAATATCTACTACCTCAACAAGAACAGAGAAATACTCGCCAAGGCTCACCGCTACCTGCGCCCAGATAATACGCTTGCCGCAAGCGGAATGCCTGACCCCAAGAGAGTTTGGGATGGTACGAACTATCTGGTGGTAAAGGTGTGATACTGTGCAGCCATGAAACCTGCGACATACGATGAAGGACCGCAGGCTTGGAGCCGCTTCAGGCAAGCGGTTAAGAAGGTGCTATCGGTTCCGCACGATGAACTACAACAGCGGATAGAAGCGGAGCGAAAAGCGTCGGAAAAGAGCCCTAATCGACGTGGCAGGAAACGGAAATCCTAAACACTCCGCTTCCCCCCGGCCCAGCCCTGCCGTTTAGTTGATGCTCGTTTCTCCGTCCTTCAACTTGCCAGTGAGTTCTTCGTAGGTGAGGCGCGCCGAATGATCTACGAAGCCTGAAACTGTTGCTTGCGCCGTTTGCTTCGGCCTTGGCGCGAACGCGGCCACCGCGCTCCAGAACAGCGGCAAACGATGGCTTTACCTTCGGGCCCGCGTCCCTGGATCTTCTCTTACCGCCGATGAAGGTTTCCCCTGCTTCCACTTCGCCACCGAGCCCCCCGCCACCGTCTTCCTGCAACGCAAGGCGAATCCGTTGCAGCATGAACCAAGCGGTCTTCTGGGTTACCCAGATTGCGCGGTGGACTTCGTAGGATGAAATGCCGTTCTTGGAATTCACGACCATCCACATGACCGGAAGCCACTTCTCAAGACCGATTGGCGAATCCTCGAAGATAGTCCCAACCTTTAGGGAGAACTTCTGCCGCTCGTGCTTCTCGAAGCACTTGAACACGCGAGCATTGGGAAGATAGGCAACGCCCTCAGAACCGCAGTACGGACAAGTCACCTTGCCATCGGGCCAGCGCAACTGAATCATGAACTCACGGCAGTTGTCGGCATCCGCAAAGTAGAGGATTGCTTCCTGAAGAGTGCTGGGCACCTTGTCCATACAAGAACTTTACCAGAATGTAGAATTGCCACAGGTTAGCAGGCGCAATCCAAGGGCCAGCTTTGGCGGGGATTATACTGAACGCATGGCTGGAACATACAAGATTACGGAAATCGTGGGCACGTCGCCCGTGAGTTTTGCCGAGGCGGTGAAGGCTGGGGTAGCCGAGGCGGCGAAGACGCTGCGGCATCTGGACTGGTTCGAGGTGGTGGAGCAACGCGGACGGATCGCGGATGGAGCCGTTCAGGAATTTCAGGTGACGATCAAGGTCGGATTCAAGCTGGAGCGTTAGTTCAACTGAGCAGGGGCTTGATGACGTTGCCGTGGATGTCCGTGAGGCGGTAGTGGCGGCCCTGGAATTTGTAGGTGAGCCGGAGGTGGTCCACGCCGAGGCACTGAAGGATGGTGGCGTGGAGGTCGTGGACGTCCATGGGGTTGGTGGCGATGTTGTAGCTGAAGTCGTCGGTTTCGCCGTAGGTGAGGCCTGGCTTGATGCCGCCGCCGGCCATCCAGACGGCGAAGCAGCGGGGGTGGTGGTCGCGGCCGTAGTCGACTTCGGTGAGAGTGCCCTGTGAATAGACGGTGCGGCCGAATTCCCCGCCCCAGACGATGAGGGTGTCATCGAGCATGCCGCGCTCACGGAGATCGGTGATGAGGGCGGCGGAGGGTTGGTCCGTCTGCATGCACTGCTTGGCGATGTCTCGGGGCAGGTTGCCGTGCTGGTCCCAGCCGCGGTGGAAGAGCTGGATGAAGCGGACGCCGCGCTCGGCGAGGCGGCGGGCGAGGATGCAGTTGGC
>JADLBD010000263.1 GCA_020847975.1 Bryobacterales bacterium | reverse complement strand
TGAGGCGCGGCGAAGCGGCGGGAAAATCATGATAAGCTGTGTACGCATTGTAGAGGGTGGCTGAAATGATTACCGGCAAACATCTCGATCGAAGAATGTTCTTGCGTGGTCTGGGAGTGGCTATCGGGCTGCCCCTGCTCGACTCGATGACTCCCGCCTTCGCGGCTCCGGCGCGAGCCGCCGCCAAGTCTCCCACGCGCATGGCGTTTGTCTACGTCCCCAACGGCATCATCATGCCCGAATGGATCCCCATCGAGGAAGGCTCCACCTTCTCCATGAAGAGCGTGATGGAGCCCATGGAAGCCCACCGCGGCCATTCCCTCGTGCTGACCGGTCTTACGCAAAACGGCGGCCGCGCCCTCGGCGACGGCCCCGGGGACCACGCCCGCGCGGCCTCGAGCTTCCTCACCGGCATGCACCCCCGAAAGACCGCCGGGGCCGACATCAGCATCGGCGTTTCCGTCGACCAGGTGGCCGCAACGAAAATCGGCTCGGCCACGAAGTTCGCTTCCATGGAACTCGGCCTCGAGGACGGCCGCCTCGTCGGAAACTGCGATTCCGGCTATAGCTGCGCCTACTCGAACAACCTCGCCTGGCGCACGGAGAATTCCCCGCTCCCGCCCGAAATCAATCCGCGCGTCGTCTTCGAACGCCTCTTCGGTACAGGCGACGATGACGAAGACGCAAAGTCACGCGCCATCCGCCAGGAGATGCAAAAGAGCATCCTCGATTCCGTCGTGGACCAGACCCAATCGCTCCAGACCTCCCTCGGAGCCACCGACAAGCGAAAGCTCGATGAGTACCTCTATTCAGTGCGCGAGATCGAAAAGCGAATCGAGGCCAACGAAAAGGATTCCCGCAGAATGCCGCCGCCGTTCCCCAAGCCCGGAGGCGCACCCCTCGACTATCGCGAGCATTCCAAGCTCATGTTCGACCTCATGACCGTGGCCTTCCAGATGGACGCCACCCGCATCATCACCCACATGATGGGCCGCGAAGGAAGCACCCGCGCCTACCGCGAAATTGGCATCTCCGACGCCCACCACCCCCTCACCCATCACCGCAACAACCCCGAGATGATCGAGAAGGTGCGCCAGATTAACCGCTTCCACGTCGAACAGTTCGCCCTGTGGATCGACAAGCTGAAAAACACGCCCGATGGAGAAGGCTCCCTGCTCGACAGCTCGATGATCCTCTACGGCAGCGGCCTCGCCGACGGCAACCGCCACACCCACAACGACCTCCCCCTCCTCCTCGTAGGCGGAGGCAATGGAGCCCTGAAGCCCGGCCGCCACATCAAGTACCGCGCCGAAACCCCCATGGCGAACCTCTTCGTCGCCCTCCTCGACCGCATCGGCGTCCCCGTGGACCGCATCGGCGATAGCGACGGCACGATCGAGTACTTGTCGGATTTAAGCTGAGCGCAAACCCGCTACCTCACCAGAACAATTTCAGCGCCATCTGTAGGATTCGCGGTTCACCGTCGGTCCCCAGAATCTTCCCGAAGTTGGGGTTCGTCATTCCAGTTACCGGAATGCCCAGGTGGGTCGCGTTAAACAAATTGAAGGCCTCGAAGCGATATTCCACCCGCCCGGCCTCGCGCAAGGCAGGTAGCCGCCAGCCTTTGATCAGCGACACATCCGTATTAGCGAATCCGGGGCCGAAGAGTGTGTTCCGCCCCAGCGTGCCATAGGTGCCAGGAGCGGGATTCACAAACCGCGACTTGTCGAAGTAGGCCGCTAACACCTCACCCTTCGATCGGCCCGGATCGAGCACCGGATAGCCCGCCCCCACCAGGTCCGCCCGCGCCGAACCCGCCCCCGCCATGGGGTTATTGGTTGCGCCTACACTGAACGGCCGGCCCGATTGCAGCGTCAGAATTCCACCCAACCGCCAACTGCCCAGAATCGCATCCGCCACGGATCCTTTCCGCAATCCCGGCAGGTCCCACACGAAACTGGTGACGAACCGGTGCTGCCGGGTGTAGTCCGAATTACCGCGCGAGAAGAAGAAATTCCACGGATTGTTGATGCCGAAAGCGCCCCCCCACGATTGCCGCGAAACGTAATCCAAGTTGTGCGACCAGGTGTAGATGGCGCTCACAGTGAATCCTCGGCTGTAGCGCTTATCCGCCGATACCTGCAGGGCGTTGTAGCCGGAGTTCAGACCGTGCATCCACCTGTTAATGGTCTGGAAGTCATTGATCGGCCGGCGCTCGTCCACCGTCGCCCGATTCTGTGACAAGGTGAGCTTCGGGTTGAAGATCGGGGCGTTCTGGTCCCACATGGCGTACAGATGTGTGCCCTTCGTCCCCACGTACCCAATCCGGAAAAGCGTATTGGGCAGCACCTCGCGCTCCACCGTCAGGCTCCAGTTCTGTGCATAGGAGGTGACGAACTTCTTGTCCAGCACCATGGTGAACAGCGGCGTCGGAAACGGCACATCGTGGTTATTCGCCGGAACGGGAAAGATGTTCTGGGATTCGCGCCCCAGAAATGGATTGTCGAACAGCCCGTCGGTATACTCCACGCTGTAGCTGAAGGGCGTTACGTTGTTGGCGTCGTTCTGGGAGTTGATCGGCGGCGTGTCATAGAAGATCGCGTACCCGCCGCGCACGCTGGTCTTGCCGTTCTTGAACGGATCCCAGGCAAACCCGAACCGCGGAGCCCAGTTGTTCCAGTAGTCCGGGTCCGTCACCGTCTTGCCGAACGTGTCGCCGCCGCCGTAGCCCTGCGGCTTGGCGTCGCCGTGGTAGAACAGGCCGGGCAGCGCGTTCTTGAAGACCTTCGACCGGATGCCGGCCCGGTTGGCCGCCAGGTCGAAGGTCTGATTGCGGTCCATTAGATCGGCGAACAGTCCGTAAGGCTCGAAGCGGATTCCAAAGTTCAGGGTCAAACCTTGGCGTACTTTCCAGGTATCGCCGAAAAACCACCCGGTCTGGGTGCCGCGACGCTCCTCAAACTCGCCGCTGTTCTGCGTGAAATAGGAGAAGCCGCCCAGCAGGAAGTCGGCCCGGTCGAAGCCGCTGAGGTCGCCGTATCCGGTGACGTGACCGTCAAACTGAAATTGCCCCGAACTGTGGAATAGGGTGTGGTTGTTGAAGCGCTTGCGGACCAGGCTCATGCCCCACACCAGGTTGTGGCTGCCTTTGGACTTGTTCCAGTCCTGCTGCAGCTCGATGCTGCCCCTGCCGAATCTGATACTGTGCAGGGGTTGGTTGAACGCTACGCCGCTTTGCGTCATCGTGATGTCGATATGGTTGCCCATGGGTGTCAGATTGACCCCCAGACCGGCAGTGGTGATGGGAAAATCGGTGGCAATATTGGCCAGTTGGTGAGCGCCCGTTAACTGCGTGTGCACCACCGTGCTGGCGTTCATGACATAAGTGTGGCCCAAGGTCGCGCTGCGCCCGTCCTGGAAGCCGGAATACCGCGCCGCCTGGATATTGTCCGGCGGCGAGTGGAAGGGTTGGTTACTGTCGCTCTCGAAGATCCGAAAGACAAAGCTGTGCTTGGCGCCCATCACGTAATCGAGTTTGCCGATGCCCTGTAACCCGTTATCCGGTTGGGCGATCGTGTAGTAGACGAAGCCGTCGGGCTCAGGCATTGGCGAATACGTCAGCAACTTCACCGCTGCCTTGGAAAACCGGCTCGCGGGAATAGTGTTGTTCGGGAACCGTTGCCCAAGGCTCAGCGGGTCGAACAACCGGATGGAGTTGCTCGAAAAGTTGCCCTGCCTCTCCGCTGCCGTCAGGGTCAGGTTGCGGTTGTTGCCTGACGCCTGCCGGATCATCAGTTTCTGGTAACCCACGAACCCGAAGAGCTTGTTCTTGACAAACGGACCGCCCAAGGTGAAGCCGAATTGGTTCCGTTTCAACTTATCCTGCTGGCGCGAGAAGAAGTTGGTGGCGTTCAGCGCCGTGTTGCGGACGAACCAAAAACCATCGCCGTGCAGTTCGTTCGTCCCCGACTTGGTCACCACGTTCAGGGCGCCGCCCGACTGGCCTCCTTGTTCCACGCCCATGTTACTCGTCTGGGCGCTGAACTCCTGGACGGCGTCGGGAAACGGGAATTCCATGTTCTCGTTCTCCAGGTCATCCATGTTGGTCCCGCCATCGAGAGTGTACCGCAGGTTGTTGTTGCGGGAACCGTTGACGGCGACTTGTTTCTGGCCATGGGGCCGCCAGGAGTCGCTCGTGTTGCCGGTGTTGTTGCCCGCCGACGACGTCACGCCGGGAGCCAGCAGCACCAGGTCCGCCGGGTTGCGGCCGTTCAGCGGCAGATCCACTACGCGCTTCGAGTCCACCGTGGTGTTCAGGGTCGCCGAGCGCGTATCCACCGTCAGCGCCATGGCCTCCACCGTCACCTTCTCCTGGACGTTGCCCACTTCCAGGACGGCATCCACGCGGATGTTCTCATTCGCCTGTATGAGGATGCCCAGGCGTTCGTACTTGCGGAACCCGGGTTGCTCCACCGTGAGGCTGTAGGTGCCCACCGGCAGCAGCGGAAACAGAAATCTGCCGTTATTGTCGGCGGCGGCGTTGCGCACCAACCCCGTGGCGACGTTGGTCACGGTGACCTGCGCGCCCGGCACGACGGCCGCCTGGATGTCAGTCACAGTCCCGAACAGGGACGCGGTGTCGCGAGCCTGCCCGCTTAACAGGCTGGCGCCCGCCAGCCCTATCAGAATCATCAGACAGAACAACTTCCCCTGGCTTTTCATTGGCCACACTCCCACGCGGCATTGTATTCCAGGAGCGTCACAGGGTCAACAGAATAATAGCTGTAAATATCCCTTTCTCTCAAAAATGTAATGAAAGTTAAAGTCAGGGGAACGGTTTCGGGTGCGGATGGGCATGGGTGTTTGGCCTTTGTGGCCGCGCCGGGCAAAGGTGCAACACTTGACTCTTCTATAGGGACAGGCTTTTGTAGCCATTGCCGCCCGGCACTATTTCTTCGGTGGGGAATAAGCTTGAGGATGCGGTAAGTGTCGCCTTCGATCTTGAAGTAAAAACGCCAGTTCTGGTTTAACGCGCGCCTGCCAACGGTCCGTCGTCTCGTCGTACTTTTTGGCGCGCAGTGAAGGATGCCGCAGGTTCTGCTCCAGCAACTTAACCTGTTTGAAGAAGGCCTTCTTTACGGCATCGGGAGCGTTCTCCAAGGCCTCGGTTACAGCTGTGCTGTACTCGACCTTCATCGCGGCCGAGGGCGCTTATTTTTAACGGTCGCGCGCTTCTTCAGCTCGCCTTTCATATGAGCGATCATCTCATCGGCGGAATTGAAGGGACCGTGGAAAGGACCTTTCTCGGCTTCATTGAGCTGAGCATCGATGACTCGACGCTGCTCAGGGGTGTACTCGTCGTCAGCTTTTGGCAGCTTGGCGATGATGGTAACAACTCCACCGCTGGCCTTCACTTCCAGCTGATCGCCGGTCTTAAAGCCAGCCTGGCGGCGAACCTTTGAGGACAACACCAAGTCCGGTGTGGCGGTGACAGTGGTGGTCATGGTTTTGGAGGACATTTAATGCTCTTGCACTGGAAGCATAGCATCCCGAGGGAGATCTGGGAAGAGCAGTCCCCTGCCCTGTAGCTGTAAATATCCTTTTCTCTCAAAAATTTAAGAAAGTTAATTAAAGTCAGGGGAACGGTTGGAGTTCCCCTCCTACGGCCGTCCGGCTCCGCAATCAGTACCGCACAGCCCCCGCCACATCCAGCCGCACCTTGCACAACACCGGCCCGATCATGTACAGCGTCCGGAAATCCGCGTCTCCAAACGCCAGGTTCCTCGGATTCTTCGCAGGCTGGATCTTGCCCGGAAGCTTCCCCCCTTGGCGAGTACACCGCCACGCCTCGGGAAGCGACCTACAGGTTCCCCTTCACGTCCACCTTCATCCCATCGGCGCCTTCCAAACCCGTCCCCACAATCCGCTCGTTCGACGCGTGTCCCTTCTTGTCCACTTCATACGCGCGGATGTTCTTCTCGCCGCTGTTCGCCACGTAGAGAATCCCGCCGTCCGGCGATAGCGCGATCCCGTTGGGGCGCGTCTGCACCTTCGCGATCGCCTCAATCTCGAGCTTCGGCGTCATGTGATACACGCCGAGGAAAGCCGCTCGCAATCTCATCAATCTGGTGATGGCTCACTAAGACGCAGCGCCGCAACTTCCACCCCTAAGCGAGCAGCTCCTTCACGGGCTCCCCGGTGGTATCCCCCAGCGAATTCGCGATCTTGATGGGCCGCCCGATGGGGCTCATGATCTCCTTCGTCCAATCCACTCCCAGCGCCTTGTACACGGTGGCGTAGAGGTCACCCATGGAAACCACCCGCTCGGCCACGTTGTAGCCGTGGTCATCACTCGCGCCAACCACTCGGCCTGCTTTGATGCCACCGCCCGCCAGCGCGAGCGACCAGCAGTTCGGCCAGTGATCCCGCCCCAGATTCGGGTTGATCGTAGGCGTGCGCCCGAACTCGCCCATCGCCACCACCACCGTCGTCTCGAGCAGACCCCGTTCGTCCAGGTCCTCCACAAGCGCCGTCAGCGTGCGGTCCAGAGGAGGAGCCAACCGGTCCCTGTGCCCCTTGTCGTTGTCGCTGTGCGTGTCCCAGGAATTGCCGTGATACCCGGCTGCGGTGACGAAACGGCTCCCCGCTTCCACCAGCCGGCGCGCCAGCAGACACGATTGCCCCACGGAATCCTTCCCGTAGCGCTCCTTCATCTTTTCCGATTCCTTGGAAAGATCGAAAGCGTCCCGCACGGCGGGCGTCAGAATCATCTTCCACGCCTGCGCGGAGTAGGCATCCATATTGGTGTGCTCGGCTGTTTCATTCAATGCCCGGTAGTGCTTGTCCACCACGTTGAGAAACGCCGACCGGCTTTCCACGGCCATCTTCGACACGGATTTCGGCAGGCTCAGATCCGTCACCGCGAACCCGGGTCTGCTCGGGTCCGGGATGCACATCGGATCATACTCCCCGCCCAGAAAGGCCGCGCGGAAGTAGTCTTCGTACTGCCGGCTGCGGTCCCACTTCGGCGCCAGCACATGCGGTGGCACGGCGTTCCGCGGACCCATCTCCTTCGTGATGATCGACCCGAAACTTGGAAACTGCATCGCCGGATTGATCTCATGACCGGTGATGGCGTAATGCGTGGCCTGCGGATGGTCCGTCCCTCGCGTGTGCATCGAGCGCACCAGCGCAAACTTGTCCATGCGCTTCGCCATCTTCGGCAGCAGTTCGGAGATCCGTATCCCGGCCACATTCGTCGAGATCGGCTTGAAGTTGCTATTCGCCTTCGGGTCCCACGTGTCAATGTGGCTCGGCCCGCCCTCGAGCCAGAACAGGATCACGGAATTTGCCTTGCCCTTCTCCGCAACCTTGCTATTGGCGGCGCGCAGATAGCCGCTGAGTGTCAATCCCAGAAAACTGGCCGACCCGGCGCTCAGAAAGTCCCGGCGGGAAGTTGGATGTGGCCCCATAGCTCCTCCTTTAATGATTCTCCGCGAATTCACGCGAACTGAGCAACGCCCAGACAAACTCGCGCAACCCGGCTTCACGGCCGCCGCGGCGCGAAAGGATATTCAGAATCTCGCTTCTCTCCTCGGGCGCCGGCAATCGCGCCAGCGCCGCGAGGTAAAACTCGTCAATGATCTCCGTGTCCGAAGCCCCCGAGGCAAGCAGACGCCCCAGGCGTCCGTTCTTCGCCCCCAGGCGGTCGGTGTAGGTGTCGCCGGCCAGCATGTGCAGCGCCTGGCTCAAGTTCGGCTTCCCGTTGCGCTCCGGAATCGCCCCGCGGTTCGATCGCCCGTAGATCTCCAGGAACCTCGAGAAAAACGTATCGGGATCCCGCAACTGAATGGCGCGCGTGCCCGCGGGAGCCTGGCCCACCGACGATCCCTCCGTCACCGCGGTCGAGAACGTCTCCGGCACTCCCGTCACATCGGCCACTGCGTCGAGCAACACTTCGGCGTCCAACGCGCGCGGCAGCGACCTCGAGTAATTGACCACGTCTTCGCGATTGGTCGCATTCGGAACATAGGAGAGCTGATACGTGCGCGACAGCACGATGGTCTTCATCAGATGGCGGAGGTCGTAATGATGGTCGCGGAAATCCTTCGCCAGCGCCGCCAGCAGATCCGGATGCGTCGGAGGATTAGTCGAGCGGAAGTCATCCACGGGCTCCACGATGCCGCGCGCAAAAAATAGACCCCAGATGCGGTTCACCGCGGCTTCGGCGAAATACGGCTGCCCCGTCATCCAGGCCGCCAGCGCCTTCCGCGGGTTCCCGTCCGGAGCCAGTTCGAGCGGTGAATGATCAAGCAGCGCGGGCGTCACTACCGCCTTCGTTCTCGGATGCAGCAGTTCTATCTTCCCGTCCACGTCCTTCGAGCTGAGGTCCATGTTCGTGGGATGATCAAACACCACCGGCCCCATCTTGAACAGCCGCGAAAAGAACGCCGCCATTCCCCAGAACTGATCCTGGCTCCAGTTCTCATACGGGTGGTTGTGGCACTGCGCGCAATCCAGGCGCCGGCCGAAGAACACCCGCACCTCTTCGGCCATCACCTCTCCGGGAGGCCCAATCTGGTTGTAAGGAAGGAAGTGCCGCGAGGCCGGGCTGTAGCCTTCCGCCGAGATGCGCTCGCGCGCCACCTCGTCGTAGGGGCGGTTCGTCTCGACGTTGTTCCGGATCCACTCCCAATAGCCCTCGCTAAATTTCGACGACAGGCCGTTTGAGAAGATGGACACACGGAAAATATCGGCAAAACGGAACGTCCAATAGTCAACGAATTCCGGCGAGGCGATGAGCGCGTCCACCACCTTCTCTCTCTTATTCGGGTCTTTGCTCGCCAGGAACTGCCGCACGCGTTTCGGCGGCGGCAGTGCGCCCGCCAGGTCGAGACACACGCGGCGCAGAAATTCCGAATCCGAGGAAAGCCCCGAGGGGACAATCTGGAACTTCTTCAGCTTCGCGAAGACATAGTCGTCAATGAAGTTCGAGCGAGGCGCGGCGGGATAATTCGCAATCGCAGGGCCGATGACGCCCACACCCACGCTTGTCACGTGCCCCGCGGCCCGGATCAGGATCGCCGTTTCCCCCTTGCGCTTCGCCGTCACAATCCCGTCCGCGTTGACGGTGGCTACATCGCTGTCATTCGACGTGTACAGAACCTGGCGCGTGAAATCCTCGGTATGGCCATCGCTGAAGTGCGCCGTCACCAATAGCCCGCGCCGCCCTGCATCCGGCATCACGGCCATCGCGGGATACACCTCCAGCCTCACCAGCCGCGGCTCAGTTCCCTGACCGTTTCCGTATCGAGCCCCGGCGCGGATCCATTCGAGCATCGTCCGGTAATCCTCGGAATCCACCTCCAGCCGCTTACCGCCCCCGTGCGGCGTCTGCATCGCCGGCTTACGCATCAGCAGGCTGTTCTCCGGATGCTTCAGGTCAATGCGCGGGATCCGTTCCCCCTTCACCTCGTTGGTGAGCACCTGGTAGCCGCCGCCCTTGACGATCCAATCGTAGTCATCCTTCGGATAGAGCGCATTGTTCGACAGCTTGAATCCGCCCCTGCCCTTCACCCCTCCGTGGCAGGCGGTGCTGTTGCAGCCGCGCTTGGTGAAGATGGCCGTGATCTCGCGGGTGAAACTCACCGGGCGCGGAACCGCGGCGCCTTCCATGCGCACGTTCGATTGCCCCTTCAGGCCCGAATACGTTGCTGTCACTGTGAGGCGGCCATCCGCGGCCGCTTTGAGCCGGGCGCCGTCCAGAGACGCCAGCGTCGAGTTCGAAAGCGCCCACTGCGCCTCCCCCGTCACGTCCCGCTCCGCGCCCGCGGCATCGGTGGCAATCGCCAAAAACTGCTGCGTCGCGCGAGGCCCGCTCAGAACAGCCTCCGCGGGCACCGTCTTCAACGACACAAACCGCTCCCCCGCCGTGCCGGCGAAAGGAAGAATGAGGAGTGTAAGTAAGAGTTTCACTGTCCCGAAATCACCATCAACGGTATGGATTTGGTTGCCAGAACCGGTCCGAGTTTGCCCCCGGAGACCGGACGCGCGACAAGGCGGATCACTTGCGGTTGCGGCGTGGGAGCGGCATCCTTCGCGGCGGACAGCACCACCACCGTGCGCTCGGTTCGCGGCTCGTAGCGCTCCCTCTTGCCGGTAAATGTAGGCGGATCTTTCTCCGCCTCGAAATCCGCGCCCACCAGCGCCTGCACCCCCGCCGGAAGCGCTTCCGCCGCGACGGCGATTCCGCCCTGGTAACCCTCCTCGCGATCAAAAACCACGCGGATGGACGTTGCCTCTCCCTGCGCCAGATTGACATGGTCGGCATCCATGAGGATCTTGCCGAGGTGGGGAATCTGCGGCCGCACCTGCACCCGGTAGCGGAAGTCCGCGCCGCCGAAATCGGCGGTCACGTCGCGAACCTCCATCGTATAGGTCCCGGCCTCGCGGATTGGAACAATCGCCTTGGCCTGCAGCGATTTCGTCAGCGCGCCGCTGCAGGCGCCCTTCCCCGCAAACACGTTCGTCGCCACTTCCTCGCCTGCCGCATTCAACATCCGCACCACCGGGTTGAAGTAAGGAGGGGCGGCGGCGGGCGTCTCCACTTCAATCGCGATGTCGCGCGGGCCGTCCAGTTGGAAGCGTGCTCTCTGAATCTCCCCAGGCCGCTCGATCGTGCCCTCGATGGTCCCCGGCAGCTTGAACAAAGGCGCGGCACCCGCCGGCTCAGCGGCGGCGCGATATGTCTCCACCGAAGAATGCTTCGCGGCATCCCCGCCGCGCGCCGCAAGCTCATTCAAGCGGTCCACGCCCAGCACGCGTGTAAATGCCCGGTCGTCCGTACCGCGGGAAGCAGGCGGCAGATCTTCCGGTTTCTCCCCTGGAACAACCTTGAGCTGATAGCTGTAGTCAGGGCCGCCCTGCCCGGCGAACGCCTCCACGCACAGCAGATAATCCCCTGCCTGCTCGAAGCGGTGTACCAGATAGGCATCGGTGCCCTTGCCGGCGACCCACGTTGGCTCGTCGTTGTATGCAACCCGCTTCAGGCGTGAGGAGTCGAACCAGCTTGTTCCGGCCTCATAGATGGTGAGGGAGGGGTCGAAGTTCGGAACCGTCGCCGCCGAGCCTCCGGCGGCAATCTGCGGCAGCCCGGAGATAACCTGAAGCGTCCACGTCTCCCCGGCCTTTGCTCTGAACCGGTAAAAGTCCGCCTCGCCGCGATGTCCCAACCGCCCTGCAAAGAGGGCGGGACCCGAGGGAACGGCAACTGCCGTATCGGGAGAATCGTGCGAACCCTCCGGCTCGGCCGTTACCGGCAGTTCGCTCACAAACAACGGAATCGCGTTCGAGACGCCGTGCGATGTAATGAGGCGGAACGGATAACGGCCGGGTTTGGCATCCGCCGCCACTTCCACCCGCATCCGAACGAGGTCGATCGGAACTTTCCGGTTCCCTTCCCCCTTCGGCTCCGGCTCCACTCCCTCGGCCACGATGCGGAAAGGAGCAGCGCCCGCAAACACCCCGTTTGCTCCCTGCAAACCGCTGCCACGCACCGTCACCGTGAGCGCAGTCCCTCGCTGCACCGTGAACGGATGCACGGAAAGCACCTTCGGGTCCGGACGCGGGTCCGGCTTGTTCACAGCGGCGGCACAATAGCCGGATAACGCAAGAAATACCCAGAGAACCAGCATGGAGCTTTTCAGTTAGTTTACTACCGATAGAGATAGGGCGGTGAACGGGCCTCTCAGCACACCGGTTTCAACCGAGCTATACTCCTCCTATCTGAAACGGGTCCCTACAACCCCGCCTGATTGGAGGATTCTATGAATGCAAAACAGCTTCTCACCATGGCTGCCGCCATCGTATTCACCGCCGGCTTTGCCATGGCCGATGACGACAACGACAACGACAAAGGAAGACGCGGCAATGCCTGCCAGGACCTGCCCAGCTACAGCGCCCTGAAAACTGCGCTCAAGAGCGTGGCGCCTGCTGCCAGCAACTCCGTCAACGGCGGGCTCAACAACAACATGTGGGGCGTCATCGTCAACCGCGATGGCGTCGTCTGCGCGGTCGCCTTCACCGGAGCCAACCGCGGCGCGCAGTGGCCCGGCAGCCGTGTGATTGCCGCTCAGAAAGCGAATACAGGGAACGCCTTCAGCCTTCCCGGATTCGCGCTGTCAACGGCCAATCTCTACGCGGCCACGCAGCCCGGCGGCACACTCTATGGTCTCCAGCACAGCAATCCCGTCGACACCGGCGTGGCCTATGGAGGCAACGAAAACAACTTCGGCCAGTCCAACGATCCGATGGTGGGCAAGAACATCGGCGGCGTCAATGTCTTCGGCGGCGGGCTGGCGCTCTACAATTCGGCCGGCACGCTGGTGGGTGGTCTCGGCGTCAGCGGCGACACATCCTGCACTGACCACATCGTGGCGTGGAAAACCCGCCATGCTCTGAACTTCGACAATGTTCCTTCGGGTTTGAGTGGCGTGGGGAAGGACAATATCATTAACGATATTCCCGCTCCGCTCGCCGGCCATACCACCGCCCCCAGCCCGAGCGGCTTCGGCCATCCCATGTGCGACGCAACAGCTACCACCGTGTCCACGCAGTTGCCGACGCAGTTCCCCACCGGGCCTGCGCAGTAATCCGCGGTTAGCGCGACTTTCCCGCCGGAGCCGCCACCGCCACCGGTTCCGGCGCGGGAGCCGCCGCCGTCAAGCCCAGCGCTTTTCGGACTTCCACATCCAATGTCTGCCGCACGTCTCCATGATCCTTCAGGAACGTGCGCGCATTCTCCCGTCCCTGCCCGATGCGCTCGCCTTTGTAGCTGTACCACGACCCGCTCTTCTCGACGATGTTGTTCGCCACCGCCAGGTCGAGCAGATCGCCTTCTTTCGAAATGCCCTCCCCGTACATGATGTCGAACTCGGCTTCGCGGAACGGGGGCGCGAGCTTGTTCTTCACAATCTTCACCTTCGTGCGGTTGCCCGTGACCGTTTCGCCGTCCTTGATGGCCGCGATGCGGCGGATGTCGGTGCGCACGGAGGAGTAGAACTTCAGCGCCCGGCCGCCGGTGGTGGTTTCCGGATTGCCGAACATCACGCCGATCTTCTCGCGTATCTGGTTGATGAAGATGAGGCAGGTATTCGATTTCGAAACCACGCCCGTGAGCTTGCGCATCGCCTGGCTCATCAGCCGCGCCTGCACGCCCATGAAGCTGTCGCCCATCTCGCCGTCCAGTTCGGTCTTCGGAACCAGCGCCGCCACCGAGTCGACAATCAGCACATCGATTGAGCCGGAGGCGATGAGAGCGTTGGTGATCTCGAGCGCCTGCTCGGCATAGTCCGGCTGCGACACCAGCAGGTTGTCTACATCGACACCGAGTTTGCGGGCGTAGATAGGATCGAGCGCATGCTCGACGTCGATGAACGCCGCCATGCCGCCGGCCTTCTGCGCCTCGGCCACCACTTGCAGCGCCACCGTGGTCTTGCCCGATGATTCCGGCCCGAAGATCTCGCTGATGCGGCCGCGGGGAAACCCGCCGACGCCGAGGGCGTAGTCGAGGGAGATGGAGCCGGTGGAGATGGCGGAGACAGCCACCACGGCTTCGCGCGAGCCAAGCCGGACGATGGATCCCTTTCCAAACTGCTTTTCAATCTGGCCCAGGGTGGTGCTGAGCACGCGGGCGCGTTCTTTTTCGTCGGTGATAGGCAAGGTAGTGG
>JADLBD010000262.1 GCA_020847975.1 Bryobacterales bacterium | reverse complement strand
GCCAACTGGATTCGCTCTCGCTGATCGCGCTCGGTCTCGGCCCTCGACGGACGGCCAGCGCGCAAGCGAGGCCATAAATGATCATCGGTGTACCCAAAGAAATCAAAGATCACGAAACAAGAGTAGGACTGGTGCCAAGCGGCGTGACTGCGCTGCGGGAGCACGGACATACAGTACTGGTGGAGACCAATGCCGGCGCGGGCAGCAGTATTCCCGACGAGGAGTATGCCGCGGCGGGAGCGCTGATTCTCCCGACGCCGGAGGAAGTGTGGGGGCGAGCGGATCTTGTAGCGAAGGTGAAGGAGCCGCAGCCTTCGGAAAGCCAATATTTCCGATCCGGCCTCATTTTGTTCACATACCTTCATCTGGCTCCCTTGCCCGACCTTACCGCGGAGTTAGTGAAATGGCGTGTGAACTCGGTGGCCTATGAAACCATACGCGAACCTGACGGATCACTTCCGCTGCTGACGCCGATGAGCGAGGTGGCGGGCCGCATGTCCGTGCAGGTAGGGGCCCAGTACCTGGAGGCTCCGAACGGCGGCCGGGGCATTCTGTTGGGCGGCATTCCGGGCGTGGCCCCGGCGAATGTCCTCATCATCGGCGGGGGAGTGGTGGGCCACAATGCGGCCAAGATCGCCGCCGGTCTTGGGGCCGATGTCACGCTCATCGACAAGAACCTCAACCGCCTGCGCGAAATCGACGACATCTTCAACGGGCACGTCATGACGATGGCTTCGAATTCCTGGACTATCAGGGAAGCGGTGCGCAATGCGGATCTCGTAGTGGGCGCGGTGCTGGTTCCGGGCGCCTCGGCTCCGAAACTGGTGCGGCGGGAGATGATCGCCAGGATGCGCAAAGGCTCGGTCATTGTGGACGTGGCCATCGATCAGGGCGGTTGCTTTGAAACCTCGCATCCCACCACGCACAGCGCGCCCACTTACGTTGTGGATGGCGTGCTGCATTACTGCGTGAGTAACATGCCTGCCGCGGTGCCGCACACGTCCACCATGGGACTTACGAACTCGACCCTGCCCTACCTGCTGATGATTGCCGAGCATGGCCTGGAGCAGGCGTGCGAGCACAATCGGGCCATCGCCGAGGGGGTGAACACATACCAGGGGGAAATCGTCTACGGCGCCGTAGCCGAATCCCAAGGGAGGAACTGGCGCGAACTGTCGGCGGTGATGTAGAGTTCGCGCCGGCGCGTCCACTCAATAGCGGAAGTGAAAGCGCCGCACCGGCAGCGGCATCGGCGAATCGGCGCCCTTGACTGACTTCCAGATGATTTCGTTCAGCGCGAACTCGGGCGCGCGGTCATATTCGGAGAAGTCCATCTGCATGGACTCTCTCGCGCCCCAGGCGAGTTCGGTGTTCTTTGCGTTTACATCCACCCGCGGTTCGACGTGCTGGTAAGGCGCCAGGTCGAGGGACGTGCCGAAGGAGTTGTACATCGGCATGGCGGCTGCGTCGTACTGCGTCATGGGAGGCAAACCGAGCAGCAGTTCCATGGTGCGCACCATGGAGGAGGTGGTGTACAGGGTGGAATCCACAACGTTACGTTTGGTGTAGGGGGAGACAATCAGCCCTACCGTACGGCGGGCGTCCACGTGATCGGGGCCATTCTGCGCGTCGTCTTCGATGACGAAGATGGCGGTCTCTTTCCAATAGCGGGAATGCGACACGCGATCCACCAGCATGCCCACGGCGTAATCGTTGTTGGCCACGGCGGCTATTGGCGTGTGCGCTCCGGGACGCGTCCCTTGCGTATGATCCTCGCCGAGGCTCATCACAATGTAGTTGGGAAGGCGCTTCAGCGGATCGGGGGAATCGTAGTTGCTCTCGTAGGCTTCGAATTCGTCGAGAAACGTCTTTACATTGTCGGTATCGCGCATGCCGGGCAGCTTGACTTTGGGCGAGACGTGCCCGGCGAGGCCGGAAACGCCGGGCGCCGCTTCCATGGTGGCGCCGTCGCTCACCCTCTGCGCGTACTCTCCGTAAGAGCGATAGGTGAGGCCCTTCCTGGCCGCGAGGTCCCACAGATGACCCGACGACGGGGTATTGTCAGGCCCGTTGCCCGCGGCACTGATGCCTCCGTATTGCGGCGGCCAGCGCTTCTCATTGAAGTCGGTGGCGTAGGCTGAGTTCGACCAGGAATGCCCGTCCACGGAAACCTCGCCGTCACAGAACAGGTTGTCGAGGAGGACGAAGTCCTCGGCGAGTTTGTGGTGGTTCGGAGTGACCTTGCTGCCGAAAATGGTGAGCCGCGGATCACCGTTGCCCTTCCTGATGTCGCCGAATACCTGGTCGTGGGTGCGGTTTTCTTTGATGATATAGATGACGTGCTTGATGGGTGAGCCTTCGCCCACGCGCTGCGGGACGATGGACGGTCCGGAAGCCGGGGGCCGGGCTTTGGCGAGCATATCGTCGTTGTAGGGACAGTTCGCCATGGCCTGCCGGGTGTAGGCGTTGATCTGCGACTTCAGGTCCGTCAGGGGAATGACGCTCACGGAGCCGCGCTGGAGGGCTCCGATGTGGCGCGACTTGCCGTCCCTCGGAGCGAGCGGACTCGTCGGCCCCTGAATGTTTGCGTAGCCGCCCATCCCCTTCGAGGAGCCTACGTAGAGCCATTTGCCATCCGGGGAAACGGCCAGCGCCGACGGATACCATGTGGTGGGAACGAACCCTACCACGTGAGAAGCATCGTCGTCGCTGACGTTGACCACGGCCACATTGTTGTTGCCGGCGTTCGCTACAAAGAGCATCTTTCCGGCAGGGTCAAGGGCAAGCGCGTTGGGCGTCGACCCCACGGGCGCCATGCGGTACATCGCGGTGGCAATTACCTCCACGGGCCGCAGGGACTTTGTATCCACCACATACACCGAGTTCTCGTTCGAACACGCCACGAATAACCGGCCGTCTTTGCCGAGCACCATGTCGGGTTCCGTCCGACTTTGATGACCGACTTCACCGTATTCGAACGTGCGTCGATGACGGACACCGATTCGCTCGCCCAGTTGCTGACGTACAGCGTATCTCCGGAGGGGTCAAGAACCACTCATAGGATGAATCTCGGTTGGGATCTCCGCCACGCGCTCGACCGATTCCGTGTTGAACACCACTACGTGTCCCGGAACGGCCTTCGTGTGGCGGTTCGCCGCATAGAGAAGCGGCTTGGAAGGATGATGAACCAGCCCGGACCAGTAGATCTGATCCATCGGCACGCGGTGGTGGAACTCCTTCACGGGTTGGGCGGTCAGTTTCCCGTTGGCGTAGCGGAAGGCGTAAATGGGCGCCGCCGTCGGATTCGTGCGGGACTGTCCGTTTCCTCCCGATACGTACAGCGTCTGGCCATCCGGTCCCCACGCCATTCCGAACCACGAGGACTTCAGCCCGGCGCGCTGGGTGATCTCGACGTTCTTCGGGTCAATCACGGACAGACCATGGGGGTTGTAGCCCGAGTTCAGCGCGATGATTCCGCGCCCATCCGGCGTGTTCGACACATTGAGAATGTAATCTTCGGTAACAACGTGCCGGCCTACCGGCGTGATGTGCCAGCCGTTGGGGAGGTCGATTGCCGAGGGGATGGTGTGGGCGCTCTGCGCCAGCAACGGGAGAGAGGTGACCAGCAAGAGTAAGATCCGCATACGGAGGTAGTGTATCAGTGCTTCGCTGCCGCGGGATAACGAAGCACACCGTCTGCGTTCAGACTGTGTATACTGAACGCTTCCTGTTATGGACGCTCGAGCGGACGCGCGCCAAGCGCAGGCCATACCCTGGCAAGAGCTGACTCATGTGGTTTTCTGCGCGGCGGCGCTGATGCTGGCGATCGCGCTGGATGCAGCCAGACCCTTCGACAGGAATTACAGTATTTTTTACCTTCTGCCAACCATCTACGCGGGATGGGCGCTGCGCGGCCGTATCGAGCTTGCGATCTACGCGGCGGCCATTGCCGCAGCGTTTCTCGTGCCCTACCTGCGCGCTCCCGGCCAGCGCTCCGCCGGGATTACATTCAACCGCGTGATGGGTGTTGTCGTGGGATGCACGGTGGTGGCCATCATGTGGGAGAGACGCCGTTATTCCGATGCCCTTCGCAGGGCAACGGTTGACCTGGAGAATCGCGTTGCGGCCCGCACGGCGGAACTCCAGTCCCTCAACGATGAATACCGGCGAGTCATCGACGACAAGACTCAGTTCCTCAGCAACCTCAGCCACGAAATTCGAACGCCGCTTCACGGCCTGCTGGGCGCAACCTCGCTGCTTGCGGATTCACCGCCCGGACAGGAGCAACAGGATCTGGTGCACACGATGCGGCTGTCCGGAGAGGCTCTCCTCTCGCTTGTGAATGACGTTCTCGATCTCTCAAGAATCGACGCAGGCCGTCTGGAGATGGACCCACTTCCCTTCCGGGTGCAATCCACGGTCGAAGAAGTGGCCGCGATTTTGAGGGTGGAAGCGCAGCGGAAAGGGATCGAGCTCGGCACGAGGATCTCCGCGTCCGTCGCGCCTTACCTTCTGGGCGACCGGTTGCGCATTCGGCAGATCCTGGGGAACCTCGTGGGCAACGCCGTGAAGTTCACCGAGCACGGGTCGATCACGGTTCAGGTGGCCTGTCTCGAATCGAATGGCGGGGAACAATTGCTGCATTTCTCCGTGGAAGACACCGGGATCGGCATTCCGGCCGAAATCCAACCGCGCCTGTTCGGAAAATTCATGCAGGCGGACACTTCCACCACTCGCCGCCATGGCGGATCCGGGCTGGGTCTCGCCATCTGCAAAAGCCTGGTGGAACTGATGCACGGTTCCATCGGTGTGCGGAGCCGTCCTGGCGAAGGTTCGAGGTTCTGGTTCACCCTGCGCCTGCCAGTCGCGCCGCAGGAGGCAGAGAGCGGGTCCATTGTTCCCGCGGCGCAGCCCTCGCGGAACAGGAAAGCACTTGCGCTGGTGGTGGAAGACAACTCCGTGAATCAGAAGCTGGCAAGACGGTTCCTCGAGAAGCTTGGCTGTGAGGTGGAGGTGGCCTCCCACGGCGAGGAGGCGCTCCATTTGATCGGCAACAGATCTTTCGACATCATTTTCATGGACTGTCATATGCCAGTCCTGGATGGATTCGAGACTGCGCGCGCCATTCGCCAAAAGGAGGCAAACTCGGGGCGCCACACACCGATCATCGCCATGACCGCGGGCTCGATGGAGGGAGACCGGGAAGCCTGCCTCGACGCCGGCATGGACGACTATCTGGCCAAGCCCGTGCACGTCGATAAGCTCCATCAGGCTCTGGAGCGGTGGAGTCTCACCACCCGTTTGGAGTAATGATTGATCCGGGACGCCTTGCCAGTGGCGGGCGATCCAACTACTCTAACAGGAGAGGTTCTCATACATGGACATCAACCGGCGTACTCTTCTGAAATACGGCCGCGCTCTGCCGCTTTTCGGCACCATCGCGCTTGACTCGCTCTGGCAAAAGGCTCTGGCTGCCGGCAACAAAGCATCAGCCGGTAATGTTTACACCCGGATCGGGGTCCGTCCCTTCATCAATGCCCGAGGGACATGGACATACCTGAGCGGTTCGCTGGAACTCCCCGAGGTTCGCGCCGCCAAGCAGGAGGCCGCGCGGCACTTCGTGGATATTTTCGAATTACAGCGCGCCGCGGGGAAGCGCCTGGCGGAATTGTCGGGAGCCGAATCGGGAATGGTCACGTCGGGAGCGGCCGGGGCGATGGCTTCCGCCGCCGCCGGTTGCATGGCCGGGACCGACCCTGCCAAGGTCTGGCAACTCCCCGACACGACCGGGATGAAAGGGGAGGTCATCATGGCCGGGGGGCGCAGCGCGTTCGACAGCGCGATCCGCCTTACGGGCGCCAAACTCGTTGTGGTGCGCTCGCCGGATGAGGTGGAGGCCGCCATCAACTCCAATACGGCGATGATCTACACAACGTCGCTCGGCGAGCGGCTGCAGAAGATTCTCGCGGCTGCGAAGAAGCACCAGGTTCCGCTGCTGCTCGATGACGCCGCCGGAATCCCGCCGGTCGACAATCTGAAGAACTACGCGAAGATGGGCATCGATCTTTATTGCTTCAGCGGCGGCAAAGGTCTTGCCGGACCGCAGTGCTCGGGCCTGCTGCTGGGCCGAAAGGACCTGATCGAGGCGGCGCTGGCGAATACGAGTCCCTGGGAAGGGGCGGTTTGCCGTCCCATGAAAGTGGGCAAGGAAGAGGTGATGGGCGCGCTGGCGGCGGTGGAGGCATGGTCCAAGATGGATCTGAATGCGCTGAACCGGCAATGGAAGGAGCGCGTCGAGCGCATCGCCAAGCTGGTGGAAACGGTTCCCGGAGTCACCACGACGATTGCGATTCCCGAGGGTGGAAACCGCTACCCGACGCTGACAGTGAATTGGGATGAAGCCGGGTGGAAATACACGGTGGCCGATTGCGACCGGCAGTTGCGGGAAGGCGAACCGCGAATCGAGGTGCTCACCGCTTCCAATCCGAGCCTCGTTCCCGCCGTCAGCGGAAAGGATCCGAAGACGCCTCGCCATAACAAACTCCAGATCATCTCGATGACCATGCAGCCGGGAGAAGAACTGATCGTCGGCAAGCGTCTGCGCGAGTTGCTGAACGCCGCCCGCAAGAACGCCAAGGCGTAGCGCCGGTCATTCTTCGCACTTGTTGCCGCGCACGGTATTCGCCTCCCGCTTCACGCCGGGGGCGAATACGATGCAGTATTTCGACATGCCGTACCCTTGGACGGTGTTGTTCTCGACGACATTGCGCGCGGCGGGGGCGGGGCGCTCAGCGCCTTTCCCGAGGTAGATGCCGCTGCGGAGCAAATCCGGTTCGTCTTTTTTGTAGAGACAGCCGATTGCCGGATTGTCATTGCAATGAGCCGTATTCACATTGCGGAAAATGTTTCCGCGCGCCACGTGGTCCTGCCCGATGAGAAACAGCCCGCCGAAACGAAACCCTGTCATTGTGTTCGAAACAATCCGGATGTTCTTTGATTGCATATCGGGATTGCTGTTGTTGAGCACGATTCCGTAGTGCCCGTAAGGATATGCCTTGGCATCGCGGCGGTTGGCGCACTCGTTGCCCTGCACGACGCCGTCATGAAACCCGTCCAGGTCAATGCATTTCCCGTTCACTTCCTCAAAAGAGTTGCCAACGTAGGCGCTGCCCTCGACGTTCCCCGCAGTGTCGATTGCCACCGGCACCGCGCCATGCATCACATCCACGATTTCGGCGGGAAAGCCAATGAATCCGCCGTGGTTCGCCTGAATCTCCAACCCCACCGCATGCCCCGCCTGGAGCGCATCACGCCCGATGTAATTCAATTCGTTCCCGACAAACTCCCCATCCCTGTTCCGCGGAGAGCCATATAGGGAATGCGTCCAGATGCCGTTCCCGCGGATATTGCGCAGTTTGCAGTTTCGCACCGCGAACTGCTCTGTTCCTTCCTCGATCAGGATTCCGCCGGTTGCGTTATTGAATCCCTTTTCGTCCACCGAGCCCGAGTCCCCAACGGCCACCTGGTCCACCACAACCTGTTTGCACTTGCTCACCAGCACGGCATAACTCACCACATTGCGAACGGAAAGTTTGCTGATGGTGATTCCCTGAGAGTCCTCAACCAGGATGCCGTTGTTCGGGTTCCAGCGCGCCATCGGCTGGTCAGAGGGAGGAAGCGCAATTCGCCGGCCGGCCGGCTCGCGGTTCCCCTCGAGGGCAAAATTCTCGAGCTTTACGTTTTTCGAGCGCAGGATCAGCACCGCCGCCCGGCCGTCGAACTTCATCCGCAGCCGGCTCCGGCCGTCGCCGCGCAGGGTCAGGCCGTCGGCCCCTTCGATCACCAGGGGACGCGACAGGTCCGTGTCTCCCGAGGGCAGTTCCACCACGCCGCTCTTTGCTTCCAGAGCGCTTCGCAGCTTCGACTCTTTGCGGCAACCGGCGCAGAAAATGCCGACAGCCAGCAGCACAACCGCGATCCGATGTCCTCTCGTCACGAAATTGACCTCACCTTCGCTAGACTAACATCCGGATGTCCATTATTTTTGAAGGCTGTGCTTGCGCCCCCCTTTTTCCGTTCACCGCCGCCGCTCCCTCCGGATTCGTCATCGGAGTGGTGGGCGACGATGGCGCCGGTAAGCAGACTCTTCTGCGGCTCGCCAGCGGTACGATTCCGCCGGAAGCAGGCTCGGTTACAGCCGCGGATCCGCATCGCCACCACGGACCTTTCGACCCGCTGGTGATCGGCAAGGCGCAGACGCTCTCGCTCTACCACACGCTGGCGCTCAAAGACGCCGCGGCGCGCGCGCAGGCCGCCATCGAGTTGGAACTCTTCCGCCGCCGCGGCGGGGCCGCCCTCCTCGTCTCCCATGAACTGGATCTGATTCAGTGGCTGGCCGATGAGGTGTGGTGGCTCGATGAAGGCCGCCTTGCGGCCAAGGGCGACCCTCGGGAGGTTCTGGACCTGTACCGCCATCACCTGGCTGCCAAGCTTCGTTCCCGGGCCGCCGGTACCCAGATTCCTCTCACCCCCACCATGCGCCGCGGCGACGGCCGCGCCACGATTCTTTCCATCGAAACCCTCGACGAACAAGGCGCCCCTACGGCCGCCTGGCGAGCCGGCCAGGCAGCCGGAATCCGCGTCACTGTGCAATTTCATCATCCGGTGGAAGATCCGGTGATCGGCATCCTCATCCGCACGCGCATCGGGTTTGAGGTCTTTGGGACGAACACCGGGTTGGAGAAGGCGAAACTGGGTCCTTGCCGGGCCGGCCAGACGCTTCAGGTGACCTTCTCTTTCCTGTGCCTTTTGTGCCCACATGAATACACGCTGACAGTGGCCTCTCATGACCCCGACGGCGTGTGGCATGACTGGGTGGAGGACGGCATTGCGTTCACTGTGTCCGACACGAGATATACAGCCGGCGTTGCCTGTCTTCGTGCCTCGGTGAGTTGGGGCGAAGTAGCTTAAACGGTCTCCTCACCTTCAGCATCTCCGCGTTCGAGGACCAGGTAGAGGGCGGGCAATACGAGCAGCGTCAGAATGCTGGCCGAGACAAGGCCGCCGATGATGACAGTGGCGAGAGGCTTTTGCACCTCCGAGCCGATGCCGTGAGAGAGGGCCATGGGCAGGAGGCCCAACATGGCAAGCAGCGACGTCATGAGAACGGTGCGGAGCCGCACGATGGCTCCCTCGACTACAGCCTCCACCTGGGTCCAGCCGCGGCTGCGAAGCTGGTTGATGTAGCTCACCATGACCACTCCATTGAGGACAGCTTGCCCGAAGAGCGCGATGAAGCCGATTGCCGCCGATACGCTCAGGTGGATTCCGGTAATGTAGAGCGCGAGTATGCCCCCGATGAGTGCGAAGGGGACGTTGAGCAGGATGAGCGTGGCGCTCTTTACGGAATGGAATGCCTCGAACAGCAGGACGAAGATGAGCAAGACGCTCACTGGAACAATGACGGCGAGCCGGGACATGGCTCGCTGCTGGTTCTCGAATTCGCCGCCCCATTGGAGAAAGTATCCCGGTTTCAGGGAGACATTCTTTGCAACCCGAGCTTGCATGTCCTGTACGATACTGCCCATGTCGCGTCCGCGGATAAAGATGCCGATGCTGGCGACGCGCAACCCGGACTCGCGGCTGATGTTCATGCTTCCTTCGCCAAGCGTAATGCTGGCGACCTGGTCGAGAGGGACGTGGCTTTTGTCGGCGGTGTCGATCAGGATGCCCCGCAGGGTATCGATGTTACGGCGCTCGTCCTCCCTCAGGCGGACCACGACGGGGAAGCGTTTCTCGCCTTCCCAGATTTCCGTGGCCGTCTTGCCGCCGAGCGCGGTTTCAATGAGATCGTCCACATCGCTGACGTTCAAACCGTAGCGGGCGGCTTTCTCCCGCTCGATTTCGATCTGTAGCTGCGGGAGTGTGCCGGCGCGATCGACAAAAGCGCGCGCCACTCCCGGGACGATGGACACTTCACGGAGCACGGAGCGAATGGTCTCGCGCAGGACCGACGGGTCTTCTCCGAATACTTTGATGACGATCTGGCCGTCGATCTGCGAAATCGATTCGAGGACGTTGTCACGAATGGGCTGGCTGAAAGTAGGCTGCACGCCGGGAATCTGGACCAGGGCTTTCTCCATTTCGACGATGAGGTCTTCTTTGCTGATGCGGCGGGTCCATGTGGGTTGAGGTTTGAGATCGACGAGAATTTCGATCATGTTGACCGGCTTGGGATCTGAACCATCTTCGGGCCGTCCTGCCTGGGAGACGACGGAGCGAACCTCGGGGAACTTGCGTAGGGCTGTGCGGACCTTGCTGAGGTTCCTGGCGACTTCCGAGAGGGCGATTCCGGGCGGCAGGGTGAGATTCACCCAGATACTGCCCTCGTTGAGTTCGGGCAGAAATTCGGAGCCGAGCCGGGGTATGAGGGCGAGGCTGCCCAGGAGTGCCGCGACGGCCGTCATGGTCACCAGAACTCTGTGTTTGAGGGCTCCCATCAGCATCGGCCGATACATTGTTTTGCAGAACCGCAGCAGGAGGTTGTCATGTTCGGGCAGTCCGCTGCGAAGAAAGTAGAAGCACAACAAGGGAACCAGCGTAAGGGAAAAGAATAGAGAACCGATGAGGGCGGAGGTGACGGTATAGGCCATCGGCGCGAAGATGCGGCCTTCGTGGCGCGTGAGGGTGAAGATGGGCAGATGGGCGATGATGATGATGAGCATCGAGAAGAAAGTGGGCCGGCCTACCTGGATGGCCGCTTCTTCAATAGCCGAACGCAGCGAGTGGCGGTCGTGCGGGCGATGTTCGGACAGGGTGCGGAAGATGTTTTCCACCACAATCACCGCGCCGTCGACGATAATTCCGAAATCCATGGCGCCGAGCGAAAGCAGGTTCGCGGGAATCCCGCGCAGCGTGAGACCGCAGAAGGTCGAGAGCAGCGCAAGAGGAATGAGAAGAGCGACGATGGCGGAGGCGCGAAAATTGCCCAGGAAGAGGTAGAGGATGACCGCCACCAGCAGCGCGCCTTCCGTGAGGTTGGTGAAGACGGTCCGCAGAGTATTCTCGATGAGCACGGTGCGGTCGTAGTAAGGGATCAGCTTTACGTCCTTGGGGAGAATGCTGTCGTTGAGGTCCTTGATCTTGGCCCGTACTGCGTCGAGGACGATGGATGGATTTTCGCCTTTCCGCATGAGGATGGTGCCGGTGACGATGTCGGCCTGGTCATCTTTGCCGACCAGGCCCTGGCGGGGCACGTACCCGGTATTCACGCCGGCCACATCGCGGATCAGCACCGGCACGCCCCCGTGTTGGGCAACCACAACGCGCCGGATATCGTCCGGGGAGCGCAGCAGTCCGACGCCGCGGATGATCAATTGCTGCTCGCCTTGCTCGATGAACCCGCCGCCGGCATTGGCGTTGCCTTTCTCGAGAGCCGAAAAGAGCTGCTGCATGGTCAACTGATGGGAGCGCATCTTGGTCAGGTCGGGGATGACCTGGTATTGCTTGATGAAGCCGCCGCGGTTGACGACATCGGCGACGCCCGGAACCATCTTGAGGTGGCGGCTGACCACCCAGTCCTGGATGGCCCGCAGTTCGGTAGCGTCCCTTTGACCGGACTGGAGATAGGTGCGGTAGATTTCGCCCACGGGGCTGGCGAGGGGGCCGAGTTCCGGCTTCACGCCTTCGGGAAGGTCGCCCGTTTGCAGCCGCTCGAGCACCTGCTGCCGGGCGAGGTAGTTATCCATGCCGTCGTCAAATGTGATGTAGATGAACGAAAGCCCAAACTGCGTGTGAGAAAACAGACGGACGGCATGGGGCATGCCGCTGAGCGCGATCTCGAGCGGGATGGTAATCTGCTTTTCCACCTCTTCCGGAGCGTGGCCGGGGAACAGCGTGACGACGGAGACCTGGACGTCCGTGACGTCAGGGAACGCTTCAATGGGCAGAGTGCGGAAACAGTAGACTCCGGCGGCGACGAATAGCAGGGTGAGCAGCAGGAGAAACAGGGGTTGGTGCAGCGCGAAGTGAATCAGTTTCTTGAGCACGGTTCAGGAACCAGCCTTTAGGTAGATGGCGCCGTCAGTCACGATACGGTCGCCGGCGCTGACGCCGGCAAGTACGGGAAAGCTATTCCCGAACCGCTTGCCAAGCGTGACGGGCACAGGCTGGTAGCGCCCCGGCGCGTCTTCTCTATATACGAATGTCTTGTCTCCCGATTGAATTACGGCAGACTCGGGGATCACCGGCGCTTGCCAGGTCCCCGTCAGGTAACGCACCTGACCGAACATTTCCGGCCGGAACCGCCCGCGACCGTTTTGAAAATCGGCATGCACCTTAATGGTGCGGGTCTCTGGATCGAGCGTGGCGGCGATCTGCGCCACAGTGCCGTGGAAGACTTCTCCGGGAAAGGCAAGCAATTCGATATCGACTCTCCCCCCAACCTGGCAGAACCGGATGGCGCTCTCCGGAATCTCGGAAGTCACCCAGAGCTTGCTGAGATCGGCGATGGTGAGGACACTCGTGCTGATGTCGTTGCGGTACTCGCCGGCCGCAACCTGGATGGCCAGGATTTTACCGGCAATTGGGGAGCGCACCTTGACACGCTGGTTCGTGATGCCTGGTTTGAGACCATAGAGTTGCAGGCGCCGCGCTGCCCGTTCGCGCCCGGCCCGGGACTGTTCCACGGAGGCTTGAGCGAGGGTGAGCGTGTTCCGCGCCGCGAGGACGTCCTTACGGGCAATGGCTCCATGCTGTAAGAGATCGGTCAGGCGGTCAAGGTCGGCTTGCGCTTTGGAGGCGGCGGTGTGGTCGTGGGTAAGGGCCGCTTCCGCCTCGAGAAAGGAAGATTGGGCTTCTTCCGCATCGGGGCTCTCGATTTCAAGCAGCGGCTGCCCCTCTTCCACCGCATCCCCCATTTTGGAAAGGACCGCCGTGATGCGGCCGGGAATGGGGAGCATTACATGTGCGACCCGGTTGGGGTTGGTCTCGAGCCGCGCCGGTGCGATGACTTCGCCGTTAGGGACGGTTTGGGTTTCCACGGGGATTACATTCACCTTTGGAGGGGGTTTTGCAGCGGGGAGGGCGCTCTCCTGAGGTTTGCCGGCACCGCCGTGACCGTGTGAGCAACCCTGGACGAAAATGGCCGTCAGGACAAGAAGGTATTCAGACCGCATGACCCCAAAAATCCGCTAGCCATCTTATACCTTTGGGGTGGGCCATGGGGATGGCAGAAAACAAGAACCGATTATCCTGTTTTGATCTGAGACTTTGGGGAAGTCGCTGAAAGGCCGGCACGGAATCTTGACTTTTCGGTTCAGGAAGGTAAGGTGTGTAATTACAGTAATATTACACACAGAACCCGCCAGCCAGGTGTATGATCGGGCCAAGACAGGAGTTAGAAATTGAGTGTTCATCCCAAGGGCACGAGCGCGCGTGTTCTGCTCACCTCCGTTTTCGGGCCCTACGCACAAGATGACGAGTTCGGCAGCCGCCGCGTCAACCCGATGGAGCTTTACCATAACCAGGTGACGCGGGTTCAGGGGTCCTTCTCCCTGCGCATGTTCCACCGTTCGTGGGGCATCATGATGATCCAGGAGAACATCTCGGCCCCCTGCACGCTGCTGGACTTCCCCACCCGCGAAGCATTCGAAAAGGAACTGACCGCCCATTCGTACGACATCGTCGGCATCTCTTCCATCATCGTGAACGTCGGCAAGGTGCGCGAGATGTGCCGGATGGTGCGGCGTCTCTCGCCCAAATCGGTCATCGTGGTGGGGGGACATGTGAGCGCGATCCCTGGCATCGAGGGAATCATCGATGCGGACCACATCGTGCGCGGCGACGGCGTCGCCTGGATGCGCGGCTACCTGGGCGAGGAGGTAAACGCGCCCGTCCGTCACCCGCAAATCGTTTCCGGGTTCGACATCCGCACCATGGGAATCAAGGTGCCGGCGCCGGCAGGGAGCACCGCGGCGACGATCATCCCATCCGTGGGGTGTCCAATGGGTTGTAATTTCTGCACAACTTCGGCATTCTTTGGCGGCAAAGGCAAGTTCCTCAACTTCTACGAGAGAGGCAAAGACCTGTTCGAGGTCATGTGTGAGATGGAATCCTCGCTGAAGGTGCGCTCGTTCTTCATGATGGACGAGAATTTCCTGCTTTACCGCAAGCGCGCCATGGAACTGCTCGATCGCATGAAGGCCCAGGGCAAAGCCTGGGCGCTGTATGTCTTTTCATCGGCCAATGCCATCAGCAAGTACACCATGAGGGAGTTGGTGGAACTCGGAATTTCCTGGATCTGGATGGGGCTGGAATCGCCGCACTCGGGTTACGCCAAGCTGAAGGGGCACGATACCGTGGCTCTTACCAGAGAGTTGCGCGAGCACGGGATCAAACTGCTGGGGTCGACAATCGTGGGCCTCGAGCACCATACGCCGGAGAACATAACAGACGAGATCGAGCATGCCGTTTCCCATGAGACCGATTTCCATCAATTCATGCTGTACACTCCCGTCCCGGGAACACCACTGCACCGGGAAATGCGGGAAAAGGGTCTGCTGCTGGATGTGGATCTGGCCGACATCCACGGCCAGCACAAGTTCAACTTTGTACACCCCGCCATTTCGCGGGATGATTCCAATCGTTTCTTGAACTCGGCTTTTCTGCGCGACTTCGAACGCAACGGCCCGAGTTTGTATCGCATCTGCCGTACCACCTTGCAAGGGTGGAAGCGTTATCGGAATGATCTCGATCCCCGGGTCCGGGAACGCTTCGAGTGGGAAATCCGCTCGCTGAAAACCGCATACGGCGGATTGCTATGGGCGATGGAGCGGCAACTGAGGCGGAGCAACGAGACGATGAGCCGGCAGATTCGTGAGTTG
The DNA here is from genome assembly GCA_020847975.1 of Bryobacterales bacterium. Classification (GTDB taxonomy): domain Bacteria; phylum Acidobacteriota; class Terriglobia; order Bryobacterales; family Bryobacteraceae; genus CADEFT01. Next base: position 2,489 of record JADLBD010000262.1, on the reverse strand, counting down.
CGCAAGGATATGGGACGCGAATTCGGCGTGCTCGCCAAGGTGCTGGCGCAGGTACTTGGACCGGCATTGCTCTGGACAAGCCAGAGAGAAGAAAAGCGTCTGGCGGAAGGCAAGACGTACGAGCCGGAAACGTTTATCGAGCGCCGGAATTGGATGGAGGCGTAAACGCCGTTTCCAGACAGTCAACCCGCGACACGGCCTCACCTCCAAAAAACTGAAAATACACAAAATCCCCGTTACGAGCTAGGGCTTGAACTCTGCGCTACCATCAGGAGGGCCACCCTATGCTACGACTGCTCGCCTCCTGCGTTCTATTGACTCTGGCCGCCGGCGCGGCGCAGATTCACACGGAAAGAATCTTCGGACCGGAAACGCCGACTGGGCCCTACAAGCATCCCGCCTGCATGACGGAGTTGCAGAACGGCGACTTGTATCTTGTCTACTACGGGGGCAAGGGAGAGTACGCCACGGACACGGCGGTGTTCGGAGCGCGGATGCGCGAGGGAGAGTGGAGCGAACCGAAGGTGATTGCGCAGGACCCGTTCCGCTCGGTGGGCAACGGTGTCATCTGGCAGGCTCCGGACGGCGTGCTGTGGCTGTTCTACGTGGTTCGCTTTGGCGAAACCTGGTCGCAATCCAGGATAGCTTTAAAGGTCTCGCAGGATCTCGGAGACACGTGGTCGGACTCCTCATTGCTTGCCATGCGCGAGGGGATGATGGTGCGAGGACGGCCGATCGTGCTTTCCACGGGCGAGTATCTTTTGCCCGTGTATCACGAGACGGGTGGAGACAGGGAGATGGTGGGGGCGGACAGCACGTCGCTGTTCCTGCGCTATGACCCGAAGACCCGTCAATGGAGCGAATCGGAACCGATCCGAAGCCGAATCGGCAACATTCAGCCTGCGCCCGTGGAAGTGAGCCCTGGTCACCTGATCGCTTACTGCCGCCGCGGCGGCGGTTATGGGCCCACGACGGATGGGTGGCTGGTGCGGGCGGAGTCATTCGACGGCGGGAAAACGTGGACGGAAGGGAAGGATTCGAAGTTTCCCAACCCGAACGCAGCCGCTGATTTTCTGAAGCTGCGGAACGGGCATCTGCTGCTGGTGTTCAACGACAGCATGACACAGCGCACGCCGCTGGCCGTGGCCATTTCCACAGATCAGGACAAGACGTATCCCTACCGGCGGAATATCGCCGAGGGCGCAAACGACTTCGCCTATCCGATCGCCTTGCAGACTTCTGACGGCAGGATTCACATCGTCTATACATCCGACCGGCGCGGGGTGATACGTCACGCTGTTTTCGATGAGGAGGCGATACTCGAATGGCAGCGTTGAGCGGTTCGTTCCGCCTGCAATACTTCTTCGACGTCAGCGAAGAGATTGTGGTGGAGGACTTACGGGAGCGGCTGAATCTGGAGAAAGGGGGGCGGGAGCCGGGTTTCCGGCGCCAGGCTCCCGGATATGTGCGATTCGAGAAAGCGCCGGTGGAGGAGCGCTTGCCGCCGCTGAGCGCGCCAAGCGGAGAAAGCTTCGCCGCGCGGGTGCGGTATTTCGATTACGGAGTGGCGTCCATAGAGTTGGAACTTCCCTTCCAGGGGGCAGGCTGGGGCGACCTGATCGCGCTGGCAAGCCAGTGGATCGCCGAGCCGGCTCTGGAAAGCGTGGCGGCGGAGGCGATCCGGAAACAGGCGGAGCGGATCGCGCCCTGCATGCGCAAGCCCTCCGAGCGGCAACTTACCGACGACTATGCGGTGGTTGAGGTGCGGGAAGCAGCCGGTGAGGACGGCAAGGAGATCAACGCCTCCCAACTGGTGGAACAATACGGCGCGCAGATCGCGCAGATTGTCCGGGGCGAAGCGAGTCCGCTGAGCGCGAGCGAGCGGCAGGAGGTGCTGGCGTCCTCGATGAGCTATGCTCCGACGGATTTGATGGTAGCCGGCTGGACGGCGGCGTTTGTGTATGACACTTCCCCTGAGAGCGCGCAGGTGACGATCCAACTACTCGAATATGCGAACACGCAACTGCTCGAGTTCCGGCATTACGATGAAGTGCTGACGCGAGTGCTCACCGACGTCTATGCGATTATGGACCGCAAGTCCGGCACCTTGTGGAGGATGGGGCTGGCCCGGGAGGCCCACCGGTTGAACACCTACCGGCTGGACGTAATGGAATTATCCGAGCGTGCGGATAATGCGATCAAGTTTCTGAGCGATATGTTTTATGCACGCGCTTACAAGCTGGCATCGGCGCGGATCGGCGTAGACGATTATCGCCGGCTGGTGGACGAGAAGATGCGGGCAGCAGGCGAGTTGTACCGGTCCCTGATGGATGAACTCCACCAGGGGCGGGCGTTTGTACTCGAGTTGATGGTGGTGATTATTCTGATGATCGACCTGGTCTTTTTATTTCGGGGGAAAACTTGAATGCCTGAGGTGGTGGCGATTGATGCACATCAACACCTGTGGAAATACGATCCGGTAGAGTATG
>JADLBD010000261.1 GCA_020847975.1 Bryobacterales bacterium | reverse complement strand
TGAGCGATGTGAACGCGCTCCACCAGGTGACGATCAGCGTCAGCGCCCGCCGCGGCCCCAGCCAGTCTCCCAGCCATCCCCCGGGAATGTTGAACAGCGCATACCCCCACCGGAAAATGGCCAGAATCCCGCCCATGGCGCCCATCGTGAATCCGAATTCCTTCATGATGGTGGGAGCCGCCGACGAGATGACCACGCGATCCATGTAGGTGATCATGTACGCGGCTACGGTGAGCCACAAAACGGTGTGGCGGACGCGGGTGGGGCGGGGATTCGACACAGAGGGAGATGGTATCAGAATCGGGGGGCGCAAAGGACGATGCACAGCCGGAGCAGGGAAAAGCCGGCCATTTGCCGGCAAATCCCTGCTATGATCCGCATTAATGCGGTCTTTCACACTATTCTTCGCGGTTTGCCTCTCGGCACAGGCGCAATGTACGCTGCGCACGCTGGTGGGAAGTCCGGCCAGCGCGGCGGGGGACGGGGGCGCGGCCGTCGACGCGCAGTTTTTCCGCATAGACGGTATGGACCTCGGCGCCGATGGCGCCCTCTACGTCGGCGACACCGGCAATGGACGCATTCGGCTCATCAATCCTGACGGCATCGTCAGCACTATCGCCGGCGGCGGAACCAGTCCGCCCTCTCACGGTGGCCCCGCGACAGAGGCCGTTATTATTCCGGTGGGGGTCCGCTTGGGCCCGGATGGCGCCGTCTACTTTGTGGATCGCGGCCCGGTTGTGCCGGTGATCCGCAGGATTACCACTGAGGGCACGATTCAAACCGTCCCCAATACAGGTGACGCGCTGGGCTTCAGTTTCGATCAGGAAGGGAATCTGTGGTTCTCCGGAGGGAACGGGTCCATCAGGAGAATTGACACAGCCGGGGAAGTCACACTCCTGACCTCCTCCGAGGCGGGCACAAGACTCCCCGTGGACGGAGCCCTCCCGTTATCCGAAACGCACTTCCGCTATCCGAGCGACCTGCAACATAGCGCCAATGGCAATCTCTATGTTCAGGACGGAGCGGGAATCTATGAAATCGATACTCAGTCTAACGTGCGACTGGTTCTCGGGCGGGGTTCCGGGCCCGTCCAAAACTTGGTCGAAGGCGTGCCCGCCACGGGTGTAGCGCTCTCCTCCTTCCGGTATGTCGTTGACGAAACCGGCAGAATCGTCTTCATGGCGAACAGGTCCTTGTGGGAGGTCAGAGATGAACCATCTATTCACGTCCCGGGCCCCAGAGCGCCGTGGCAGTGACCAGCGGTTTGTCTCTTGCGGACGCCGGCAGCCTGTACCTCATCGCAAGTGACCAGATTTTTCAGTTGGATTCTGAGGGCGGCATTCAGACCATTGCCGGGAGGGCTCCCGATTACGATGTCCTCCACTTGCCGCGCTCACTCGCCTTCGATTCCGCCGGAAATCTGTTTTTCGCTGATTACGGCAATCGACGAGTACGGAAGATTACTCCGGGTGGAGAGATCACGACGGTGTATGAGGCCCTGCCGGAACGCCCGAATGTCTCTGTCCGGCCTATTGAATACCTTGCGATGGGTCCCTCCGGTTCCCTCTTTCTGCTGGACCCGGACGGGCGGCAGGTCGTCGAGATCTCCGCGGACGGCCAGGTTACTCAGACCGGCGGGCCCCCGGCGACCGATCTCAGCGGCCTCGGCGCCGATAGCCAAGGGAATTTATACATTCGCGACAGGATCACCAACCGGGTGTGGCAACGGAATCGCACCGGTTCCTGGAGTTCGCCCATGCTTCTCCGCTCCTGGGGTGCCAGCGTCGCCAGCATGGCGCTGGTCTTCGACCCCGGCGATCAACTCTACGCCTGGATTGACTCCTTTGCCGAGCCCGGCTATTACAAAGGTTCCCTGGCGGCGGGGACTATGGTGGATTTCCGCCCCGGTGTTTCCGCCCTGGCCCCTGCGTCCGGAGGCAATGTTTACGTGGCAGACCGGCAATCAAGGATCTGGAAGTTGTCTTCCAAAAGCGAGCCCCAGTTGATAGCGGCCGATACCACCACTCGCGCCGTAGGGGAGGACGGAATTGCCGTCGCCATCGGCTGCATCCGCGCCATGACGCTCGATCCCGCCGGTAACCTCGTCTTCAGCGACACCTGCCGCAACCGCATCCGCATGCTGGAAGGGCCCGGCGATTGCGCGCCTCTCCCCGCGCAGTAGAGCCCCGGAACGGCAACGCCCGGAGCGGGGAAAGGCGGACCATTTGCCCGTAAATCCCTGCTATGATCCGGATTAATGCGGTCTTTCACGGTATTCTTCGCGGTGTGCCTCTCCGCACAGGCGCAATGCACGCTGCGCACGCTGGTGGGAAGTCCGACCAGCGCGGCGGGGGACGGGGGCGCGGCCGTCGACGCGCAGTTTTTCCGCATAGGCGGCGTGGACCGCGGCGCGGACGGCGCCCTCTACGTCGGCGACAGCGGCAATGGCCGCATCCGCTTGATCAATCAGGATGGCGTTGCCAGCACGATTGCCGGCGGCGGAACCAATCCGCCCTCTGACGGTGTCCTCGCGACGGAAGCCTCCATTATTCCTGTATTTGTCCACCTGGGTCCGGACGGCGCCGTCTACTTTGTGGATCGCAGCCCGGTTGTGCCGGTAATCCGCAGGATTACCACGGAGGGCACGATTCAAACCCTTCCCGGTACAGAGGACGCGCTGAGCTTCAGTTTCGACCAGGGAGGCAATCTCTGGTTCTCCGGATGGAGCGGCTCCATCAAGAGAATGGACAAAACCGGGGAGACTAAACTTTTGTCCTCCCCCGTGTTGCGCACAAGACTGCCTGTGGGGGCAGCCATCCCCTTATCCGAAACTCACTTCAGTTACCCGGCCGATCTCCAACATAGCGGCAAGGGCAATCTCTATGTTCAGGATGGATGGGAAATCTATGAAATTGATCCTGAGTGGAACGTGCGTCTGGTTCTCGGGCGTGGCTCTGAGCCCGTCCAGAACTTAGCTGACGGGGCGCCCGCCACTGGGGTGGTCCTACTCAACTCCTACCGCTATGTCATTGACGATAGCGGGGCAATCGTCTTCATGACAAACGGGACCTTGTGGGAGGTGAGAGAAGGAATCATCCATTTGCGTTCCTTACCGCGAATGCCGCGAGACGGCTTGTATGGAATTGCAGGATTGTCTCCCGCCAATGGCGACGCTCTGTATCTCATCGCCCGCGACCGGATTTTCAAGATGGATTCGGAGGGTGTCATCCAACCCGTCGCCGGGAGGGCTCCCGATTATGATGTGCTCGGTTTGCCACGCTCACTCGCCTTCGATCCCGCCGGAAATCTGTTTTTCGCTGATTTCAGCAATCTCAGAGTGCGGAAGATCACACCGGCCGGCGAGATCACAACAGTGTTCGCGCTTCCCGCTCCTCCTCCCAACGTCGGTGTGAGTTCGGTGGAGTATATTGCCGTAGACCATTCCGGTACTCTGTTCGTTCCGCATCCGCAGCGCGGTCTGATCGTGAGGATTACCGCTGATGGAGTAGTCACCGAAATCCCGCGTCCTCCTACAATCATTCCCCCGTCAGGTCTTGCCTCGGATAGCCTCGGGAATGTTTACACTCGCGACGAACGTACGGGGTTAGTATGGCAGTGGAATCCTCAGGGTTCGTGGAACGGATACGTGACTATCCGATATTTGGGCTCGACGTCCTACCCGAGGGCGGGCCTGATATTCGATTCCCGGAACAACCTGTATGCCTGGGATGACCTGAACGGAGGGTACGCCTTCATGAAGACCGGCCCGGATGCGCGACTCGTGGATTTTCGTGAGGGCGCTTACGCCATTGCCCCAGCGGCGGATGGTAGCGTGTACATCGCCGATCAACGAACGCGAATCTGGAAGTGGTTCCCAACAGGTGACCCCCAGTTGATCGCGGCGGATACCAGAACCCGCGCCGAAGGGGAAGACGGAATTGCCATTGCCTACGGCTGCATCCGAGCCATGACGCTCGATCCCGCCGGGAACCTCGTCTTCAGCGACACCTGCCGCAACCGCATCCGCATGCTGGAAGGACCCGGCAATTGCGCGCCTCTCCCCACGCCCTAAAGCGATCCCTGCGACCCGTCGACCTTCTGCCCGCCCAGCAGACTCGTCAGCAGACTCCAGTTGTAGCCCGCGTTCTGGAACGTCAACGCGCGCATCAGCGTGAGCAGCACTGCCTGAATCCGCAGCAGCAATCCCGCGAAAAATCCCGCGCGTTTCGAGAGGAAATGCGCCACCCCGTTCAAACGATCGGCCGCGAGCGTCGCCTTCTGGGAGTCGCTCCACCTCATCGGCGCTTCCGACGCGCTGTGATCCGTCACCCGGATCGCCGGTATCAACAGAGCCTTCTTGCCCGCGTGCCGGATCTGGAACGCCAGTTCCAGGTCGCCGCCCCACTCGCCGTAATGCTCGTCGAAATAGTTCATCCCCTTGAGGAATGCCAAGCGGGTGAGCAGCGCTTTGCGGCCCGGATACTCCACCGCCATCGGCGCGTCGAGAGTTGCCGGAACGCTTTCCGCAATCACCGATTCGTCCTGCCACAACCGGCCCAGCACCTCCCGGTCCGGCAGCTTCCGTACTTGCGCGAGCGGCGAGCCCGAAGCATCCGTGAGCAACGGGCACACGGCCCCGGCCTCCGGCGTCGACCCCAGCGCGTCCGCGAGGCTCAGAATCGTGTCCGGCTGCACCTCTACCGCTGGATCGAGAAAGCACAGCGTATCCGCTTTCGCGCTCCGGATCCCGATGTTCAGCGCCTTCGTCGCCCCGAAATTACGCGGCATGCGAAGGAAAGTGAATTCGGGATACTCGAGATCCATCTCCGCGGTTGTGTCGTGCGTGCCGATGTCGAGAACAATCACCTGTAAAGTCTCCGGCTGCCGGCTGCGCGCCAGCGCCCCCAGGCACTTGCGCAGCATCTCCCCGCGATGGAACGAGGCGATGATTACCGTCACACGCGGCCCTGTGGGCTGTTCCGCCTGTTGCTGTTCGACTTCCTCCATGGGAAGAAATGATGATAGCATCACTCTCCATGAGGGTTTTGAGGAACTTGCCCCTTCTCCTACTCCTGGCGGCGGCTGTGGCCGTCTCACAAAACCGCCCGGTTGACACTTTCCAAACCAAATCCGGTCCCCTGAAACTCACCGTCATCCGGCATGCCAGCCTCATGCTCGAGGCCGGCGGTCAGGTGGTCCACGTCGATCCGTGGAGCCAGGGGAACTACGATGGCCTCCCGCAGGCCGACCTGATTCTGCTCACCGACGTTCACGGAGACCACCTTGACCCCAAAGCTCTGGCCAAGGTGAAAAAAGCCTCCACCGTCATCATCGCGCCTGCCGCCGTCGCGGAAACGGTGAAGGAAGCCGCCGTTCTGCACAACGGCGAATCGAAGACCGTGGGCAATTGGAAGATCGAAGCGGTCCCCATGTACAACGAAAAGCGCGGTCCGGCCCCGGGCAAGCTCTTTCACGACAAGGGCCGCGGGAACGGCTACATCGTGACCTACGGCGGGATGCGATTCTACATCTCCGGCGACACCGAAAGCACCCCGGAGATGCGCGCCCTGAAGAACATCGACGTCGCGTTTCTCTGCATGAACCTGCCCTACACCATGCCGCCCGAAGAAGCCGCCGCCGCGGCGAAAGCCTTCCATCCCAAGGTGGTGTATCCCTATCATTACCGCGGCTCGGACGTGAAGGCGTTCGAAAGCGCTCTCGCCGGTTCCGGTATCGAAGTCCGGCTCCGCGACTGGTATTACTAATCGGCTACGCCGCTTTGGCGAACCGCCGGTAAAGAAACACGAAGTATCCGGTCGCCAGCATCATCCCTGGTATCCACCACGCCAGGCCAACCGTGAGTCCGTAAACGGATGTGGCCGTGTTCCGGATGGTCAAGCCGTTGGCGAGGTTCTCATTGGAGGGCAGCACGTAGGGATAGATGCCAAAAGCCGCGCTGGTCAGCATCCCCAGCAGATAGCCCGCCGAGGCAAGGAAGGGGCGCAGCCGGCCGGGCTTCCCCATCGAGTAGCGGATGGCGAGCAGCGATCCGATCGCGATGGCGGGGAACACGAAGCCCCACGGCTTCGATTCGAGATTGCGCGCCACCTGGGGCTGAATGGCGAATGTCAGCGCCGTGGTCAGCGCGGTCAACGCCGCCACCACCCACCACAGCCGCGCCGCTAGCGGCATGACGCGCGGATTCGCGGTGCGATAGCCAATCCACAGCGCGCCATGCAGCAGCAGGGCGCACAGCGCATGCACGCCCACGGCAATCGTGTAGTAATCCAGAATCCCCGTCGGCCCGTTGGGCGTGAAGTCCGTCCACAGCGGCAGGAAGAACTCCCCTGCCCCATCGAGCGGCACGCCGCGCACGACGTTCCCGAGCGCCGCGCCGAAAAACACCAGCAGCAGCCCGCTCGAAGCGGTGAACACCACATCCCACGCCTGCTTCCACAGCGGACTCTCGATATGATTGCGGAATTCAATCGAAATGCCGCGCAGAATGAACAACCACAGCACGATCATCAGAGGCAGATAAAAGCCGCTGAAGCTCGAAGCATAAAGCGCCGGGAACGCGAAATACAGCGTGCCTCCGGCGGCGAGAAGCCACACCTCGTTTCCATCCCAGAAGGGAAGAATCGAGCCGAGAAGCTGCTTCCTCCCTTCTTCGTCTCTGCCGAGGAAAAGATGCAGCGCGCCGGCCCCCAGGTCAAAGCCATCCAGCACCACATAGATGGCCAGCATCAACGCGACAAGCATGAACCAGAGAGTTTCCATGATGCTTTCCTAATGGCTTTGCGCTTCCCCTGGCCCGTGCTCCACCTCGCGCCACACGAGGAAGAGGAAGAGTATGCCGAGAATGGCATACAGGCCCAGGAAGCCCAGCAGTGTGAACAGTGTGTTGCCCGCGGAAACCGTCGCCGACGCCCCTTCGGACGTGCGCATCAGCCCGTGGATCAGCCATGGCTGCCGCCCCAACTCCGCCGTCATCCATCCGAACGTGGTGGCGATATAGGGGAACGGAAACAGAAACATCAGCGCCCACAACATGGGACGCGATTCATACAACCTCCCGCCGCGCAGCAGCCATGCCGCGAACGCCAGCACGGCAATGAAGATGGTCCCAAGGCCCACCATGATGTGATAGCTGAAGTACAGCAGCCCGATATTGTCCGGCCAGTCTTTCTCCGGGAATTCGTTCAGCCCCTTCACCTCGGCCTCCCACCGCTGGTAGGTGAGGAAGCTCAGCGCCCGCGGTACCAGCAGCGGATTATCCAGGCGCCGGTTGGGCACGTCCGGCTGGCCAAGGATGGCGATGGGCGCGCCCTGCTCCGTCTGGAACAGGCCTTCCATCGCCGCCAGCGTGGCTGGCTGATAGTGCGCAATGTTCTTCCCCTGGCCGTCGCCGGTGGGGAAAATCATCAGGATGGAAGCAACGGCGCCCGCCATCACCCCCTGCCGCAGAAACGTGCGCCCGAACCCGGCATGCTTGTTTTGCAGCAGATAGAACGCGCCGGTGGAGGCCATCACCACTGATGCCGTCACCACCGAGCCAATCATGTTGTGTAAGTACTGCCATCCCACCCATGGGTTTGTAAGCAGCGCCCGGAAACTCGAGAGTTGAATGCTGCCATCCGGTCCGATCGTATAGCCGACAGGGTGCTGCATCCACGCATCCGTGGCGATGATGAAGAATCCCGAGAGCCATGAGCCGAGAAAGACCAGAAATGCGGCTGCCCAGTGCGCTTTCGGGGAGAGCCGCTTCTCGCCATAGACGAACAGGCCCAGAAACGACGACTCGAGAAAGAACGAATACACGCCTTCGAGCGCCAGCGTCTGCCCGATCACCCCGCCCGCCGCTTTCGAAAAGCGCGACCAGTTCGTTCCGAATTGAAACTCCATCGGAATCCCGGTCACCACCCCGAGAGCGAAATTAATGGCGAAGATGCGCGCCCAGAATCGCGCCGCGTCGTTGTAGTGCTGGTTGCCCGTGCGCAGCGCCATCGTTTTTAAAATCACGATGAGCAGCGCCAGGCCCATGGTGAGCTGCGGAAAGATGTAATGAAAGGTGACGGTGAAGGCGAAGTGGAGGCGGTGAAGAGTGAGAGCGGAATCCATGAAAAACCCTTCCCACCTTCATGATGCACAAGTTCGCGGAAAAGTGTCAGGAGACGGACTATCCCACTACGGGCAGCAGGTTCTCTTCCGACATTCTCTTCAATTGCCCGCACGCGGCATAGATGTCGCGGCCCCGCGGCTTGCGCACAAAACACGGCACGGCGCGGCGGACAATCTGCTGGAATGCATCCACTCGCGCCTGGTCCGGAGTCCCATAGGGAATGCCCGGCCCCGGATTCAAGGCAATGAGGTTCACCTTGCACTTCAGGTTCGCCGCCAGCTTCACGACACGCCGCGCATCGGCGTCCGTATCGTTCACGCCCTTCAGCAGGACGTACTCGAACGTAAGCCGCTCCCAGGGGCGCAGCGGATAGGCGCGGCAGGCTTCCATCAAGTCGCTTAAGTGATACTTGCGCGTCACCGGCATCAGCTCGCGGCGCTGTTCCTCCGTCGAGGCGTTTAGCGAAATAGCGAGCTTCGGCCGCAGCGGCGATTTCCCCAGCTCCAGCATTTTCGGAATGATGCCGCTGGTGGAAAGCGTCAGCCGCCGCTCGGAGAGCCCCACACCCTTCGGGTCCACCAGCAGCCGCGTCGCCTTCAGCACGTTCTCCAGGTTGAGCAGCGGCTCCCCCTGGCCCATCATCACCACGTTCAACTTGCTCACCTCGGCGGATAGCCCATTGGCCCCGGCCGCGAAAAGTACCTGCCCCACAATCTCGCCCGCGGTCAGGTTGCGCTCCAGCCCGAGCAGCGCCGTCAGGCAAAACCGGCAGTTGACAGGGCAGCCCACCTGCGAAGAGATGCAGAACGTGTACCGCTCCCCTTCCGGCATCAGCACCGTTTCCACGCTCTTCCCGTCGGCCAGCCTCAGCAGATAGCGCTTGGTTCCGTCCGTGGATTCGTAACAGTGGTCCGCTTCGGGAAGCCCGGACGGCAGCGCGCCGGCCAGCCGCTCCCGCAGTTCCTTCGGCAGCGTGCTGATTCCGGCGGCCCCGGAAACACGTTGATGGTAAACCGCTTCGTAAACCTGCCGGGCGCGGAACGAAGGGACGCCGCCGCCCCACACGCGTCCCAGCAACTCCCCAATCTCGGCCGCATCCAGCCCTACCAGCGCCTGTTCCATCTCATCCAATTCCCAGTGTAGCGGGAGCCACCGCCGCTTCGCGATACAATTGAAGTAATCAGTGATGAGCACGGTCCAAATCGCGGCTAACGTGCGTTCCGATACCCTCTCCAATGGAATCACAGTGGTGACGGAACAGATGCCCCATGTGCGTTCTGTTTCCGTTGGAATCTGGGTGACTGCCGGTTCGCGCAATGAATCCCTGCCGCAAAACGGCATTTCCCATTTCATTGAGCACATGTTGTTCAAGGGGACGGAGAATCGCACCGCCGAGGATATCGCCCGGCAGGTCGACTCCATGGGCGCGCATCTCGATGCGTTCACCTCCAAGGAACTGGTGTGCTTCAACGCCAAGATGCTCGATGAGCATCTCCCGCTCGCCTTTGACATCCTCAGCGACATGATGCTGCGGCCCCTCTTCAACGAAGACGATATCGAGAAGGAAAAGGGAGTCGTCCTTGAGGAGTTGAAGATGGAAGCGGATAATCCGGAGTACATTGTCCACGACATCTTCTCCGCCAGTGTCTGGAAAGGCCACTCCCTCGGCCGCTCCATCCTCGGCACCCGGCAGACCATTTCCTCTTTCACCCGCGGCATGCTGCGCGACTACTTCGACCGCATGTACGTCACCGGGAACATGGTCATCACGGCCGCGGGCAACCTGACGCACGAGGCCTTCGTGAGTCTCGTCGAGCAGCAGTTCGGCCGTCTGGCGCGCAAGGAAACCACCGGGCAGGACGTCACGCCCAAGCCGCACGCCAAGCTCACCCTCAAGAACAAACGCTCCCTCGAACAGGCGCATCTGTGCCTCGGCGTTCCCAGCCACCCGCTGCCGCACGATATGCGCTACTCCTCCTACGTGCTCAATACGGTTCTCGGCGGCGGCATCAGCTCGCGCCTCTTCCAGAACATTCGCGAGAAGCGCGGCTTGGCCTACTCGGTAGGCTCGGAGCAGTTCCTTTATCGCGATTCGGGCCTGTTCTCTATCTACGCCGGCACGTCCACGGCCTCCGTTCCCGAGTTGCTGCAACTCGTGCTCGCCGAATTCCGCGACCTGAAAAATACCCCCGTGCCGCACGAGGAACTGCGGCGCGCCAAGGACAATCTCAAGGGCTCCCTGATGCTCGGTCTCGAGAGCACCGGCAGCCGCATGTCTCATCTCGCCCGCCAGTTCATCTACTTCAAGCGCTTCCCCACCTTGGACGAGATCATCGACTCCATCGAAAAGGTTTCGGCGGAAGATGTCCTGGGCCTTGCCAACGATTATTTCCAGACGGACCGCATCGCCCTCACCGTCCTCGGAAGACTGAACGGCCTCAAGGTGGAGCGTGAACACCTCGCCTGCTGACCGCTAGCTACTTTCCGGCGCAAAATTCCTGACGTAAGCTGTTTGTTTCCATAGGAACCCGACTGGCACACGTGCTTGGTCGAACAGAATCGCGCGCCAATGCCTTGCGGCCCTCGGGAGACTGAACTC
>JADLBD010000260.1 GCA_020847975.1 Bryobacterales bacterium | reverse complement strand
GTACCGGCGTCTTCGTCTTCCCCATCGGCACCACCGGACTCAACCAGCTAGGCTTCTCACAGTCCACCCCCATCCTCGGCGCTTCCGCCACCGGCGGTCTCCGCCCCACCTCCACCCTCGAGAATCCCTTCCCCCTCGGCATCGAACCGCCCACCGGCTCCTCTCTCGGCCTCGCCACCTTCCTCGGCCGCAATGTCTCCTTCTTCAACCCCAATCCGAGCAACCCCTATTCCGTCCGCTGGACACTCGACATCCAGCGCGAACTCTCCCGCAACCTCGTCTTCGAAATCGGATATACCGGCAACCATTCCGTCCACCTCCCCATCGACCAGCAGCTCGCCTACCTCCCCAGGCAGTACCTCAGCACACTGCCCACCCGCAACCAGCCCATAATTGACCGCAACACCGCCAACGTCGATAACCCCTTCGCCGGACTCCTTCCCGGAACGAACCTCAACGGCTCCAGGGTGCAGTTCAATCAACTGGTCCGCGCCTTCCCCCAATTCACCGGCTCCAACCCCGTCACCCTCCAGTCCGCCAATGACGGCGGTTCCTACTTCCACGGCCTCCAGGTGCGCCTCGAAAAACGCTTCTCGAGCGGCCTCCAGTTCCTCGCCAACTACCAGTTCGCACGCACCGTCGAAGAAACCAGCCGCCTCAACGACTTCTTCGGACCCGAAAAGCGCAACGGCTCCATCGACCGCCCCCATCGCTTCGTCACCAGCCTCAGCTACGACCTCCCCTTCGGCCACGGCAAACCCCTTGCCGGCAACGCCGGCCCCGTTCTAAACCGCATCATCGGCGGCTGGATCATCAATGGCATCTATTCCTACGAAAGCGGCGCTCCGGCCGGCGACTGGGGCAACGTCATCTACCTCGGCGGCGACCTCCACTGGAACGCCCGCGGCGTCGACGGAGCCTTCGATACCACCCGCTTCAACCGCGTCTCCAGCCAGCAGCTCTCCGATAACGTCCGCACCTTCGGCACCCGCTTCGGCAACCTGCGCCAGGACGCCACCAACAACGTCGACGCCTCCATCATGAAGAACACCCCCATCAAGGAACGCGTCATGCTCCAGTTCCGAACCGAGTTCTTCAACGCCTTCAACCACGCCGTCTTCTCCGGTCCCCAGTTGAGTCCCACCAACTCCAACTTCGGAAACATCACCGGCGTCACCAACCTCGAGCGCCACATCCAGATGGGCCTCCGCCTCACCTGGTAGCGCAGCCTCTCTACCCTGCCGCGCCGGGACCCACCCCGGCGCGCCTTCCTCACCGCAACACCCGAACCCGCCATCCGGCGACGCCCCAGTTCTGGGCGCAGCCCCTCCAGCCTGCCGCGCCGGGACCCCTCCCGGCGCACTCTCCAATCACCGCAACACCCGAACTCGCCATCCGGCAATGCCCAGTTCTGCTCCAGCCCCGCAGTTGCGCAGCCTCTCCACCCTGCCGCGCCGACTCTCATCCCGGCGCACTCTCCCCTCACCGCAACACCCGAACCCGATGCGATTCACTGTCGCTGATATACAAAACCCCACCCTTCCCCGCAAACACCCCATGCGGCCGCGCCAACCGGCAATGCCCCGGGTCCGGCTCCGGCCCGTCCCCGCGCTCCCCATCTCCAACCACCGTCGTCAGGATCCCTGTCTTCAAATCAATCCGCCGGATTGTGTGGCTCTCCGTGTCCGCAATATACACCGCCCCCTCCGGAGCCCACGCAATCGCCTTCGGCCCGTTCAGTTTCGCCTTCCGCGCATCCTCCCCGTCTCCCGTGTGCCCTTTCTCACCCGTCCCCGCAATGTGATGGAATGTCCCGCTCTTCACATCCACCCTGTACACCGCGTTCCCCTCCCTCAGCACCAGGTACAGATTCCCCTCCCGGTCCAGGTCGATCGCCCGCGGTCCGTACACCGGCGTCCCCGCCACCGGAGCCCCGTCCGGCGTCGGAGCCTTCTCCCCGTTCCCCAGGTACGTCGTGATGATCCCCATCTTCAAATCCACGCGCCGCACCCGGTGATTCCCAATGTCGCAAACCAGTAGCCGCCCTTGCGGATCGAACGCAATCGAATGCGGCTGCCGGAACTGCGCCTTTACCGCCGGACCTCCGTCCCCGCTGAATCCCGGCTGCCCTGTCCCCGCCACCGTCGAAATCACCCTTGTCTTCCCATCCACCCGCCGCACAATATTGTTCTTCATCTCCACGAAAAACATGTTCCCGGCCTTGTCAAACCGGATCTCATACGGTTCATTCAACGATGCTTCCCTCGCCGGCCCCCCGTCCCCCGAATACCCCGCCTTCCCATTCCCCGCCACCGTGCTGATCTTCCCAGTCTTCAGATCAATCCGCCGGATCACGTGATTCCCGATCTCGCACACATACAACGCCCCGTCCGGTCCAACGGCCAGCCCATACGGATTATTGATCTGCGCCGAAACCGCCGCCCCCCCATCCCCACCGTAACCCGCAATCCCCGTCCCGGCGATCGCCAGGATCGTCCTCGACTCCCCTTGCGCCGCCACCCATACCAGCGCTAACCCAGCCATCCACAGCCTGTTCATTTGCATAAACCTTCGTTTCCCAGAGTAACCGCCTACAACGATTCATCAGTCTATGCCCTATTCCCCCTTCGGTCAAATCCTCGATGGGGGCCACCCTCACCCCACTTTGCGGGTATTTCCTGACCGCACCAGTCCCTGCCCTTGGCTGCAAGAATGCACGAAACGAAAACATCCCCCTGTGCGACTTACTATTCAGGGCCCTCGATCAGCCCGGCCTGTGCCCGATTCGCGCGGTCTGCTTCTGGGCCAGTCACGTGTGCCTGACACATGCCGGGAATCGAGGGTCCATCCACTAATCCTGCTCGCTGTCAGGTATCCTCTGCGCGATCCCAGGGAACAACAGACACACACCTCCCAATAATTGCCTCAAGTGGATTCGCGATGTCTCGCTCGGCTCCACATAAGCCACGCTCAACATGACTCCTACCCCAAACGCCATCATAAATGCACACGCCGCTGGGCTCGACTTCAGAACTTCTAGTACCTTGGCCATATCGGTCCTCCAGTACCACCATCATGAAAGTTCTATGTCTTCTTTTGATCCAGCCGTATGCCGCGTTCTAACCCCGAAATCACCTTAGCTCTTCCCTAGGTGTCTCATAATACCCATATGCTCCGTCTCCTCATCTCCCTCCTCGCCGCCACCCTCCTCCACGCCGCCGATCCCTGGATCGGCGTCTGGAAAATGGACCCCGCCAAGTCCCGGTTCCCCGGCGAACCTCCCAAAGATGTTGTCCTTACCTACCAGCCCGCCCCCAAAGGCTTCACCTTCACCTCCACCGGCAAGCTCCAGGACGGAACCCCCTACTCCTACCACTACACCGCCGCCCCCGACGGCAAAGACTACCCCGTCACCGGCCACGCCAGCTTCGATTCCGTCTCCATCGAGTGGAAAGCTCCCCTCCTCGTCACGCGCTACAAACACCAGGGCCAAACCCTCGCCGCACACGAGAGCAACTTCCACCGCGACGGCAAAGTCATGATCGACCGCACCCAATGGAAAACCCAGGACGGATCCTCCCTCATCACCACCGCCCACTTCGACAGGCGATCACCATAAGTTATCAGTGACAACCCATTCGAATTTTTCTTCTCCCTCCTTTCAATCACTTACAGCCCCCACCCACCGGATGCCCAACACCCCGATGCTATCTATTGGGCATGATGAGTTCATCAGCCGCCCAATCCGAAGCCGCCCGCCGCAACGGCGCGCAATCCCACGGGCCCGTCACGCCCGAAGGCAAAGCCCGCTCCTCCCAAAACGCCGTCACCCACGGACTCTCCGCCAAACGCGCCGTCGTCCATCCCGATGACGTCGAGGTCTACGACCAGTTCGTCGCCGGCCTCCTCGAATCCCTCAAACCCCAGGACGCCCTTGAAAACATGTTCTTCGAACAAATCGTCCGCGCCGCCTGGAACCTCCGCCGCTTCGCCGCCCTCGAAGCCCTCCTCTTCGAGCAGGCCGGCCACATCGATCCCCTCCTCTCCGATGACCCCGCCATCCAAAAGAAGGCCGCCACCCTCTACCGCCACCGCGCCGATAACCAGCGCTCCTACAATCGCGCACTCAAAGACTTGAAGTTCTCCCAGAACAACCGCCTCACCCGCGAGCAGTTCCCCAAGCTGCTGCCCCCCGAAATGCCAGCTCTGGCCGACGCCGCCGCCTTCGCAAAGCAAACCCGGCAAACCCTCCGCAGCCAGGTCCAATCCATGCAAACCGAGCTCGAAGAAGAGGCGAAAAACTTCCAAACCCAGTTCCAGGACCTCCTCAAGTCCTTCAACTCCTCCGCCGTTTGACCTCGCCGCCGCCCGCCGCGATGGTCTACAATCCGCTCATGCGCCTCTTCTTCTCGCTCCTCGCCATCAGTGTCGCCGCCGGTGCCCAATCCCTCCCCGTCAAGTGGGAAGAACTCACCGCCGGCGGCTTCGTCCAGGCCTTGCAAAGCGCCAGGAACGTCTGCGTCCTCCCCTTCGGCATCATCGAGAAGCACGGCCCCCATCTCCCCCTCGGCACGGACCTCATCAATGTCCGCTACGCCTCCCTCCACGGCGCCGAACAGGAGTACGCCATCGTATTCCCCGAATACTTCTACGGCCAGATCTTCGAAGCCAAACACGAGCCCGGCACCATCGCCTACAGCGCCCGCCTCCAGCTCGAGCTCCTCCAGGAAACCACTGACGAGATGGCCCGCAACGGCTGCAAGAAAATCCTCATCGTCAACGGGCACGGAGGCAACAACAGCCTCCTGCCCTACTTCGCCCAATCCCAACTCCAATCGGCCAAGGATTACGTCGTCTACATCTACGCCCGCGCCCAATATCCCCCCGGCCGCCCCGCCCTCCGCTCCAAAACCGACGGCCACGCCGGAGAATCCGAAACCTCCCACACCCTCATCTCCCGCCCCGACCTCGTCCACATGGACCGCGCCGCCTCCGAATCCGGAGCCGACCGCAACCGCCTCGACCTCCCCACCGGCGTCTATACCGGCATCTGGTGGTATGCCAAGTTCCCCGGCCACTACGCCGGCGACGGTACCCTCGCCAACAGGGAACTCGGCGAATTCGACATGAAAGCCTGGGCCTCCGCCGTCGCCGCCGCCATCCGCGCCATCAAGGCCGATCAGGTCAGCCCACGCCTCCAAAACGAATTCTTCGAAGGCTCCAAACACCCCCTCGACACCAAACAGTAAGGCCTTCATTGAAACGACATATATATGCTATGATGCCGGCATGAGACGTACCACCATCTTCCTGCCGGACGACCTCCACGAGCAGATTCGCCAGGAAGCCTTTCGTGCCAAGATCAGCATGGCTGAACTCATCCGCGTGAAGCTTCAGCTCACCAGCGGGCCCAGGCGTCGCACGTCCCCTAAGGACCCGATCCTCAAGGTCGCCGGCATCTGCCACGGTCCCGTTCTCTCCGATAACATCGACGAAGCCTTGTATGGCTGACCGTCTCTTCGTCGATACCTGGGCATGGCTCGTCCTCGCCAACGATCGTGACCCCGCCTTCGAGCGCCTCTCCACCATCCGCGCCCTTGCCGCCCGGGAGCGCACACTCTGGGTGACGACAGACTACGTCTTGGATGAGACCATGACCCGGCTCTTCTCCGCTGCGCCCTTCTCCCAAGCCCGCCGCTACATGGAGGGCATTTTCACCGCTTCCCGGGAAGGCGCGCTTAACATCGAGCACGTTACCCCGGACCGCTTCACGCGCGCCTGGCGGCTCCGCCTGCGCTATCACGACAAGTCCCCCATCTCTTTTACCGACCTTACCAGCTTCGTCGTCATGCAGGAACTTGGACTCCAGCGCGTTCTCACCGCCGACGCCCATTTCGTACAAATAGGTATGGGCTTCCTCCCCGTTCCCTAACTATTCAAGCTGTCCGCGCTAACTCAAAAGCTGAACGCCGGCGGCTAACCGCCGAAAGCTCCCAACTCACTGCACCCTCCCCAAACTCACCGTCATCCCAAACACCACCTGGTGCTCCCGCCCGCCGCCCGGAACCCCGAAGTGCTGACCCGACAAGTCAAACGCCACCCGCTCCGTCGCCTGATACTCCACCCCCTCGAACGCCGATACCACCCGCCGCACACCGGTCGACCTCTCCCAAACCACATTCCCGTGCGGCGTCAGTTTCGCGAGCAGCCGGCTCCCCTGCAACTGCCTCCCAAACCCGAACCCCACATCCACCGTCGCCGCCGGATTCGTCGCCGAACTGTGCGTCGCCCCAGACCACGATACCGTCGCCCCCATGCTGTTCCGCCCCGTGTCATACCGCGCGATCGCAATCGCCCCCAGCCGCGCCCCCGCCTCGTCCCTCAGAAAAAACACTGCCTGCGGCGCAATCGCAATGTCGAGCTTCTCCCCGTCATGCGCCACCGCCGTCGCCGCCAAAGTCATCGTCTGGCTGAACTGCGTCACCCGGCCCCCGCCGTAATCCGCCGTCGTCAGCGAATCGAACGCCGCGCTGTACTCCGTCCGCCCCCACAGCACGTGCGACCCTTCCGGCGTGTACTTGAACGCCGCCGGCATCGTGTAGTTGCCCTGAGAAAACGAGTACAGCCCGCTCCAGTCGAGCTCCAATGTCCCCGGCTCCGTGATCAGCGTGTTCACGTGCAGCCGCTTCCGCAGCGTGATCGTCGATCCCCCCGCCCCCCTCAACCGCGGCAGCCGCAGAAACGCACCCCACCCCGAAACCGCCGTCACGGCAGCCAGCATACACACCAGCGCCACCCGTTTCACGATCCTTCTTACTTACCACACTCCGCCGCGATCTAACGCGCTTTTTCGCGAGATTGGGCCAACTCCCCATTCGGAATACGGTAAATATTCATCCACCCGCGCGATGTGATCAGATAAAGCCGGTCTCCGCTCACCCCCAGGAATTTCGGGGACCCATATTCCATCCGGAACCCCGGCAAAGCCAGGCGCAGCGTCCCCGTCACCTTTCCGTTCACTGCACGGACGACACGCACCCCCTCCGCGTAGCCCACCGGCCCCGCAACAAGAAAGAGTTCGCCCGCCAGGTTCGAAGCCGCCGAAACAATCACAATCGGATTCGGAGCCTCCTCGCCCCTCGCCCGGATCTTGTCCAGGTGATAGGCGTACATCGCCTTCCCACGCCTGATGTCTTCCCCCTCCAGATCCGCCGCCAACTCCACCTTCGCGTTCCTCAAATCCAGAATCTTCAGCTTCCCGCTACCGCGCTCCACAACCGCTACCCGCTCCCCATCCAACGGCAACAACAAGTACGTTCCCCTGCCGGAAAACTGAGCCGGCGCCGCCATCGCCGGCACGCGCGCCGCGCCAATTCCCCCCTCGCCAACATCCTGAACCGCCAAATCTCCGCTGCGAAGCAGACGGACCAGCCGCGATCCCACCCCCACGGAAGCCGCCGTCGGCCCTTCCAACTCACTCGACTGAACCCCGTCCCCGGCAGGTTGCAAAAGTCGAACCCCATTCCTCACCGGCGCAATCGCCGCAACAGAGTTCCCCACCATCACCAGACTGTCCGCCGGCGCCTTCAGATCCGTCCACCGTGCATTGCCGCCGTTGCCGTCCACCTCCAGCACAATGGCGCTTCGGCCCGTCAGACCCTGATCCCGAATCAGAAGAACCACCCGGTCATCGCCCACAACCGCATCGCCGGCTATCTCCCGAAGCGCGACATACGTGTTCAGGTTAACCGTCGCCGCCGGCATCAACTGCTGAGCATCGGCATGAAAAAACCCTGCACCAAAGGCTGCCACAATAACCACACAATCGCGAAACTGCCTCATCCGTCAAACCTCCATACCCCCAATTATGCTCCGCCTGCAACCGGTGTCAATCTCTGAAATCGCTACCTGCGCGATCCACCTTCCCCCCAGCTACACTATGCTCATGAACCGCGCCTGGGCGCTTCTCCCCCTCCTCCCCAGCCTATCCCTGGGGGTCACCGTCAAAACCCGCCCCTGCACCGGAGGCGTCGAAGCCGCCAAAATCCGCGTCGATGTCCGCCGTCCCCAAGGCGGCGACACCCGCAGCCTCTCCCGCATCAAGCGCATCGAGAAAGGCAGCACCATCCTCTATAAGCCCGTCGACCTCCCGCCCGATCTGAAGAAGGACGCCAAAGTCGCTCTCGTCCTCAGCTCGGCCGAATCCGCCTCCTCCGGCCTCACCATCTTCGATTTCCAGCCTGCTGCCTCTCCCGCCGAATGGAAGGTCCCCTTCCGCGTCGATCTCGCTGTCTTCGTCCTCGGCCCCCAAGGCCTCGATGAGAAGCGCGTCAACACCCTCGTCACCAAGAACGACGAGCTCATCTCCGCCCTCGCCGACTACGCCAACCAGACCACCGAAATCGAAGACACCGTCGACACCCTCACCTCCATGTCCGAAGAAGATGAGCCCGACATCGAAGATGCCGCCGCCCGCCTCGACCGTAGCAACCCCACCAACCAGGCCCTCTACACCCTCCTCCGCGCGCTCAATACCACCATGCTCGCCAATAATCCAATGGGCGGCGGCAAGTCCGTGGGCCCCGTCACCCTCATGAACAAAGCGAGCGTCGGCTTCTTCGAAAACGCCGGCGGTCTCTTCCCCGGTGGCGGAGCCCTCTCCGAAATCAAGCCCTGGCTCTTCCCCGATACCGACTTCCGCGCCGCCTTCGTCCAGCAATCCGGCGAGTCCCTCTCCCTCTGCGTCCCGCGCGTCCTCACCCGCAGCCGCAACCGCCAGGTCTACCTCTGGGCCCGCCGCATTCTCGACGCCGCTCCCCCCTCCCTCGCTCTGGCCTCCAGCCTCCGCGTCCCCATCGGCGCACGCTCCACCGTCGCCATCAAAGCCGCCAAACCCGCCGATTGGCAAAACGCCGGACGCATGGACCGCTGGACCCTCACCCCCTCCGCCGGCGGCGACACCCTCCTCGTCCACCTCCGCGCCGGACTCCCCGGCCACAACCTCGAAATCGACCTCCGCGGCTTCCCCGGCAAGCCCGGCGGCTACCGGCTCAGAGGCGAATGGGATTGGGATACCGTCTCCGTCGCCGGCGACCTCGAACTCGCCCCCCTCGCCGACCTCTCCCAGGCCGCCCTCACTCCCGCCTCCCGCGCCCGCCTCGTCGAAGGCGACGGCCTCACCGGCCTCACCCTCGAAGGCCCCGACTTCGAGTTCGTCCAAAAGGTCTCCATCCGCCGCGCCGGAGCCACCCTCGATTTCGCCAGGCCCCTCCAGTTCATCATTCCCCAAGGCCCCCGCTCCGGCCTCCGTAAAACCATGGACCTCGAAATCGACACCGGCGAGGTGCGCCAGGGAGCCTACCTCCTCGCCATGCAGCAGCCCGATACTCGCCCCCAGGAAATCCCCATCCAGGTCCTGCCCAACAACGTCCACATCGATAACCTCCCGCTACGCCTCCCCAGCGGAGCCGCGCCGCAGGCCATCACCCTCCATGGCAGAGGCCTCGACAAGATCACCCAGCTCGAAGCCGAAGGAGCCTCCATCAAACTCGATCCCCCAGGCCCCGACCCTGCCACCCGCACCGCCACCCTTACCCTCGCCAACGGCTCCAAAAAGGGCGACCACATCGACCTCCTCTTCCTCCAGGAAGGCGCCACCGAAAAACGCCGCCTCACCGCCGCCATCGACATCCTCGGCCCCCGCCCTCAGATCAAGTCCGTCAAGTCCTCCATCCCCAAGGACCTCGGCGTCGCCCTCAACCAGGCCGAACTCCCCGCCGGCAACTCGTCCAGCTTCTCCCTCGAAACCGATTCCTCCACCCCCATCACCGCCATCCAACTCGCCTGCGGCGGCGTCACCAAATCCACACCCTTCTCCGCCACCGGACCTGCTTCTCTCTTCTTCACCACTGACCCCGGGTTCGGCCCCCCGAACTGCACCCTCACCGCCGCCATTCAAAACGCCGACGGCCTCACCTCCGAGCCCGCCACGCTCGGCCGCACCCTCCGCCTACCCCGTATCGAATCGCTTGCCTTCACCGGCGACAAGAACCCCGACGGCACTTACCCCGCCATCCTCACCGGACAAAACCTCGAAGTCATCGACAAAACCGCCTGGGACCCCAACACCGGCCAGCAAG
>JADLBD010000259.1 GCA_020847975.1 Bryobacterales bacterium | reverse complement strand
TGCCGAAGATGCAGAGGAAGAAGGTGGCCGAGATGAGGACCATGTTCCAGACCTTCATCATCCCCTTCTTCTCCTGCATCATCACGGAGTGGAGAAAGGCAGTCGCGGTAATCCAGGGGAGAAGAGAGGCGTTTTCGACGGGATCCCAGCCCCAGTAGCCGCCCCATCCGAGGACGGAGTAGGCCCAACCGGCGCCGAGCAGAATGCCGGTTCCCTGGAACATCCAGGTGATCAGCGTCCAGCGTCGCGTAGTGTGAATCCAGGCATCTCCGGGCTGCCTGGTAATCAGCGAGCCCATGGCGAAAGCGAAGGGAATGGTAAAGCCGACATAACCAAGATAGAGCATGGGCGGATGGGCGGCCATCGTCCAGTATTGGAGCAGCGGATTGAGTCCGTTGCCGTCGGGCACCTCGGTGATTCCCCTGCCCACAGCGAGCACCTGGAACGGGTTCTCGGGGAACGCGATGAGGACCAGGAAGAATGCCTGGACGGCCATCAGGATGGCGGTCACGTAGGGCATCATGTCGCGGAACTTGCGGCGGTTGGTGAATACGAGGATGGCGCTGTAACCGGAGAGCAGCCACGCCCACAACAGCAGCGAGCCTTCCATGCCGCCCCACCAGGAGGCGAACTTATAGACCAGGGGCATGGCGCGGTTGCTGTGTTTGGCGACATAGGCCAGGCGAAAGTCGCCCGTAATGAGGGAGTAGACCAAAATGCCGGAGGCGATGGTCAACAAGAACCAGATGGCATAGACGGCCCGCTGTCCGCTCAGGACAAGCAGCGGCTTCTGCCTCATCTTGCCGGTGATGGAGGCGGCGACGGCGTAGGCCGACAGACACAACGCCAGCAGGATTGCCAGCGCTCCCAGATTCTCCATGAAGTCTCCTTAGTGCAAATGCCAGCCGCAGTTACGAGGTCCGCTTTTCCTGATACACGGGCGCGCCCTGGTTCTGACCCGGCTTGGTTTCATATTTCGAGGCACACTTGGCCTGAATGCGATTGGCGTGGAAGACGCCATCGTTGCCCAAGCGGCCGTCGGCAACGGCCTGGGCGCGATCGCGGAAGGTATCCGGTAGCGGATCGCTGCCGCTATAGACGACTTTCAGCGTTTTTGCTTCCTGTGTGAGGACGAACTCGACTTCCCTGCCGCGGCGAACGATGGAGCCCGGCTGGACATCTCCGGCAACGCGCAGGCGCTCAGACCGGGTTGCGGGATTCATGTTTTCAAGTTCCGCAACTGTCTTGTAATAGCTCTTGCCGTCGCTGACGCCGCCGACCGCGAGCCACACCAAAGTGCCCACGATAACAGCCATAATCGCCCCGAACTTCAAGTAAGTATTCATCCGATTCCACCTGCCCCATAGTATAGCTCCCGGGCCTTGGCATACGTTTTCATGAACTTGCAAAAAATTGTCTCCACCGTCCGGTTTTGGGACGGCAGTTCGCGGAAGCGAACGGGGACTGGGGCGGAAGAGGGGGCCGAACTCATTGGGAGCACATGGTTTATTGTTTGGAGGGACGATTGCCCACAAGTAAGGGGATGGCACCTGGAAGTCCCCCTCCATCTCGCGTTCTCCTGGCTGACGACCAGCCCGACGTGCTGACCGCGTTGCGGCTACTGTTGAAAGGCGAAGGTTTCCAGACCGAGGCGGTCACCAGCCCGGGCGAGATCCTGCGGGCGGCGGCAGCGAACCGCTACGACCTCATATTAATGGACTTAAACTATACGCGCGATACCACTTCCGGCGCCGAGGGGCTGGATCTGCTCACACAGCTCAAATCTTTTCCCGATCCCCCGCCCGCGGTGGTGATGACGGCGTGGTCTTCGATCGATCTGGCGGTGGAGGCGATGCGCCGCGGCGCGGTGGATTTCGTCACCAAGCCATGGGACAACGCCCGGCTGGTGAGCACGCTGCACAAGAACATCAGCTTGCGGCAGGGCGTCGCCGGACGGGATGAACTGGCCATTGCCAAGAAGGTGCAAGGGAAGCTGTTTCCGCAGGTGATGCCTTCACTGAAGACGCTGGAGTATGCGGGCATGTGCGTGGAGGCAGGGAGCGTGGGCGGGGATTATTACGATTTCCTGAACCTGAGCCGGGGCCGGTTGGGGTTGGTGCTGGCGGACGTCTGCGGGAAGGGGATGGCGGCAGCTCTGCTGATGGCGAATCTGCAAGCGACCTTGCGCAGCCATTGCCAGAGCGCGCCGGAGGACTGGGTTCCGGTAATGCATTCGGTGAACACGCTGTTTTACGAGAGCACCGCGCCGGAGCACTTCGCCACGGCGTTCATCGCCGATTACAACGATGATTTACGCACCCTGCAATACATCAATTGCGGTCACAATCCACCCATTGTATTGCGGGCGGATGGAACTGTGGAACGGCTCAACCCCACCGCGCTGGTGCTGGGGGCCTTCCGGCGATTCACGTGCAGGACGGCGCAGACACGGCTCGGGCCGGGGGATTGGGTGGTGATGTTCTCCGACGGGATTGTGGAGGCGCAAAGCGAATCCTCGGGGATGTATGGGGAGGAGCGGTTGACGGAGGTGCTGAGGTGCAATAGCGGCGGCACAGTACAGGGAATGCTCGCCGCAGTCCGGGAGCAGTTGGACAGGTTTGCGAGTCCGGCGGGGCGGGACGATTGGACGTTCTTGGCGGCACAGGGGATTTAGTCAGTGTGCCCTTAACTTAACGGAGAGCCGTGGTCGCGGAAGTCAGTCAGTTTCCAATCAGCGGTGGGCAAAAAACGCCAAACACCAGGACTGCGGATGAGGGACCCGTCTGACCGCAGCCTTTCGCGAGCAGACGCCGCGGGTGAACCTGCCGCCCGGCTCATGGGAAGCCGAACGCTTGATGGCCTCGTGAAACTGGCGCCGGCTACAATAGCGCAGCGCAATCACGGGATCGGAGCAGGTGGCCGGACACGCGGAGAGCCAGACCGCGAACAGCGCAATCGCACTCAAGTTCGCCTATTGACAGGTAAAATACTCCTTGGGCCAGATGGATGAAGCGTACGGCCGCGCGGTGGAGGCGTTGCGCCAGTGTTCCACACCGGCGGGCTTGAAGGCCTCGGGGCGCAAACAGGGCCACCACCAGATTTGGGCCCGCGACAGCATGATTACGCTGCTCGGCGCGCGGTTTGTGGACGATGCGGGGATTCAAACCGCGCTGCGCGCGTCGCTCGCTTTGCTGGCGCGCCATCGTTCAGAGAGCGGCGCGATTCCGAACAACGTGGATGCGGCCAGCCACAGGCCGAATTTCCGCGCTTATGCGGACGGCGGGTTGTGGTGGATCATCGGAAGTTCGCTGCTCGCTCCCGATCCGGAGGCCGTGCGATCGATCCTCGGCTGGTACGCCTGCCAGGACGTGGATCAGAGCGGTGTGCTGTCGATGCAGGAAGGCGCGGACTGGCAGGATCTATTTTGCACGCGCGGGAAAGGGCTTTACCTGAATTGCCTCTATGTGCTCGCGCTACGGGCGGCGGCGAAGGTGCTGGCGGGAGAGAGCGAGAGGCTGACAGGCTTGGCGGAATCGGTTGCGGAGAGGATCAACCACTGGTTCTGGTATCAGGGCGATGGGAACATGCTGCGGCACCATTCGCACACTTTCAGCACGGAGAGCAAGCAGGAGTTGGATTCACTGGGAAGGAAGCGGTTCCTGCCGCCGAAACGGTATTTGGTGGACGAGCAGTATTACCTGCCCTATCTCGGCTTTCGGGCTGTGGGGGAGTGGTTCGATTCGCTGGGGAACCTGCTTGCGATCCTCAGCGGCGTCGCTGGCCCGCGGCAATCCGAGATCATTTTGGACTTCATTACGCGCCACGGACTTGACCACTGGCCGCTGGTGAGCCTGACACCGGCCGTACGTTCTGTGGATCCGGACTGGCGGGACTACTACGGCACGTTGAACGTCCCCCACCATTATCACAACGGGGGCATCTGGCCCTTTATCGGCGGGTTTTACATAGCGGCGCTAGTCAAGGCGGGCCGGATGGAGGCCGCGGCGAGGGCTATGGAGCGGCTGGCGGCGATGAATCTGAGCGGGGAGTTCAACGAGTGGCACCACGGAAAGACCGGGGAGCCGATGGGGGTGCGGGATCAGGCGTGGTCGGCGGGGATGTTTGTGTATGCGGTGGAGTGTGTGCGGCGGGGGAAGGTGGACTGAGTCTACCAGGATTCCCGTGGACCCGCGGCCCGCGATAGGAGAAAATCGGTGCATGAGACTCTGGCTGTGCGTTCTTCTCGGCATGGCCGAGGCCTTCGGGCAAAGCGCGGCAAGCCACGACCTCGCGGCAGGGAAACTGCTGGTGGCCAGCCGCAAACTGGGTGATCCGAACTTCGCGGAGACGGTGATCGTGATTGTCAGCTTCGATCAGAAAGGCACGCTCGGACTGGTTCTGAACCAGCCCACGCAACTGCCCCTGTCGCGAATTTTCTCCGATCTCAAGGGGGGCAAGGAGCGGACGGACACCGCCTATCGCGGAGGCCCCGTGGAGCGCACGGACCTGCAAGCGCTGCTGCGATCGAAGGCCGTGCCGGAAGGAGCGGTCCACGTGATAGGGGATGTGTACCTCACCTCGAACCGCGCGCTGGTGGCGAAATCACTGGCGGAAGGGAGCGGCCCGTCGCGGTTCCGGGTATACCTCGGCTATGCGGGGTGGGCTCCGGAACAACTCGAGCACGAAGTGGAGTTGGGCGCCTGGCACGTATTGCGAGGAGAGCCTGATCTGGTATTCGATCCTGATCCGGAATCGTTGTGGACGCGGATGATCCGGCGCACGGAAATGCGGTTCGCCTCGGCCATGGGGCCGCGTTAGCTGCGCGGCTGGCTTCGATCGAATTGACGCTCAAGCCCAACGGCGGCAGAGGGAGGACCTTACCGGCCTGGAATCACTCAAACTCGGCTACGGCGGGGATCAGCGGATAGCAGACTTCCTCGGCCTGGACCCACACACTGTGGCCAAGGGTCGGCGCGAACTCCTCCAACGAGACCTGGATATCGACCGCATCCGCAAAGCTGGCGGCGGACGCAAGCCGGTGGAAAAAAAAAACCCCGAAATCATCTCCCGCATCGAAGAACTGATGTGCCACGACACGGCTGGGGACCCCGTCACCGGGCTCAAGTGGAGCCGACGAACCACGCGCAAGATCGCCGCCGAACTCACCGCTGCAAGCATCGCCGCCAGCAAGAACACGGTCGGCCGCTTGCTCAAAGACATGGACTTCAAGCTGCGCGTGAACCGCAAGCAGATCAATGCCACCAAAAACCCCGACCGCAACCAACAGTTCCTTTACATCAGTCAGCAACGAGAACGGTTTGCCAGCCAAGCCTTACCCATCATCAGTGTCGATACCAAAAAGCAGGAACTCATCGGCAACTTCAAAAACAGTGGTTCCAAGTGGGATCGCAAACCGGTCCTGGCCAACGATCACGATTTCCGTTCGGAGGGCGCAGGCATGGCGATCCCTTACGGCACTTACGACACCCAAGCCAACCGCGGCGCCGTGTTTGTCGGCACCAGTCACAACACGCCGGCCTTTGCCGCCGACGCCATCGCGCGGTGGTGGGTGCAGGAGGGCTGCCAACGATACCCGACCGCCCGCCAACTCTTCATCCTGGCAGATGCCGGCGGCAGTAACGGTCCGCGCTGTCGCGTCTGAGGAAAGCGCTTCAGGACACCATCTGCACCCCATTCGGGCTCACTGTCAACGTCAGCCACTATCCACCCGGCGCTTCCAAGTGGAATCCGATCGAGCACCGCTTGTTCAGCGAAATCAGCAAGAACTGGGCCGGTGAGCCCCTGACCAACATCGACAAGATCCTCTACTTCATCCGCACGACCAAAACCGAAACCGGCCTCGCCGTTACGGCCTATCCTATCCCAGACCAGTACGCTACTGGGATCAAAATCTCAGACGCGGAAATGCGCCAACTCAACATCGTCCCTCACGATATACTCGGCCGCTGGAACTATACCGTCAGCCCAGCTCAGAATGTGAACTAATTCTTGGGCACGGACTTAGCACCCAGCCCCCACGCCCAAATCGCCAAATCGACCGCGCGAATTGGGTCGGACCGGGCATACGTCTATTCTCGAATGCTCTCCCCCGTCCCCCCCACCTCCATCCGCCACAAAAACACCGCCGACACCAGCAAAATCACCGCCGCAACCTCCAACGACCCCCCGATCCCGATCCGCGACTTCATCGCCCCCGCCGCCAGTGCCGTCACACCACTGGTCACCGTGCCGGCCATGTTGAGAATCCCATACCCCGTCGCGCGCAGTTCAGGCTTGGCCAGTTGGCACAGCACCGGCATCGCGTTGCTGTCGAACATCCCACGGCCCACTCCGAACACCACCAATCCCGCCACCAGGAACGGCACCAGGCTCGTTGAGCCCGTCAGGAACAGGAACGGAGCAGCGGCCAGCATCCCGAGCGCCTGGGTCCGCACCCGGCCGCGGGTGCTCGTGCGCGCCCACCGGTCCGCCAGCCAGCCGCCCAGCAGGATGCCGCCGAAGCTCGCCGCCTGCACCCAGAACGTAGCGGCGAACCCTGCTTCGGCCAGCGTCATCCCGAATCGTTCATAGAGGTAGAGCGGCAGCCAGGTGTAGACAATCGAGTTGCCCACGGACGCCGCCGCGAACACGCCCAGCAGCACCGGAAACCCGCGCAGCGTCCACACCTGCCGCGCCGCCCCCAAAAACGGAGTTTCGTGTCTCTTTTCATGCGCTCCAGCAGGCTCCTTCAGCGCGAAAAACATCATCGCGCTGTACGCCACGCCCACCACGCCAAGCAGCGTGAAGACGAACCGCCACCCGTAGTGCTCCCCCATCCATCCGCCGCCCACGCCTCCGATCACGATGCCCGCGTAGATGCCGCTGAAATTCAGCCCTGTCGCTTTCGACCGCGTGCTTCCCGAATGGTAGGCCGCAATCAGCGCCAGGGCCGCCGGCAGGTAGCAGGCCTCGCTGATCCCCATCAACGCCCGCGCCGCCAGCAGTTCCTCGCGCGTCCGCGCGTGTCCCGTGAGCCACGTCACCGCCGACCACACGCACAGGCTGAACACGATGACGCGCTTCCGCCCGAACCGGTCCGCCAGAAACCCCGCCACGGGGCTGCACACCGCGTACACCCAGAAAAACAGGGTGCCTAGCAGGCCTACTTCCACATCAGTGAGCGGCACATCGCGACGGATCAGCGGAATTACGGAAAAGATCACCTGCCGGTCGAGATAGTTCAACATCCCGGCCACCCACAGCAGGCCCACCGTCACCCAGGCTCGCGTGCGAAAGGACAAGCGTGTGTTCCTGTCCTACCGCGGAAGAGAAATCGCCTTGCCTTCTTTGACGGAGCGCTTCGCGGCGTCGATAATCTCCACCACGTCCACGTTGATGTCCATCGCCACCAGTCCCTCCGGCGGACGATGCGTCCGGATGCAGTGCACCATGTAGGCAACGGGCTCGGAGCGCTCCTCCGGCAGCGGCGTGATCGCCACGTCCTCCGCCGGTCCCTTTCCTTTGCGCACCTCCACCTTGTTATTCGCCATGTTCACGCTGCCCTCGCGCCCGAATACCTCCAGATCCTGGAAGCCGCGCGGCAGATCCCAACTGCCCTCAAATATCCCTACGCCGTTCTTGTAGCGCAGGATCATTGCTGATGTGTCTTCCACCTTCGGGAACTCGCCAGGCCGCAGTTGATTCGTCGTCGCGTACACGCTCAGCGGCTTGCCCAGGTACCACAGGCTCCACAGCGCGTTATAGCAGCCGAAGTCCATCAGCGCCCCGGCGCCGTTCTTTTCGGGATCCGTTAGCCAGTCGAAAAATGTCTTCCCCAAACCGCCCTGTCCGCCGCCCGGACCGCCATGCCCCACAATCCCGCGCACCCGCCACACCTGCCCGAGCGCGCCTGAATCGGCAACCTGCTTTGCCGCATAATTGGCGCCCCACCAGGCCATCTGATAGTTCGTCATCACGTAGATGCCGTGTTGCAGCGAGAGCCGGCGAATCTGCATCGCATCGGCCAGCGTCGCCGCCAGAGGCTTTTCGAAGATCACGTGAATCTTCCGCGGAGCGCACGCCTGCACCACTTCCAGATGCCGGTTGTTCTCCACAAAGGCCCACACCATCGCCGGCTTACGCTCGTCCAGCATTTTCACGAAGTCCGTATAGAACAGCGAATCGGGCGCGCCCCGGCGCTTTGCCTCCGCGATCACGTCGGGAATGGTTTCCGCAATGCCCACCAGCCGTGCCGGTTTGCCCGCCAGCATCGTGCCGAAATGTCCCCAAACATGCGAATGCCGCAAGCCCACAATGGCGATGGTCGGTTCTTGCGCGGCGGCAGTCATGGCGAATAGAAAGACGAGGAATGATATCCGTTTCATTACGTGGATCCCTATTCACAAAGGGTACCCCAGTCGTGCCCCCCTTTGACTTCGACAGCGCGCTTTGATATCCCTCATCCGCGAGATATTCCAAAACGGAGGTCTGCAATTCATGGCGACCACGCTCCGCAAGCATCTGATTGACCGCCGGCGTCTGCTCGAAATCATGGGCTCCGCCGGAGCCACCAGCGTTGTTCTCTCCAGTTGCAACCGCGCCGACGCGCGCTCGCCGGGGCTCACCGGCGGACGCTGGGAGAAAAGCATCCCGCTCGCCACTTCCGGCCCCGGCGGCAATCGCGACTGGCAGCCCGGCGACGCCGTCAAGTTCCTGCCGCCGGAGAAAATTCCCCTGTCCGGCAAAGCGGCAAGCGCTCTCGCCGCGCTGCCCAGGGAAAAGCTCCTCTGGATCTATGACCGCATGAACTCGAGCCGCAAGTGGGAAACCGCCATGAAGGACCTCTTCGTCAGCGGCAAGGACGGCCTTTACGGAGCCTTCCATACCTATGTCGGCGAAGAAGCCGTGGCCTGCGGCGTCATGGCTGCGCTCAACAGCGACGACTACATCGCCA
Organism: Bryobacterales bacterium; assembly: GCA_020847975.1. Lineage (GTDB taxonomy): Bacteria > Acidobacteriota > Terriglobia > Bryobacterales > Bryobacteraceae > CADEFT01. The sequence goes on along the minus strand of JADLBD010000259.1, from coordinate 31,940 downwards.
GCACCCATCGCGGCCACGGCCACCTCATCGCCAAAGGCGGTGACCTCAACAAAATGACCGCCGAGATCTTCTTCAAGGAAACCGGCTACAACAAAGGCTACGGCGGCTCCATGCATATCACCGACATGTCGAAAGGCATCATGGGCATGAACGGAATTGTCGGCGCCAGTTACTATCTCGCCGCGGGGGCTGCCATTCGCGCGCAGGTGCGCGGCACGAAACAAGTAGCGGTGGCGTTCTTCGGCGACGGCGCCGCGAACTCGCCCTACTACTTCAGCGCCATTCGCAGTTGCACGAACTACAAAATCCCCGTCATTTTTGTCAACGAGAACAACTTCCAGTACATGGGCATTCCCATGGCCGCGGTGGTCCCCACCAAGTACATCTCGGAGTACACCAAGGGGCTCGATATCCCTCACCACCTCGTGGACGGCAACGACATATCTGCCGTCTACGCCGCCACCCAGGAAGCCGTGGAATGGGCTCGCGCCGGGAAAGGTCCTTCCATGATCGAAGGCATCACTTATCGCTGGTACGATCATTCCGGATTCGCCGGGGCCCGGCTGGGAACTGACGGCGCGCTCGGATTGCCCTACCGCTCGGATGAGGAAGTCCGGCAATGGATGAGCCGCGATCCCATCCAGCGGTACAAGTCCTGGCTCCTCGAAAAGCGTCTCGCCAATGAGGGCGAACTGAGCAAGATCGAGGCGGAAGCGCGCGGCGCCGTCGAAGCCGCCATCGAGTTTGCCCGCCAGAGCAAGGATCCGGAGCCCTCGGCCGGCGTCCACAATACCCACGCGAGCGGACCCGTCGCCGCCACGCAGTTCTACAACCGCACCGAGCCGCATGTGAGCTAAAGGGAGATCCAACATGGCGAGGAAACCATACGCATACGCGCAACTGGAAGGCGTCGCGCAGGAGATGCGCCGCAACAAGGAGATGGTCTTCTTTTACGAATACGAGAAGCCCGTGGCCACTTCTCCCTCGGGTGACGTGCTCGATCTGGTGAAGGAGTTCGGCGAGCCGCGCACCTCCGGCCGCGGTTGGGCCATCGACGAATCGTGGCTGGTGGGCGCCGCGGTGGGCGTCGCCGCCGCCGGCTCACCGGCACTGGTGCGCCTCCCCTCCATGACCACCATTTACGCCATCGAGTACATCTACAACCAGGCAGGCAAACTTCGTTCCATGACGGGCGGCCAGGCGAGCATGCCGTTCGTCCTCTGGCAGGGCGGCGGCGGGCGCACCAAGGGATCGGCCGGCCAGCACACCGAAGTCGGCCAGGAAGCGCTGTACGCAAATCTGCCCGGCGTCAAAGTGGTGGTGCCGAGCAACGCCTACGATGCCAAGGGTCTCCTCATCGCCGCCATCCGCGATCCCGATCCCGTAATCTATTTCGACTATCCGGAGGTGAAATCCGGCGAGCAGCCCGATGTCCCTGATGATGCCTACGAGGTGCCGATCGGCAAAGCCGTCGTGCGGCAGCAGGGCAAGGACCTGACCCTCGTGGCATGGGCGCCCGCGACCGTCGATGTCAAACGCGCGCTTCCCGAAATCGCCAAAATGGGCATCAGCGTCGAGTTCATTGATCCGCGAAGTCTCAAGCCTCTCGATGTCGATCTGCTGGTGGCCTCCGTCCGGAAAACGCGCCGCCTGCTGGTGGTGGAACACGGCCACTACACCAACGGTTATGGCTCCCACGTCATTGCCGAAGTGGTGCAGGCCGTGCCGAACGTGAGGGCGCGGAAGATCGCCTTCCCCGATGTGCCCGGGCCTGGCGCTGCCGGCATGATGAGCTGGCTGCGTCCCGATGCGCCGAAAATCATCGACGCCGCCCGTCAGATCATGCGAGGATAACCCGTTGCACCCACAGCCTGACAACAATCAGCAGGCGGTCTCCGCCGGTCCGCCCTGCCCGCGCTGTGAACGGCCCATGCAGGCGGCGTCCGTGAAAACCGCCATCTGGCGCGGGGAGCGGCTGTTCGTCGTCGAAGACATTCCCGCGCAGGTCTGCGCCCATTGCATGGAGCAGTTCTATGACGAAGCCGCCGCGGAGGCCTTACGGCGCCTCACCGAAGAAGGCTTCGCTTCCGTCGAACCGCTGCGGGTGATGCAAGTGCCGGTGTACTCTCTCGCCCCCTTGATTCCTCCCCCGCGCGAAATCCCCGAGGACGAACTCTATGCGGACTACTAGTCTTCCCGTGATTCTGGCGCTTCTTGCCGCCTGCGGATGCAGCCACACCCCGGCTCCGGTTGCCGAAAAGCCCGCTCAGCAGCAGGCCGCGGCTGCGCCTTTCAATATCGGCTCCATCTTCCCTCAGGGTGCCGGGCGGGAACTCGTTCTCAGCACCTGCGGAAGCTGCCACCCCATCACCTGCACCGTTCGCGGCCAGCGCACCGCGGACCGTTGGGATAACATCCGCAAGAGCCATCAGGACAAACTCACCAGTCAACCCGAAGCGGACGTGACGGCAATGTTCGCCTACCTCAAGCAGAATTTCAACGATACGAAACCCGAACCCGCTGTTCCCGCGGAACTCGCCGGGCAGGGATGCACACCGTTCTGATGAGCAAACTCCCCATCGCCGCGCTCGCCGCCGCTCTCTCCATCGGCTGCTCAGCGCCGGGCAAGCCTGCCGCGGCGCCGGCCAAAGCCTCGCAGGCGCCGCGACAAAAGCCCACGGCCAAGGTCAATCTCAACGAGATCTTTCCTCCCGGCCGCGGCCGTGAGTTGGTGCTCAACAACTGCACAAGCTGCCACACCTTCGTTCCCATCGTCATTCTCCAGATGACGAAAGAAGCATGGGAGCGCAACAGCCGCGACCACCGCGGCCGCGTCGCCTCCCTCAGCAACGCAGACTTCCAGGTTCTCTACCAATACCTCGAAACAAACTTCGGCCCGCACAAGCCGGTTCCCGCTCTCCCGCGGGAGTTGCTGGATACCTGGACTTCGTACTGAAGGAGCGCCAGTCTACCGGAAGCTCGTATACCGGCCGGCTTGGGTCCACTCGCGAATCGACAAGCCATGAGCGTCCCAGACGACACCTCCGTTCCTGATCGTCAGGATGCATTCAATCTTCGCCTTCACAGCCAGCCGCCGGCGATTGTCGTCCACCAGCGCGAAGTCTCCGCGCCGGATCTCAAACATCGCGATGTCAGCCGGCGCGCCCTCCCGCAGGACACCCAGATCTTCGCGCTTGATCGCCCTCGCGGGAAGCACCGTGGCTGCTTGAATCACCTCGGTCAACGGCATCCCCTCGTTCCACTTCAACGAGAGCGCACGCGTCATGCTCGCTTGCTCCGTCAGTACATTCTGCCGGTTCATCCCGCTCGATATCAGTCCACCGACCGGTATCTGGACCCCGGCAGGAAGCACTTGCGTTCGTGATCTGCGAATGACGGCCGGAGTTGCGCCGGCACTGGCCACCGTCGTCACCCCATACGGCAAGCTGCGCTGATCCGGTTGCACTCCGGTGGTCGAATCCAGAAAGTTCACGTCGGCATTCACGTCGATTAACCCCGGGGTCACATAATACTCGCTCGCATCCACCACCAATCGCGCGTGGGCCACAGGGAGGCGTTTGGCAATCCGGGCAATTCTCTTGCCGTTGATGGCGATGTCATAACGGCCGTACCGTTTGTTTCCCGGATCGATCACCTGGCCTTGCTTCAACACAAGGTCGTACACCGTTGACCCCTCCTCCAACCGGTTTTCCTCGAATGGATAACTCGGCAGCGGCGCCGGCCGTGCGGTTTCGCCCGACGCCGGAAGCAGGCGCGCATCGCGATCGAAGACCACCTCGCCGCCGCGCACTGTCATCACGCATTCCACCTTCTTCGTTCCCGTAAGCTTCTTGCGCATCGAGTCGATGAAAGAAAAAACGCCGGTGTCCAATGCAAGCACCGCTACATCGGCCGCCGCCCCTTCGCTCAACGTCCCCCGTTCGGGGAACCGCCCGATCGCTTTCGCGGGATTCACCGTGGCTCGCAGGATTCCATCCTGCAGGCTCATTCCCAAATTCATCAGCTTCGAAATCGCGTTCGGCACGCTGGCCTGAAGCAGCAGAATGCTCTCCGGGTGCAGGTCCGTGCCGAGCGTGTCGGGCAGGAATCCTTGCGACACGGCAGCCTGAGCCACCGGCCAGAGAAAGCCCCCGGCGCCATGGCCAAGATCGAACAGCACGCCTCGCTTGCGCGCCTCCCACATCCATGGCTGAACCTTGCCGGTGAACCGGTCCAGCAGTTCGAGTTGGTGGTCGTTGTACATGTGCGTCTGAATATCGCCCGGCCGCATGAGCTTCAACACTTTGTCTCGCGTGTTCCTGCCGCTGTTGCTGAAGATGGAACTGTCGAGCATCACCGGCTTGTTCGCGATACGCCCGGCCTCGATCGCGCGCTCCACCGAAGCCCAGCCCGGCAGAGTGAAATGCGCCGACTTCACACCCACCAGTATGTTCGGGTACTGCAGGATCTTTGCCGCTGTCGCGCGGGGATCCATGTCCGCAACAATGTTCTCCTTGGACTGATCATCATGCATGCCGCTGCTGACAATGTTGAGAAATGCAAGGATGCGAACCTGGGCGTGATCAATGACTGTAGACTTGAAGTCGTCAAAGGTCTTCCAGCCGGCGACTCCCGCGTCGACGATAGTGGTCGTGCCATGCGGCAGCACTGCATCGTCCGCCACCACCGTGGAGGAACGCCCCCTGAGATAGACATGCGTATGCAGATCGATCAGCCCGGGCGTGACGTAGAGACGCTGCGCATCCACTGTGCGCCGCGCCAGGTTGGCCGGAATATTCGCCGCCACCCGGGCGATCTTCCCGCCCGCAATGGCTACGTCACGGATTGCATCGATGTTGTTTGCGGGGTCGATGACATGGCCGCCCTGAAGCAGCAGATCGTACGGCTGCCCGAACGCCAACACCGCCGGCCAAACGAAAAGGAGTGTCCTCGCGCATTTCACCCTTACAGACTACATGACCGAATCCGATCTTTTGCGGCACCCCTCGATTTAGAAGGTGGGGATACGGACAGGCTGTCTCCGGTTGCCCCAACTTCCCGCGTGCCCTTCGAAGCGTCCGGCGCACGCCGTCCCGCAATTGCCACAGTGGCCATCGTCCGTCAGGTTCCAGCCGCTCACTTCATGCCACCAGCGCTTCACCAGCGGGGTGCGGCAACTGTGGCAATAGGTGGTAGATCCCTCAGCGTCGGCGACATTGCCTGTGTAGCCATAGCGCACACCATTCGCCAGTGCGATGGACCGGGCGCGCTGAAGGCTGTCGAGAGAAGTCGGGGGATGGTCCAGCATCTTGTAGTCGGGATGGAAGGCAGTGAAGTGCATGGGGACATCGGGTCCGAGTTTGTCCACTACCCAACGGGTCATTGCGTCTATCTCATCGTTGCCGTCATTCTCCCCGGGGATGATCAGGTTCGTGATCTCGAGCCAGCAGGCAGTCTCGTGTTTGACGTATTCGAGCGTTTCTAGCACGGGTTTCAGCCAGCCCGCGCAGAGCCTGTGGTAAAAGCTTTCGGTAAACGCCTTCAAATCGATGTTCGCGGCGTCCATGTGCCGGAAAAACTCCTCGCGGGGCTCTTTGCAGATTTCCCCCGCTGTCACTGCCACAGTGCGAATCCCTCTCTCGTGACAGGCCTGTGCCGTGTCGATGGCATATTCGAGAAAGATTACCGGATCGTTGTAAGTGAACGCTACGCTTGTACAGCCGTAATGTTGGGCTTCGCGGGCAATGGACTGTGGAGTAGCCTTCTCCGAGAGAACCGCCACTTCCCTGGCCTTGCTGATGTCCCAGTTCTGGCAGAAGCGGCAGGCCAGATTGCAGCCTGCCGTTCCGAACGAGAGCACGGGGGTGCCCGGAAGAAAGTGGAACAGGGGTTTCTTTTCAATCGGGTCAATACAGAAGCCAGTGGAACGCCCGTAGGTGGTGAGGACAATACGGCCGTCGCGGTTGGCCCGCACAAAGCACATCCCGCGCTGGCCGTCGCGCAATTTGCAGAAGCGCGGACAGAGGTCGCATTGCGCGCGGCCGTCCGGGAGGGTGTGCCAGTACCGGGTGGGGACGATGGCGCTGTTGTCGAGCGGTACTTGCATGCTTTCCATGACGAGTCCTCTGATAGAAGAGGATGCAACTCAGGTTCCCAGGCGGGAGAGAGTGAACCCCCGGCAAGTCTGCGCGCAAAGAATGCGCCTTGGAATCACTCTTCACCGGGAAAGACGACGAAAAAGATGCGGCCTTGCGCTCTCACCTGGCGGGTGAATTGGCTCCAGAAGGGTGAGAAGAGCCACCATGCGGACAACGCTCTACGTGCGCACGGTAGCGGGGAACCGCATGCGCCGCAGAAGGTCCTGGAACCGGCTATCGGGCCGGAGCGCCCTAAAGCGCGGGTCCGAGTTCACGAAGAGCAAAAAGCCCGAATGCTCTTCGGACGCCTGGTTCAGTTGAGCAAAGGCGCGCTCGCGATCGTCGAGCCCGGCAAAGGCCACGGCAATATCATACGGCGAGATGTACCTGGTCTTCGACTCCAGCAGCAGATCCGCCAGAATCTTCTCCGCCGGCGGCCGGTTTCCCGATCGGGCAAACGCGTGAGCTATGGAGGCCCTCTGGATCGTGATGTTCCATGACTTCCGAAACGCCGTCACTGCTTCCTGGAACATACCCTTCTGTTCGTAGATCCAGCCCAACGTCATCAGTGCCCACCCGTGCTTCGGGTCGAAGGCCAGCGCCTGCCGCGTCGCTTCCATTGCCTTTTCCTCATCTCCGGCCAACAGGTAGTGAAAGCCGAGACAGGAGTATAGGGCAGGGTTGAACGGATCGAGTTCCAGCGCCTGGCGGCACTCCCGCGCGGACTCCTCACGACGGCCCGTCCACAGCAGAATGTGCGCCAGGAAGTGCCGCACTTCGCCGTCGGCAGGGTCCAGGCGAACGGCGCGGCGAAAAGCCTCCTCCGCCTCAGACCAGTTCCAATCGAGGTGAAGCCTGGCCAATCCCAGGCAGGCGTGCGCGCCGGCTTGCGTCGGATCCAGTTCCAGCGCCCGCGAAGCGGCATTCCTCATTTTCGTGAATGCCTGCCTTGGCGGGGAGAAACCAAAGAGCGCGGGATAGTACAACTTGTTCGCCAGTCCGGTAAAAGCAGCCGCGTAACCGGGATCGAACTCGACGGCTTTGGCGTAATCGCCACGCAGGTAGGCTTCGTGCGCCGCGGCATTCAACGGCCGCGCGAGCGCCGCTGAGACCCGTGCGTCAGGCCGCAAGCCGCGCTCAATCCCTTGCGCAATGGCGTGGGCGATTTCGGCTTGCGCGGCCAGGACCTGGCTCAGGTCGCGGTCGTACGTTCCGCTCCACAGCGCAGTCCGGTCGCTGACACGGACCAGGCGGGCAGTGACGTGGGCCTGCGTGCCCGCTCGCTGGACGCCCCCTTCGACGACATACTCCACCTTCAGGTCGCGCCCAATCTGCTCGATGCTCGTGTGAGTCCCCTGGTAACGCTTCGCCGAGGTGCGCGCAATCACGCCCAGGCGGTCCGGGTAAAGCCGGTTCAGCACCGAGATCATGTCCTGATGCAGGCCGTCGGCCAGGAACGCTTCCTGCGGGTGCCCGCCCGCGTTCTCGAAGGGCAGCACGGCCAGCAAGATCCGCCGTTCCGGCAGGAAAAGCGATCGCCGCGCCAGAAACGCTCCACCCGCCACGACCGCGACGCCCCCGCCGGCGGCGGCCAGCATCCAGCGCCGCGTCTTGCGGCCCGCGGCGTCCATTTCCGTCCGCTGCCAGTTTTCGAGATCCGCGGACAAGCGGGCAGCGGACCGATAGCGGTCTTCCCGGTCTTTCTCCAGTGCTTTCAAAATCACCCGGTCCAACCCGGCGGGGAGCGCGGGATTCAGGGCAGACGGCTTCGCGGGAGACTCCGTCAGGATCGAACCGAGGACGCCGGCAGCGGTCTTGCCGCGAAAAGGAAGCCGCCCGGCCGCCATCTCATAGAGCACGACCCCCAGAGAGAAAATATCGCCCCGTGCATCCACTTCTTCACGCAGCGCCTGCTCGGGTGACATGTACGCGAGTGTGCCCGCAATTGTGCCGGTAACCGTCAGTGAGCGGGCGGTATCGCCTTCCGGCGGCGGCCCGGCGCCGGAAGCGCGCAGCGGTTCGGCGCCTCGTTTGGCCAAACCGAAATCCAGAATTTTGACTTGCCCGCTCTTCGTAATGAAGATGTTGGCCGGTTTGATGTCCCGGTGTACGATGCCGTGGGCGTGCGCCGCCGCGAGAGCCTCGCACACCTGCCGCCCGATGAGACCGAACTCCGCGAGTGGAACGGTCTTGCCGCCGATCCGGTCTTTGAGCGTTTGCCCTTCGAGCAGTTCCATGACAAGGAACGAGCGCCCCTGAAATTCACCCACGTCGTGAACCGTGCAGATATTCGGGTGATTCAGGGCGGAGGCGGCGCGAGCTTCGCGCTCGAACCGCTCCCGGGCTGCCGGATCGCCCGTCATGGCCCGCGCGAGGAATTTGACAGCGACGTGACGATCCAGGCGTTTGTCATACGCCTTGTAGACCTGACCCATCCCTCCCGCGCCAAGCAATTCCAGTATCGTGTAGGGTCCGATCTGCTCGTCCGGTGGCAGCGGTTCGCCGGCAGGCAGCGGCGGAGGAGCCCCGGCGACGTCCGATTCAAGAAAGCCTGCCGCGGAGTCCTCACACGCAAGCAGCGACTCCACTTCTCGGCGCAGCGCCTGATCCGCGCCGCAAGCTTCGTCGAGAAAATGGGAGCGCTCCTCGGCGGTCTTGTTGTGCGCGGCATGAAACAGGCGTTCGATTTGCAGCCAGCGCTCGATCACCATCGTTTGTACCGCCTGATGCCGAAGAATATAACACCTTCGCCAGTGAAAGTCCTCGCGGGTCCCCGCGGGGAACCTACTGACTGCACATGCCGGCCGGAGTGGACGTCTCGCAGGCGTTGGATTGAATCTTATTCTCGCCTTTGCCGTCCCAACTCAGATCCGTTCCATTGTTGCTCCGCGCCCGGTTGTCGAAAACCGTCGCCTGACTCAGATTCACCAGGTTGATGCCCACGCCCGGCTGCTTTCCATTCGGGTTCGTTCCCCAGAACCCCTGCCCGTAGCTGACACGGTTGCCTTCGATCCAGATGTCATTCGTGTTTTGCACGTCAATGCCGAAGCGGCCGTTGCTCACCACCGTATTGTCCATTACAAAATTGCCGGGGCCCGCTCCGCGGATCATGATCCCGGCGAACTGGTTGCCATTGGCCACGTTCCCCCGTATGTCGTTACCGGCGGACTTGGCGCCCTGCATGTGAATCCCGCAATTCACCAGGCTGGGATTATCCACCAGCGCGACATTCCGGCGGATGGCGTTGTTTCCCGAATCCATCATCATGATACCCATCATGTCGCCGTTCACCAGCCAGTTCTCCTCGATGGTGTTGTAGTGAGCGTTCTCGAGATAAATCAGGTTGCCGGTTCCGAATTCAGTCACGGTGGTCGACTTGGTTCCGAAGTCGCGGACAGTGAACCCGCGAATCAGCACGCTGCTCACGTTCTCCAGGTGGAATCCATCGCGCTCGGTGTAGTCCCCTTGCAGCACCACTTCGTTGGCCGCTCCCGCCCCGATCAGCTTCAAACCGTTCTTCTCGGGGCCGGCGATGCGCACCGAATGGGCATAAATGCCGGGGCAGACGAGAATCGTTTCTCCGCCGGCGGACGCTTCCACGGCCTCCTGGATAGTGCGCATCGCGCCGGGGCACTCCATTCCGTCGTCATCCACGGTCAGCAGCCGTCCGCCCGGCGCGCGTAACGATGTCACAAAGCCATGCGCGACGCCGCCGGCGTCCAGGAAATGCCCCGCAATCCGGCCGGACGCGTTCATCCGAAAGGGGAAGGTGCCTTTCGATCCCGGCACTTCGAATGTCACGGACCGGTTCTTGCCCATGAGGAACCCGCGCGTCTTGCCTCGCAGGTCGATGTAAGGCCCTACCATGTCTCCGTCCTCCGTGATTCCCCCCCGGTCGAACATGGTCGACTGTGCGTTGGGGTAGTCGAATGACGTGCCCTGACCGTTCTTCATCAGCCATCCATGAGTGGCGCCGCCCGGTTCCTGCCAGTGCCCCACCATGTCGCCTCGATCATTGATCGAGAACATGCACGACATCAGGTTCGGCGCAGGATATTCGAACGAAGTGAAACGGCCCTGGCTGTATAGAAATCCGCGCATTTTCGTGTCGCCGGTGCGATTCCAGTACATGCCGGCCATGTCGCCCCTGTTGTTGATCCCGCCGGGGGACGTCATGTCCGCCCCGGGAAAATCGATGGTCGTGTACTGGCCATCCTTAAAGAAGAAAGCGTGCTGCCGGCCGTCCGAGTCAATATATGACCCGCCGATGTCGCCCGCATCGTTGATGTCGTAGACATAGGTTTGCGGCGCGCCCGGGAAATCGAACGTCGTGTATTTTCCTTGACGAACCACAAACCCGTGCCGCTTCTGGTCGGGGCTGTAGTACATCCCGGCAACATCGCCCGACCGGGTAACCGCGTACGCGAACGTTCGTATCGCGCCGGGGTAATCGATGACCTCGAAATTCGTGAGTTGCCCGAGGGCCGCCTGAATAAAGGCCGGCACAACCAGCGCCAGCCAGCACTTTATGAATCCAGTCATGATACTTCTCCTTTCTGAAACCAGGGAAGCGGAGTGCCCCGTGCCTGCCCACTCGCGGACTGCCGGGGTGAACTCAGCCGTCCTGTCAATTGTGAATCCGGGAAAAAGAGATGAAACCCGTCACACTACTCCGAATTTTTCTGTTATATTTGCCCCGGGTATGGCGACAAGCCGGCAGGACGACATCAGCGGGCTGCTCATGGCCTGGAGCAGAGGCGACGAGAGCGCGCTCGGTGACGTAATGCCGCTGGTTTACGGCGATCTCCGGGGAATCGCCAGGAGGCACTTGCGCCGCCATGGCGCAAGGCTCATCATGCAGTCCGGCACTCTGACGCATGAGGCTTACCTGAAACTGGTCCACACCCACGGAATCCGCTGCGGCAGCCGTGCGCACTTCTTTGCTCTATGCTCCCAGATGATCCGGCGGATCCTGGTGGATGAAGCGCGCAAGCAGCGCTACGCCAAACGCGGCGGCGGACAGGTGCAGGTATCCCTGCAAGAGGCTCTGCTCGGGAGCCGGGCGGCCGGCGTGGATGTCGAGGCTCTGAACGAGGCGCTCACCTGCCTGGCGAAACAGGATGCCCGCAAGGCTCGTGTGGTGGAACTGAGGTTCTTCGGCGGCCTCAGCGTCGAAGAAACGGCCGAAGTGCTCGAGATCTCGGAGGAAACCGTGACTCGCGACTGGCGGATGGCCAAGACGTGGCTCTTTCGCGAATTAGCCGGCGGAAAGTCCGGCGGTTAAAGCCTCGGGCGAAGAATGGCATGGCGCTAACGTGAACCGTCACGATATCCGCCACTTTGACGCCGGGGCGAAACGATATGTTGGTCGAAGTCGTGGCCGTCGCCGGCTTCGCGATGCGGGAGACATCGGTAGTGTTGTCACGCATCCTCATAGGCGCGATTTGCTACCTCTGATCTCGGAATCCACGCGGCCGCCGCCTCCCAAGCCGCAGTGCGCAAAGCAGGACTGGCCGGATTCAGTGCGGCTTCCGTAAACCTGAGGCGGTACACTCTGGCACGTTTATTGGCAACAGACGGAAAAGGCCGCCGCATCTTATCTGATGCGGCGGCCCAAATTGTATGGTGCGGAGAGGGGGACTTGAACCCCCACGAGCTTTCGCCCGCTAGCACCTCAAGCTAGTGCGTCTGCCAATTCCGCCACCTCCGCGTGGCCTAACCTTATAGTTTACTTCTTCGCCGGGGCTGCCGGCGGGGCCTTCTGCTCCGCGGGGGGAGCCGCCGGGACGTTCACCGTGGCTCCACCGCCCGGCGTCTGGATGTTGATCGGCACGCTGCCCGGCGGTGTCGCGGGTTTCGGAACCGAGACCGGCGCATGTTTTTCCAGCACCGTGGACCCGGTGCGCCCAGACCGCGTGGCAAGTACGGAGAGGGTAAGAGAAGTCAGCATGAAGACCGCTGCGGCAATCGTGGTGGCTTTGGAAAGCACCGTCGCGGCGCCCCGTGGGCCGAAGGCGGTCTGCGAACCCATTCCACCGAAAGCTCCGGCCAAGTCGGCAGCTTTGCCGCTCTGGAGCAAAACGACGACGGCGAGGAAGAAGCAGACGATCACGTGGATTATAGTAAGCAGAATTACCATAGGTGCAAGAACATGGCTTGGGAGCCAGAAACTATAGTAACACGGACCGTGGGCAGGCAAAAAATCTTCAAACAGTTCTGGTCCGGGCCGATAAAGGAAATAGAGGCGGGATAGCCCGCCGTCGCGCCGGCCGGAAAGCCGACATCCGGAGGACACAATGAAAATACCTGAAAACCAACTTCCAGGGCTTGGGGGCGCCGGTCTCGGCGGCGCGAGTGGAGCGGGCGGGGCTGACCGCACCCGCGGCCTCGATTCGTCCACCCTCTCCTCCACAAGGCGGGAAGAACACACATCACCGGACGGAGACCGCATCCAACTTTCCGGGCTCAGCCAAGCGCTGCAAGCTACTTCCGAGGATTCTCCCGAGCGGGTGGCGAAGGTGGAGCAACTGCGCCAGGCTGTGCAATCCGGCGCCTATCAACCAGACCCCAAAGCGGTGGGCCAGAGTATCCTCGACGATGCCATTGGCTCGAGCGGCGGTGGCGTGTGAAGCCTGGAACCCTTGAGGAGGTGATCGCCTCGGCCCACCATGCCCTCGAGTGCGCGCGGGCAAAGTTTCTCCTGCGCGAACTTCCCTGCTCCACTCTTTCCCTCGAGCAGGCAGCACGGCATTTACAGGATGCCTTGGCCATCTTTCACACGCATATGCCCGAAGAAGAAGAGCGGCTCCATTTGCTGGCCGCGATGGAGCGGTTCCAGCTTGCGGTGCGTCATTTTGAGGCAATCAATGCCCAGGCAGCGGCCTTCGACACCGGTTGGGCCGCCCGCCTGGCGGAAGCGCTGGGCGCGGAATCCGGCTTTGCCTACGGCCCGGGGCGGCAGGACGGACTCGCGGCGGCCGCAAGCCGCATTCAACTCGAAGCCTGAAGGGAGGTTCGCTGATGGGAAGCCTGTTCGGGTCACTACTGGCAACGGCGGGAGCGCTGCGTACATTCGACCGCTCGCTTACCGTGATCCAAAATAATGTTGCGAACGCCTCGACTCCCGGTTACGTCTCCCAGCGGCTCACGTTGAGTCCCAAGCGGTTCGACCCTCGAGCGGGGCTGGCTGGCGGTGTCGATGCGGGGCCGATGGTTTCGAATCGCGACGATTATTCCGAGCGTAATGTCTGGCGCCAGGCGAGCCTGTTCGGCCGCCAATCCCAGCAGTCGGCCGACTTGCAGCAGATCGAGCCCTTCTTCAACATCAGCCAGGATTCCGGCATTCCAAGCACTCTCAACAAGTTCTTCAACAGCGTCTCCAGCCTTTCGGTAAACCCCAACGATCCTGTCTCCCGCCAGGTGGTGCTCGATCAGGCGTCGAACGTCGCGCGGGCTTTCAACCAGAATGCTACGGCTCTTGGCGAGGCCGCATCGTCGGCCGACCGCCAGATCCGCCAGACGGTAGACCACATCAACTCCCTCGCCTCCACCGTTCGCGATCTGAATGTCCAGCGCCGCAACGAGCGGGGAACGGCGACGGACCCGGCTCTCGACGCCAAACTGTACGACACGCTGGAGGAGTTGAGCCAATACACAGACTTCAACGTAGTCAAGGAGGCGGACGGCAGCATCCAACTCCTGCTTGGCGGGCAGACCCCGCTGGTGATTGGAGACCGGCTCCAGAAGATTCGCGCCGATTTCTCGACGCCTCAGCCGGCCATCGTGGACGAGAACGGGAATGACATCACTGGTCAGGTGCAGCAGGGAACCCTCAAGGGTCTTCTCGATTCGCGGAACACACGGATCCCCGGTTATCAGGCGGATCTCGACAAGCTGGCACAAGCCTTTGCCGACAATGTTAACCAGGTCCTGGCGGGAGGAGTGGACGCGAGCGGTTCGAACCCGACCGTCGACCTGTTCACCTATGACAGCACAGCCGGCAGCGCCGCGACATTGAAGGTGAATCCTCTCGATCCATCACAGATTGCCGCCGCCGACCCGGGCGCCCCGCTGGGCAATGGGAATGCTCTTCGCCTCGCGGCTTTAACGGATGAGCCCACCGTGGACGGCGTGACCTTCAACGAATTTTACGGCCAGTTGGGAGCGCAAGTGGGGCGGGATGTGGTCACCGCCAACGACGGCGCCGATTTGCAGCAGCAGCTTCTGAGTCAGGCGCGTTCGCTCCGCGATTCCCGCTCCGGGGTCTCGCTGGATGAAGAGGCGGCTCGACTGGTGGAGGCCCAACGGGCCTATGAGGCAAATGCACAGCTCTTTCAGGTATTGAACTCGCTGACCGATACTCTGATTGGAATCCTGAAATAGGAGGCCATATGCTCAACGGACTGCCCCCTTCGGCGGAGAAATTCCTCATCGACATCAACCGGCTGCAACGGCGCAACGAACGGGCGCAACAGCAGATCACCTCCGGTCTGAAGCTGAGCAAAGTCTCCGACGGGCCGGACGACATCAGCCGTCTGCTCAGCGCCAGGGCAGGGCTGGACCGGGTTCACCAGGTGCAATTGAACCTCGGCCGCGTCAAGGTGGAAGTCGATTCCGCCGAGAACGCCCTGGAAAACGCGGTTTCGCTGGTCGAGCGCGCCCGCGTGCTGGCATCGCAAGGCTCCGGCGGGCAGCAGGACGCCTCGGCTCGAACCCAGATCGCCGGAGAACTTCAGGGCATCCTGGAACGGCTGGTTTCGGTAGCCTCCACGGCGGTGGAGGGACGGTATATCTTCAGCGGAGACAACGACCAGGTGGCTCCCTACAGCCTCGACCCGGCGATGCCCGGAGGAGTAACCGCCTACCAGGGCGCCGCTTCCACCAGGCAGGTAGCCGACGCCAGCGGATTACAGTTTTCCGTAGCCCAGACAGCGGACAACATCTTCGACAGCGCCGACCCGGAAACGAATGTCTTTCAGGCGGTGGACGGAATGCGCCGGGCCCTGCTTGCCGTTGACAATCCGCCTGACCCTCCCGATCCGGCCATCCCATCCATCGAGCAGGCGCTGCATAATCTGGGAGCCGCTTCCATCTACCTCAACCAGCGTCTGGCCGGATACGGCCTTGTGCAGAACCGGGTCGCCGAAGCCAGCGATACGGCAAGCAAACTGGCAGTGAGTTGGAAGCAGCAGGTTTCCAACGTTCAGGATGCCGACCTGGCGGAAGCCGCCACCGAACTGACACAATCGGCCACGGCGTTGGATGCGGCCTTTTCGGCTCGCGCCAAGAGCCCCCGGCGCAGCCTGTTCGATTATTTGGGCTGAGCCGCCGGAGAAATCACTAGAGTGACGGGGATCCGCGGCTCATTCGTGGTTTCCCAGGCGCTGACCTTGAGAAAGGCGCGGTAACTGCCGGGGGCCAATTTTGCCGGGTCCACGGCAACGGCGATGGGATCACCGGTGAGGCCGGCGCCGGAGAACGGAGTGCGCCCGCGCAGCGGCCGTAGCATTAACCAGGTTGCGCCTTCCGCGTCGATAGAGTAGGCCATGTCTTCCCAACTCGAGGAAACACGGACCACTTGCGCCGCCGGCACAGCGCCGCCGGCAGCGTAGTGAAACTCCAACTCTTCTGGAGCGGCAACCAGGAGCGGAGCCCCTTCCACCCGCAAGGTGAAGGTCTTCGCCACAACCTGGCACTCGTTTTCCGCGCGTATCTGGAACGTGAACAGGCCAGTCTGCCGTGGGGTCCCCTCGAAGTACCCGGCTGCCGTCAAGCGGAGGCCCTCGGGCAGAGCGCCTGTGGCGACACGCATCGAGACGCTGTTTTGCGTACATCGCCCGCCGCCAAGGACGGTGACCGGAGGCGCCGAGTACGGACGATGAACTACGGCAGTCGGCAGCCCGGCGGTGAGAATCTCCAGGAACGTGAAAAAAATCAGCATGCTGTTGATACTCATCGGCGGCAGAAAATCGCTTATGTAAGTGAGGGCGTCCGATATGTGAGCGGAGGAGGTCCTCTTGATGTTGCTACTGATGATGTTGGCGTGTTCTTTGACAACCGGATCAGGCATGTTGAACGGGCAAAGCCCGGAGGGAAGCGGGCCGGTGCCGGCAAGCGGGGTGAGGAAGAACGTCCTTACCAATCAGGGCGTGGTCCTGCTGGCGCAGGCCGGCTACAGCGAACGGTTCATTATCGACATGATCTTCCACAAGCAGACGCAGTTCGACGTTTCTGTGGAAGGGCTGGCCTGGCTGGCCAGGCAGGGATTGAGCGAGCGCATCGTCCGGACCATGGTGGCAAATGAAAGAAAAGAAGAAGAAATCGCCATCGTTCCGGCAACCGTCGCAGTGGTGCCGGCCGGATCGGGAGGAGATCCGGCGGCGGCGAGCATTAGAGAGGAGCGCAAGGGCGTCAATGTCTCCATCCCCGTCAACATGCCCACGTCCGTGTCCAATGAATCGTCATGGTATGTGAGGAATGCCTGGGAGGGAGATCGCTGGTACATTGTGCCGAACATCCCTTACTTTTCGGCAGGGGGCCGTTGAAACGCTGCCGAAGGGGGCATCACTAATTGGTAGGAAGGAACAAAATCCGCGGCGGCGCGGGTTTCCTACGAAGAACAGGAATCTTTGGAAAGGGAATTGCATCGTTATGAATATGGAGTCATCGGGGGTCATGTGGATCATCAATCTAATTCCCTTGTTTTTCATCGTCGGGCTGTTTCTGGCGATGCTCTCGTCCTCGCCCAAAGCCGATCGCTGACGGGATTTGCGGACACACTCCTGTGTCCGTCCGGCACACCCTCAAGACAGTAAACTGAGGGAATGGCCGCGGTTGCAATCCTGTTTGCCCTGTCTTTCTCCCTGCTTGCCCAACAGCCTCTCGACATCCTGATAACCGGAGCCCGGGTGGTGGATGGCTCCGGAAATCCATATTTCTATGCAGACATCGGAATCCGCGGGGATACCATCGTGGCTCTCGGGCATCTGCGCGGGCTTGCTTCGGCCACGAAGCTCGATGCCGCGGGGCTTACCGTGACACCGGGTTTCCTGGACGTCCACAATCATTCCTATCCAGCCATCTTCGACGAGCCAACCGCCAAGGGCTATCTCTACCAGGGCGTCACCACCCTGATCGGAGGTCCGGACGGCGCCTCTCCGGTCCCCTTGAAATCAGCCTTGGATAAGCTTGCGCGGTTCCCCATGAGCGTCAACATGGGCCTGTGCATCGGCCACGGTTCCATCCGGCGCCTGGTGATGAACATGGATAACCGCAAGCCCACTCCCCAGGAACTGACGCGCATGAAGGAGATGGCGCGGCAGGGAATGCTCGATGGAGCGATGGGACTCTCCACCGGCCTGTTCTACACGCCGGCCAGTTTCGCGGATACGGAGGAGGTCATTGAACTTGCCAAGGTTGCGGGCGAATACGGCGGCTTCCATGTTTCGCACATTCGCGACGAAGCCGGCGCGGTGGTGGAGGCGGTGAAGGAAACGATTCGCATCGGGGAAGAAGGGGGATTACCCACCCAAATCACCCACCACAAGGTGGGAGGCAAGGCCAATCGAGGCAAGAGCGCGGATACGTTAAGGCTGATTGACGAGGCTCGCGCGCGTGGCGTGGACGTCACCGTGGATCAATACCCGTACACCGCCTCGCACACCTCTCTTGGAGCCGCTCTGATTCCCCAGTGGGCCTTTGGCGGGGGGAACAAGGCGCTGCTGGAACGGCTGGCGGCGCCGGAACAGCGGCAGCGCATCAAGGCCGAAATCGTCCGCCGCATCGAGGGAGAACGGGGAGGGGGAGACCCGCGAAACATTGTCCTCACCGATTGCCCCGCGGATAAATCGCTGAACCGGCATTCGCTGGCGGATATCCTGCGCTCCCGCCGCATCGAACCGGACATGGACAACGCCGCGGAACTGGTGATCGAGATCCAGAAAGGCGGCGGCTGCAGCGCGGTTTTTCACTGGGTCTTCGAGGACGACCTCGAGCGCATCATGCGCTATCCGTATACGATGATCGCCTCGGACGGCTCCATTACCATGGCCCATCCGCGCAGCTACGGTACGTTCGCAAGGGTTCTGGCGCGCTATGTCCGCGAGCGCAAAGTGCTCCGTCTCGAGGATGCCGTCCACAAAATGAGCGGCCTGCCCGCGCAGCGCCTGCGGATCTATGATCGCGGCCTCGTGCGCCCCGGCATGAAGGCGGACCTGGTCATTTTGGATCCGGCGAAGATCATGGACAATGCCACTTTCGACGAACCCTTCGCGCTTGCCACGGGCGTGCGCGACGTGGTGGTGAACGGGCGAATCGCTCTACGCAACGGCGCAATCACCGCCGAGCGTGCCGGGCGTGTCCTTTACGGACCGGGTTACCAGCCGAGGTAGCGCGGGAATGCGTAGCCAAACTGGCGGCGGATACGTCCAATGGGGAAGCATATGCTCCGGATCGTAGTGTGCCTGGTATCCGCCGCGTTCCTTTTGCCGGCGGAAGCCCCGCGCGTGGGCGTTATCGAGATTTTCGGCTTGCACAAGGTGAAGCCGGAGACAGTGCGTAAAGCGCTGGGCGTTCTTGAAGGTGATCCCCTGCCCGCCTCGAAGTCGGACACCGAAGAGCGAATCGGGGGGATCGAAGGAGTTGCGCTCGCCAGCCTCACCGCCGTGTGTTGCGACAACGGGAAGGCTGTCCTCTATGTCGGCATCGAGGAGCGCGGAGCCCCTCACTTCGACTTCCACAGCCCGCCGGGACTCGATCTGAAGGTCCCCGATGAAGTTTCTCAAACCTGGCTGGACTTCATTACCGGGCTCGAACTGGCGGGAAAGCACGGAAATGTCGAAGAGGACCTCACCCAGGGCCACTCGCTCCTGTCCGACCCCGCTTCCCACCAGTGCCAGGAGAAGTTCGTCACCTATGCGGAGCAGTATTTTGATCTGCTGCGCGAAGTGCTGCGCGGCGCCGCGGACGAACAGCAGCGCGCCATTGCCGCCTACGTACTCGGCTATTCGTCGAAGAAAAAGGTGGTGGCCAATGACCTCCAGTACGCCATCCAGGACTTCGATCCTACCGTCCGCAATAACGCCATGCGCGCCCTGAGCGCGATTGCGGTCTACGCCGATCTTCACCCGGACTCGGGAATCAAGGTGTCGCCGACCTGGTTTGTCGAGATGCTGAATTCTGTCCAGTTCACGGACCGCAATAAAGCATCCATGGCGCTGGTCAATTTCACCGAAAAGCGCGATGCGGGCACGCTCGCCTTGCTACGCGAGCGCGCCCTGCCCTCGCTGATCGAAATGGCCCAGTGGCGAAACCTTGGCCATGCGCTGCCGGCGTTCATCCTTCTTGGCCGCCTCGAGGGGCTGCCCGAGGAGAAGATCCAGCAGATGTGGAAAGAAGGGAAGCGGCAGGAACTGGTGCGGATGGCAACCAGTACGCCGGCGAAGAAGAAGTAGTTGTCGCTCAGACCCTCCCATCAATTCGCAACCGCTTGCTTCTTCCACTCGATCTGGCGAACAGGACCGATGATGAACAGCGCCGACACGGCGCCCATCAGAAGAAAAATCGCGACCAGCAGGAACGCATAGTCGTACTTGCCAGTGCGCTGGACGATGACGCCGGTGAGATACGGGGCGACGACCCCGGCCAGGTTGCCGAAGCCGTTCTGAAGTCCGGTCCACTTACCTGCTGCGGTGGGGCCGGCGATAGTTTGCGTAATGGCCCAGTTGTTCGAGGTGGTGAGCCCGAAACAAAGGCAGGCAATGACGATCAGGGCGACGCTGATGTTGGGGTCGTCGGCATAACAGGCGGGAACCAGCAGAGTGCAGAGGAGCAGGCCGGAGGCGACAAAAATTCTACGGACCTTGGTGGGGTTGTTGTTACGGGCGATCCAGCGGTCGGAGGCGTGGCCCGCGAGCGTCGTGGAAACCGCCAGCCCCCAGAAAGGGACGGAACTGAAGATCGCCATCTGCTCCAGGCTGAAGTGCCGCTGTTGCACCAGGTAGGTCGGCAGCCAGGTGAGCAGAAAATACCAGGCGTAGTTGATGGCGAACAAGAGAAAGAAAGTGCCCCACGAGGCGCGATGGCTGAGGATCTCCGCCGCGCTCGGGCCTCTCTTCGAGTATTTGTGATACTCGGCGATCGGTTCGGGAGCCCAGAGCGCCCAGCCGATCAACCAGGGAAGGCTGCCGATCCCCAGAGCGAGAAAGAGGAATCGCCAGCCAAATTTTGCCACCAGGAGTCCGCCGAGAAGCGTGCCAATCGCCGGACCGAGCTTCGAGCCGGCGTCAATCAGGCCGTTGGTGAGTCCGCTGTGCCGGCCGGGGAAGCCGGTGGCGAGGATTTTGGAGTAGGCCGGAAAGGCCACTGATTCGCCGGCGCCGAGCAGGACGCGCAGAAGCAGCAAAGCCGCGAAGCCCGTGACCATGCCGGTGGCGGCCGTGGCGCAGGACCAGAGCATGAAGCCAATGCCGAAAACCAGATTGACGGAGAAGCGCTCGACCAGCCACCCGGCGACGACCTGGAAGGAGGCGTAGGTCCAGAAGAACGCGGACAGCAGGAGCCCGAGTTGCTCCGGCGTGAGCGCCATTTCTTTTTGCAGGACGGGGGCGGCGATCGAGAGACTGCCGCGGTCGATGTAGTTGATGCCGACAGAAAGGACAAGCAGGGTGAGCGCTCGCCAGTGGGCGGAACTCATCGAGGCGTTTGGCGGCGTGGCGGGCGTCGTCGAAGACGTCATAGACAACCAAGGTATCAGCAATGAGCGGAGGATTCCGGCCCGTGGCGCGCCATCCCCACGCCGCACATGGTTGCAGGTGCGGAGAGACCATGCCCCTTGCGCCCGCTCCCCCAACAGAGAGACAATCCCTCCATGAAACCCACCCGACGGAATCTCTTCCAGGCCGCCGCGGCCGCATCCACTCTCGCCGCCTCCGCCAAAGCCGGCAAAATCTCCTCCAAGCCCTCCGCCGAGGTTTACGAACGGCTCGGCGTCAAACCCGTCATCAACGGCATGGGCACCGTCACCGTCCTCGGCGGCTCTCTCATGCCCCCCGAAGTCGTTCGCGCCATGGACGAAGCCTCTCTCCATTTCGTCCATCTCCCGGACCTTCAAAAAAAGGCCGGAGCCCACATCGCTGAATTGCTGAACGTCCCTGCCGCAATGGTCACCGGCGGCGCAGCCTCCTCCATTGCCGTCGGAACCGCCGTCTGCATGGCCCGCGGCGACAAGAAAAAGCTCTGGGCGCTCCCCTCCCAGGACGGTCCCTTCGAAGTCATCCAGCAGAAGTCCCATCACGATGGCTACGAACACCAGATGCAGGTGGTCGGCGGCAAAGTCATCAGCGTCGAAACCGCCGAGGAACTCGAAAACGCCATCAGTTCCCGCACCGCCATGATGTTCTACCTCAACAAGGCCGAGAATCACGGCAAGATCCAGCGCGAGGAGTGGGTCCGCATCGCCAGGAAGCATAACGTCCCCACCTTCAATGACGCCGCCGCCGACGTTCCCCCCAAGGAAAACCTCTGGAACTACGTCAACCGCGACGGCTTCGACCTCGTCGCCTTCAGCGGCGGTAAGGGAATGCTCGGACCGCAATGCTCCGGTCTTCTCCTCGGCCGCAAGGACCTCATCGAAGCTGCCGCCGAGGCGCAAAGCCCGTACGCCGGCGTGGGCCGCGGCATGAAGGTCGGCAAAGAAGAGATCGTCGGCATGGTTGCCGCCCTCGAACGCTTCCTCAAAGTCGACCACGAAGCCGAAAGCCGCGAACTCGACCGCCGCGTCACGGAAATGACCGCCACCCTCTCCAAAATCGACGGCCTCAAACTCTCCCGCCAGGTTCCCCAAATCGCCAACCAGGTGCCGCACCTCATAATCGAATGGGACGAGGCTAAACTCAAACCCGCCCGCGAAATTCACCATCAACTGATTGAGAGCGACCCGGCCATCTACACCCTGCTTCAGGGCAAGGGCAAAATCATGGTCAGCGTCTGGATGATGCACGGCAACGAACACCGCATCGTCGCCAAACGCTTCGCCGAATTGTTCCGCGCCTGATCCGCCTCTCCAGCGTTCCCGTGGCTTCCACGGCAAGAGCCACGGGAACACCCCGCCCTGCCCGCCCCAGGAAATATTTTTCCCCTTCGAGTGACCGGCTGCTGATTTCCCGCGAATACACAATTGTGGGAATCACGCGCGCCCTTGCGCCCCCCAAAAAACTGGCTCATGCTCGGGAATAAGGACTCTTCCTCTGGGAATCTGCACATGAGACGTATGAAAACCGCGGCCCTTCTTTCCCTGCTGGGCATCGTCATCCTCCTCGCCGAACAGCCCCCCAGGCACGACATCCGGGGCCCCATGCCCGCCAAAGACGGCGAAACCTGTGTCGTCTGCTACGGCCGCTGCGACCACAACGATGTTGCCTACATGGTCGATGGCCAGCGTTTCGCCGTCATGAAGCCCCTCGAAAAAGAATTCCTCCAGGACCCGGACAAGTACATCCGCATGTACAAGCCCAATTCCATTCAATTCACCGGCGATACCGTCCGCATGAGCAACACATACCTCCTCGCGGGTCTGCTCCTTCTCCTCACTCTCCTCATCGCCGGCTTCGCCGCTCATCAGTTGGTCCTCAAACGCAGCGCCGGTGCGCCCGTCCCAGCCGGCCTCGCGAAGATTCCCGCTACGTCCGCTCCTGCCCGCTGCCCCGCCTGCGCGCGGGACAACCACCCCTCCGCCCGCCGCTGTTCCCACTGCGGTTCCCCACTCACACCTTCCGTCAGTTCCGAAGTCGAGAGGACTTGAACATGCTGCCATCCATCCCCGGATTCCTGCAAACTATCCTCGACAGTCCGAACATGCCCTCCCGCCGCCCGCGCGTCAATGCGAACTTCGAAAGCAATGTCAAAGGCCTCTACATCATCGGCGATCTGGCCGGCGCGCCGGTGGTCAAGCTCGCCATGGCTCAGGGCAACGACGTTGCCGAACACATCGCCGCCCTCCCCAACGCACGCGGCGGAGACTCCTCCCTCTACGACCTCATCGTCGTCGGCGCGGGAGCCGCCGGACTCAACTGCGCCCTCGTCGCCCAGGACCGCGGCTTGCGCGTCCTCGTCCTCGAAAAAGGAAAAATCGCCAATACCATCGAGGATTTTCCGGAAGGCAAGTGGGTCTACGCCGAACCCGACCAGACTGTCCCCAAAGGAAAGCTCTGGCTCGACGGCGCACGCAAGGAAGACCTGGTCAACCGCTGGACCCGGATCGTCCGTGACAACCGCCTCGATGTCCGCACCAGCGAGGGCGTCGCCGCCGTCAGCCGCCGCCAGGATGGAGCCCTGGATGTAAGAACCGCAAAGGGCGTCTACGCCGCCCGCCGTGTCGTCCTTGCCACCGGACAGCGCGGCAATCCGCGCAAACTCGGCGTTCCTGGCCAGGACCGCCCCAACGTCTACCACCGCCTCTACTCCCCCAGGCACTACCACGGCGAGGATATCCTCGTCGTCGGCGGCGGCAACAGCGCCGTCGAGGCCGCCCTCACGCTCAGCGAACAGAACCGCGTCACTCTCAGCTACCGCGCCGGCGAGTTCAGCCGCATCTTCAAGGACAACGAGCGTCTGCTCCACGAAGCCGTCGCCGCGGGCAAAATCAAGGTAGTTTTCAACTCCAACGTGAAGCGCTTTGACGACTCCACGTACACCCTTGAAATCGATGAGAACGGCCGCAAACGCGCCGAATCCCTCCCCTATCACCACGCCTTCGTCCTCGTCGGAGCCGAACTCCCCACCGCCTTCCTCAAATCCCTCGGCATTCAACTCGAAAACGAATGGACCGGCAACCCCCTCCTCTCCTTCCTCCTGCTTGCCGCGGCCTTTCTCGGCATGTGGATGTACGGCGGCAAGACAGACATCGCCGCATTCGACGCCTTCCGCATGCCCGGTCTGCTGCTCAGCCTCGCCGCTCTCGCAGGCCTCGTAACCTCCGGCGCCCGCGGCTCGCGCTATTCCTGGCTCGCCTTCTCCTTCTTCCTCTGCTACGCCGTCTACGGCATCAAACGCGGCTACAACAGCGAGTTCTGGCCCTACAAGGGCTGGGGCTACAAAACCCTCAGCTTCCTCGAGCGCCCCTGGAGTTTCTGGTACACCGTCATCTACTCGCTCCTCATGACCGTCTTCGGACTCCACGCCATGCGCCGCTGGGGCCTCGACCGCAAAGACCGCTTTCAAATCTGGCGCTACGTCAGCCTGCTCAGTTTTCAGTGGATTTTCTTCTTCATCATCCCCGAATTTCTGTTTCAATACGCCATCAAATACGAGTGGGTCGGCGCAAAGCTCGCCCATGATCCCTCGTTCGCCCAGCAAGCCTGGCGCTCCTACGGTTTGATCTACGCCTGGCCCCTCTTCTTCCACACCTTCCTCGGCTCCCCCAATCGGGTCTGGGTGGTCTGGGGCGTCTTCCTCACCTTCGTCATCATCCCGCTATTCGTCCTCTTTCACGGCAAGCGCTACTGCTCCTGGATCTGCGGCTGTGGCGGCCTCGCCGAAACCTTCGGCGACCGCTGGCGCCATCTCGCCCCCAAAGGCAAAACCAGCATCCGGTGGGAGCGCATGGGCACAGCCGTCTTGGTAATCGCCGTCATCGTCACCTTGATGGTCCTCACCCGCGACACCATCGACGCCTTCAAGCACGCCTCTTTCTATGCACTCGATTGGTACGGCCTCATCGTCGATCTCTGGCTCGTCGGTCTGCTACCCGTAACTCTCTACCCCTTCCTCGGCGGCAAGGTCTGGTGCCGCTACTGGTGCCCCCTCGCCAAACTGATGCAATTAACCGGAGCCCTCTACACCCGCTTCCACGTCAGCCGGTTCGCCATCCGTGCCAACGAAAAATGCATCGCCTGCGGCGAATGTTCCCGCAATTGCCAGGTCGGCATCGACGTCATGAGCTTCGCCCTCAAACAGAAGCCCATCGACAATCTCGCCACTTCCTGCATCGGCTGCGGCATCTGCGTCACCGTCTGCCCCATGGACGTCCTCAGTTTTCGCGCCCCCAACCCCAACCTCATCCAAATCGCCAACGCCAGCCCCGAAGCGCCGTCCGCCGTAAAGGTGGGGTGAGACACCACCCCATCTGCGTGGTAGAATCACTTCGCTTGATTAGGAGACCATCATGTCGGCTATCACTGGAACCGTGGGCAGGGGCGGCGCCAATCGTCCCAATGATGTCAAAACAATTCAAACCCTCCTCAACCAGAACATCGCGAAACTCGTCCCTTTCCTCCCGGTGACTGTCTCCGGAACTTGTGACCCCCAGACCATCCTCATGATCGAGGAGTTTCAAAGACGCGTCCTGCAAACCCAAACACCGGACGGGCGCGTCGACCCCGGCGGGCGCACTCTCAAGGCCCTCGGCGGTGGTGGCGGCCCCACCCCTTCCACTTCCGGCGAACCCATACTCGAAGGCAACACACTCCCCGCTCCCGCCGCCAAAGTGCTGAAGGAAATCCTCAAAGCGGCGGGTCTGTCGCGAGCCAAGGTCACCAGCGTCTCCCGCACGCCCGCCGAACAGGCCCGCGTCATGTATGAAAACTGCGTTTCCAAAGGCGTTCAGTTCAACAAAAACATGTACGCCGCTGCCGGCGACAAGGTAGTGGATGTCTACGCTGCCAACAAAGACAAGCCCAGAGATACCGTGATTGCGTTGATGCTCGCCAAGATCCTCGAAGTAGGCCCAACGAAAGTCTCCAAGCACATCAGCGATACGCACTACACCTTCGATGTTGCCCCCAGTTCGATACCGTCAGACAAACAGGCCGCCTTCCTCGCCGCGATAAAGGCTCACAAGGCCGTGTCGAACGTCATTCCCCCACCCACCGACCCCGCTTTCCACATCGAGATCCCGAAAAACTCACCCAATCTATGAGGGATCTCGATCCTCACAGCGCCACGTCATAGCGAATGCGAAGAACATTCAGCGCGGGCGTGGTCGCCGCCAGCGTTTCCGTCTCGGACATCGTGAGCGGCTGCTTATAGGGATCCTCGGCCATCCGCCGCATCGCCGCGACAATGCCCTTCATTGCTTGCTTATTCCCCTCTTTGAACGGAAGCTTCTCCAGCAGCGCCGCGGCATCCTTGATCGACACATGCGGATCCGGCATCCGTTCGCCCGGAAATGTGAATTCGAAATCGAGGGCATAATGCGTGCAGCCGAAATGATGGATCACGAGTTGGATGGGCGAACCCGTATCCACGGTCTCCAACGCCTCGTGCGGTCCGGCTTGCTTGAAGACGGAGTGCGAACCGAGCAGAGCCTCCGGCTCGCCGCGAACACAATCCGAGGATGAGTTCACCGCGCTCGTCTTCGCCGCAGCCTGCTTCTCCGGCTGTTTCCCACTCTGCGTGGTGTTCCGGCTCGAGCATCCGGCAAAGGCCAGCAGAAAACCCAGCAGCACAATGGAAATGCGAAAATGCACGACAATCATCTTCCCACACGCCCGCGTCTCGCGCGCGCAAGGCCCAAACCGGATGCTATGTGGATGCTTGCTCTATGGCCGTCTCGAGACCTGCGCGGACCATGCCTTCACCGCAGCCCTCCCCAAGCACGAAACCTACAGCCTCTCACTCCGGATGCGCCGGGCGGCCGTATCCATTCCAGCCAACATCGCCGAGGGATTCCGCCGCCGCAGCAAGCCCGACAAGGCCCGGTTCATGAACATAGCCGAGGGGTCAGTCGAGGAATGCCGCTATTTCCTGATCCTTGCCACAGACCTCGGCTACGGCAATACCGCCAAACTCACTCCACTGCTGGAAGAAGTCAGCCGCTTACTCCACGCATACACCACCGCCATCCTTACTCCTCACTCCTGACTTCCATATCCCGCAGGGATATCAAGGGGCGTGTCCGAAGTGATGTTGATGTACTTGCTGAATGAAAGGAATCAGCTCGGGTAATGACTCGCTCACCCGATAGCCTGGTCCCCTCCGCCTCGGGGCAACCTGATGCGGAGAAGCGGGACGACAAAGCCCTCACCTGTTGGCAGGAGGGCGAGGCGAATTTGCGGGCCGCAACAGAAGTGAACGCCGTTTCAGCATCGTCATATCCACCAGCGATCATGCCAATTCATCTGGATCTTTTCCCGGGGCGAGCCTGTCCCTTGGAGGTGAAGCCTGCCACGGTCCGGAATGCAGCGAGAGTGAATCCAGCCCGCCGGGACGGTGTAGAGGGCGGTGGCACGCAAAGACAGCGCATCAGCACAACCGGAGAGACCCTGTTCGGTCCGGCGGAGGCGACTCCGACCGGTAGGGAAGCGTATAAGGGCGAAACCCGAAAGCGCAGCAACTATGCCGAGCAGGGAGTCGGAGGTGGCGTAGTACCGAGGAACCTCGGGAAAACCGAGGGGAGGGAAGGGCCGCTACTTCCATCAAACGTCCAAAGTTGGGAAAGGCAGCCGGATTGCCCCCGCCAGGGAAGGCTCAACCCCGGCCCAATCGAGCCAAGCGCAAAGCGCCCGCGAGATTAGACCATGCCCGCAAACTGCAGAGGACGCTATACCGAGTGGCCAAGCAACAACCGGAAAGGAGGTTTACGCTTCTCTACGATAAGGTCTGTCGGCAGGACATCCTGCAAGAGGCCTGGCGACGGGTGAAGTCCAGCAAGGGTGCCGCGGGTGTGGACGAGGTGGATATCGACGAGATACGGGAATATGGCGAAGCGCGGTTCCTGAGCGAGATCGAACAGGAACTTCGTGACGGCAGCTACCGGGTTTCGTTAGTCCGCCGGGTTCACATACCAAAGCCCGGACAGCCGGGGAAAACGAAGCCGATTTCGTGCCTTGTTCGTTCGGGTTCCGCCCGGAGAAGACACCGCGCATGGCGCTCAGCATCATCGCTGAGAAAACCCAGGCCGGCTATTCTCACGTGGTCGACGTTGACTTAAAGTCCTACTTCGACACGATTTCGCACGAACTCCCTCTAGAGTTGGTGGGACGTCGGGTTGGAGACGTACGAGTCATGCGCCTGATCCGAGCTTGGTTGAAAGCGGGGGTCATGGAGGAAGGCAAGGTAACACAGCCCGACCGGGGCTCTCCTCAGGGCGGGGTGGTTTCGCCGCTGCTTTCCAACATCATGCTTCATGAAGTGGATCGTCAGTGGTGTTGCGGCGACGGCACGATGAGTAATTCCGTCGTGCTCGTCCGCTATGCGGATGATATGGGGCTGCTGGCGCGTACGGAATCCGAGGCCAGGCAAGCGTGGGAGCGCCTCCAAAACCAGTTTGCGGCTCTACGATTGGTAGTGAACCAGGAGAAGAGTCGGCTCACGACGGTGGAAGAGGGCTTCGCGTTTCTAGGCTTCGAGTTCCGGAAACCCCCGAGACGGGTGCTGTACATGTGGCCGCGCAAAAAGGCGTGCCAACATATCCGGGATCGGGTGCGCGAAGTGGTCCGATCGTTTCCCAGTAGCGCCTCGGTCGGCGAGGTGATTCGGAAGCTGAACCCGATCCTGAATGGGTGGTGTACCTATTTCCGGGTCGGCAACAGCAACCGGATCTTCCACAAGATCGACTGGGCCGTGCTGAGCGAGCTGCAGTTATGGCTCCGGCGCAAACACCAACGCGGTTGGCGGTCCGCTCGGAAGCGCTGGAACTACCAGTTCCTGTACAAACGGTGTCGGCTGTATCAGATGGTGGGGAGGGTGAGCCACCTGCCTGGCTTGCGGCGAATGCCGCCGGAAGAAGATGGTCGGAGAGCTGGATGCGGGAAATGCCCTACTCTACCGAAGCCCTTGGCTAGTTAGTTAGTTAGTTAGTTAGACCACTCGGAAATCAGGCAAGTTGACAAAGCCCATCTCGGAGATGTGCTCCGTCCCAATTGATCCTGGATCACGCCCCATATAACCACGGAAACGAGCGCCGGTGGCCTCCCGCTCTCGATGTCCAGTTTGCCGGCCATCGGCGCAGACTGGCGGCGAGAAATGATCCTCCGAATGCGCGTGCGAGATACAACTGCCGAACTCGGGTTGTAGTGGTTCCCACTCTGGTGCCGCCCGCGATGCGCCCGCCATTCCGGGCTGTTACGCTCTCATGCACACGCGCGCACTTGAGATGATCTCGCGAGAGCACACTGAGCGAAATCAACCGCTCCCGGCTGACACGACCGCAATCGTTCCTCCATGGCGCGCGCCGCGAGTTCAGGGGTGCTGCCGGACCCAATCCGAATTGCCGCCTGGTTCGCCTTGCCGGCTGGCGCCACCATCGCCCGATGTTCGATATCATCAAAGGCGCCGTCCGCCAGACGGTGATCCAAATGCTCTACTACATAACCAAACGCAGCCGGAAGACGGCCCGGCTCTTGCTCACGATTGGAATGACCGTCCTGTTGGCGCCTGCCGGACAGAACCACAGACAGTGGGCCGACTATGGCGGGGGACCGGACTCTTCCCATTACGTCGCGTTGGACCAGGTCAACAAGTCCAACGTGAGCCAGTTGCAGGTGGCGTGGACTTATCCCACGGGGGATAGCCATTCCTATCTATTCAACCCGGTCATTATCGATGACGTCATGTATGTGCTGGCGAAGAACAGTTCGCTGGTGGCATTGGACGCCGCCACGGGCAAGGAGATCTGGATCCATGAAAACCTTCCCGGGCTTTCGACGAGGGGCATCGCATACTGGGAAAGCCAGGACCGCAAAGACAGGCGGTTGATCTTCGCCATCAATGACTATCTGGAGGAGATCGACGCCCGGACCGGGAAGTCGATTCTGAGCTTCGGCAGGAAGGGACTCGTGGATCTCCGGGAAGGCCTGGGCCGGGATCCGCGCTCCATCCATCGCATTCAAACCGACACTCCCGGCCGGGTTTTCGAAGACCTGATCTTGTTGGGGTCCACGCCGGGCGAAGCTTACCTTTCGCCTCCGGGCGACATTCGCGCCTACAACGTCATTACAGGCAAGCTGGCGTGGACATTTCACACGATTCCGCACCCCGGCGAGTTCGGCTATGAGACTTGGCCCAAAGATGCGTGGAGATACTCGGGCGGCGCGAACACGTGGGGGGAGATTACGGTGGATGCCAGGCGGGGGATCGCCTACTTTCCCACGGGATCACCGACCTACGATTACTATGGAGCGGACCGGATCGGGACGAACCTGTTCGCGAATTGTCTGCTGGCGCTCGATGCGCGCACGGGAAAAAGGTTGTGGCATTTCCAACTGGTGCACCACGATTTGTGGGACTATGACACAACCGCCGCGCCGCAACTGCTCACGGTGAGACATGACGGAAAACTCGTGGATGTGGTGGCGCAATCGAGCAAGCAGGGTTTCCTGTACGTGTTCGATCGCGTGACAGGCAACCCCCTGTGGCCTATCGAAGAGCGCCCCGTACCGAAAAGTTTGATGCCCGGCGAGCAGGCGTGGCCCACGCAGCCGTTCCCCACGGCTCCCCCTCCCTTCGCGCGGCAGAAAATCACCCCCGGCGATGTGAACCCGTATATCCTCACGCCCGAGGAACGCGCCGCATGGAAGGACCGAATCGCCGGTATGCGCAACGAAGGCATCTTCACGCCGCCCGGATTGACGGAGACGATTTCGCTGCCGGGAGCCCGCGGCGGATCGAATTGGGGGAGCGGCGCGGTGAACCCGGCCAAAGGGTTGCTGTACCTGAATACGCAGGACTGGCCGACGGTTTACAAGCTGAGTCTCGAAGATCCTTTGGGGAAGCGCACCAAGGCCACCGGCGCGAAAGCCGTCTATGCGGCAAGGTGCGAGGTGTGTCACGGGGTGAACGGCGTCCGCTCCGGATCCGGTCCGCCGCCGCTTGCCGCCATCGGCAAACGTATCGCGTTTGAATCGTTCCGCCGTACGGTCCACTCCGGGAAGGGAGAGATGCCGGGGTTTCCGGATTTGGGCGACAGGGGTGCGAAGCGCTTGTTTGACTATCTCAGCAGCTTGGAACCCGCCGGCTCCTCGGAAGGCGGACAGGCGGGGAACCCGGCGGCGCGAGGACCGGTGGTCGCCTCCGGCGGAGCGCCGGACGGGCTCGAGATGCGGCAAGAGGACCCAAATCCATACACGCCGCTCGGCGGTCCCCCCTATCCGCCGGGCATTGCCACGCCTCGCGTTCGCTACTACACGAACTGGGGCCTGTATCCGGACCAGCCCTACATCATCGGTCCGCCGTGGTCTTCGGTGGTGGCGTATGACCTGAATGCCGGATCCATCAAGTGGAAAGTTCCATTGGGCCAGGATGCCGAAGCAGCCGCGCAGGGCGCTCGCGACACAGGGGCGTTCATGGCCGAACACCACGGGATGATCGTGACGTCGGCCGGGCTGATTTTCATCGCCGCCAGCGACGGCAAACTCCGCGCGCTCGATGAGGAGACGGGTAAGGTCTTATGGAGTTTTTCCTTGCCTGCGGCCGCCGAGGGGATCCCGGCAATGTACGAGGCCGGAGGGCGGCAGTACCTGGTGGTTTCGGCGAGTTCGAACATCAACACAGGAGGGGGGCACCCCCGCCGCAGCGGTGCAACCGAAACTGTGCGCACGGACTTGCCCCGAGGCTACATTGTGTTTGCGTTGCCGGGGAAATAGTACGGCCCGCGGAAGGCGCCTCCTGACGAGCGAGGAGCTGCGAATAGGATTATACTGACACCAGCCGAGAGACTCGAATGAGTTTACGGAAAAAACAGATGGGCGTGCCTACTTTGCAACGACGGGGAAGTCGCAGTGAGTCAACGACATAGATGCTCGGCCGGCCTTTCCGGCGGAACCAAAGTGCCGGGATATGATCATATCCCCGTCTTTTGGTTCAGTTGCG